>NZ_JBKKRK010000014.1:0-131665 GCF_048847255.1 Pseudomonas algeriensis | reverse complement strand
ACCGTCCCGGCCCGACCACCCTCAAGGGCAACCGTCTACTGATGGAGGGCGATCGTCACTATGACTACGACGCCTACGGCAACCTGGTCCGCGAACGCCGCGGCCATGCCCAGTGCCTCGTCACGCAGTACCGCTACGACAGCCAACATCGGCTCATCGGTGTCACCACCCCCGACGGGAGCGAAACGTCCTACCGCTACGACGCCTTCGGCCGACGCATCGAAAAGACCGTGGACGGCCTCACCACGGAATTCATCTGGCAGGGCGACCAGGTCATCGCTGAAGGCAGCGACCGTCACTACCAGAGCTACGTCTATGAACCCGGCACCTTCCGCCCCCTGGCCCTGCTGGAAGGCGCAGGGCCGGAAAAAGCCACGCCGTTCTATTACCACCTCGACCACCTCGGCACCCCTCAGGAACTGACCAGCCACCAAGGCGAAGTCGTCTGGGCCGCGCGCTACAACGGCTACGGCAAACTCACCGAACTGCGCCACGGCGATGGCAAGCGCCTGGAGCAACCGCTGCGCTTTCAGGGGCAATACCACGATCGGGAAAGCGGCCTGCATTACAACCGGCACCGGTACTACAATCCGGAGACGGGGCGGTACTTGACGCTGGATCCGAGCAAGCTGGCGGGTGGGTTGAATGGGTATCGGTACACCCTGAACCCGACGGGGTGGGTGGATCCGTTGGGGTTGGAAGGTTGCCCTGGCGACGGATGTAAAAAACCTGCCATTGGTAAACAAGACCCGGCGACTAAGGTTGGGGTGGATGAGGGTGAGCCTGCGCTGCCGATGACGGCGGAGCAGCGGAGGGCTCGGATTGATGCGTTGGCGGAAGCGAATGCTTATCGGCGTTTGGATGAGATGGAGCGATCGATACCAGGCGCGCATTTCCTACAGAAACATGGCGCTCAGACTACTACGGAGGCTCAGTTGGAGCGCGTTACGACAGGGCGAAATCCTGGCACTGGGCAAATCGATGTATATCACAGTGGAAGTAATGCAGGGCTACCTGCTATTCCGTCTGCCGCAACTCGTTTCCTTAATCATCGTGATCAGCTCAATGCTATTTATCGAGCTCAATTGATTTTCAGGCGAGCAGGAATCGCCGAGTCTAAAGAACCAATTGAAATGGGGCGGGTAATTGGTGAGGGTTATAAAAGAGATGGTTTGGAGTATATACAGCAAACTAAGGCGATTGTTATTCTTGATACAAGTGGCCTACCTAAGACAGCTTATACAGGACCGAGCACATGAAAAAACCGTTTGATTTGCACTGTATTTGGGGGTTGCTTTTTGTTTTTAGTATTGAGAATACTAATGATGTGGCGCGTGAGGAAATAATAACTTCAAAAAATGTAAATGATGACGAGGAATTGAGCCAGCTATTTGACTTGTTGATTCGTCCGGATTTTTTATGTCACACTTCAAAAGAGCAGATTTTACTAATTGATACTCTTGCCTATTTCTTAGGGTGCGATGACAGTTTTGATAGAGTTTTTTTAAATTTGGATACATACTTCGATCAGAAGGTTGAAGATCAGCGCAGATTTATGAGGGTTCTACTGGCTTCTTTAATGAAGTATAGAGCCGAGGCAATCTGATTAAGTTAGGGTTGGTTATAAATCTAGAAACAGCCTACGCAATTAACCAGACACACAACGTTTTCCATAAGAGGGGCTGCTACGCAGCCCAGCGGGAGCAAGCTCCCTCGCCACAGGATTTGTAGCTGCCATGCCGTTGGGGTGAAGGCACCCATTTTCACACCGACAGCCCCAACTCCAGGACCGGTACCTGCTCGATCGCACCATTAATCAAATACAAACTCCCCCCAACAATCTCCTTGGCATGGTGCTTAGCCTGGGAAGCGAGTTCGGCCAGCTGACTGGCATCCAGCCCCGCACAAGCCTCCGAGCGCAGGTGCACCACCCCAATCGACAGCGACAGCAACGCAAATTCCTGCCGCACCCCCTGTCGGTTCAGCGCAGTAAAACAACCAGCCTCCAAGTGCTCGGGCCGGTAGAAGCGGCGGCAGTGGTTCTGGAAGTCGTTCAACAATTGGGTCAGGCGTTTGCGCCAATCATCCGGGCCGAGGACCAGTAGGAAGTCGTCGCCGCCGATGTGGCCGACGAAGTCGCGGCTGGGGTCGATGCGTTCGTTCAGGCATTGCGCCAGGCACAGTAGGACTTCGTCCCCGCGACCGTAGCCGTAGATGTCGTTGAAGGGTTTGAAGCTGTCGATGTCGACGTAGCAGATTACCGACTCCTGACGCTGCTGCAGCAAGCGGGTAAGGCATTGTTGGATCGGCACGTTGCCGGGCAGCAAGGTCAGCGGGTTGGCGTAGCGGGCCTGTTGGATCTTCAGTTCGGTGATGAGCTTGAGCACGTCGATCACGCGCCCCAATCCCATGTAGCTGCCATTGAGGGTGATGATGAAATCTTCTTCGATGCGTTGTCGGGCGCGGCTGGTGATCAGGCGGCTGACTTGTTGCAACGATTGGTTGAGTTCCACCGCGAGGAAGTCGTCGCTCATCAGGCGGCTGATGGGCTTGCGCGCGAAGAGGTCGGTGGCGAAGGGTTTGAGCAGCGCGTCCGAAAGCGAATGACGATGGACGATGCCGCACGGCTGGCCACGGTCATCCAACACTGCCAGGGAGTTGAGGTTGGCCTGGCGGCGGAACGCATCCAGGACTGCCGCCGTCGGGGTGTCGTGGGCCACCGCCGGTTGTTCGTTGAGTAGGGCGCCGAGGTCGCTCACTTCATCGCCCAGAGGCACCACCCCGCTGTCCTGCCGGGGCATCAGCGCTTTGGCATCCTGGCACGGGTGTTCCTGGGGCCGGGCAAGCAGATACCCCTGGACCAGATCGACGCCCATCTCGATCAGCACGGCCAGTTCTTCCGGCAGTTCTATTCCCTCGGCGATCACTTGGGCCCGTGATGCCTGGGCGATTTTCAGGATGGAACCCACGAATTCTCGCTTGAGCGCGTCCTGGTGAATGCCATCGATGAAGTGCCGGTCGATCTTCACGTAATCGGGGCGCAGTTCCGACCAGAGCCGCAGGCTTGAATAACCGGCGCCAAGGTCGTCCAGCGCAATGGAAAAACCCATCGCCCGATAATGATGCAGAGCGGTTTGCAGGAGCTGGAAATCATCGATCGGGGTTTGTTCGGTCAGTTCGATGACGACTTGGCTGGGCGGGATGCCGAAGTCCTGCAACAACTGCAACGTACGACCGGTCTGGTGTGCCGATTCAAGCAGGGATTCGGGCGAGACGTTGAGAAACAGCTTGCCCGGCAGTTTTTGCTCATTGAAGCGCTGGCAGGCGCTGCGACGGCAGGCCAGCTCCAGTTCGCTGAGTCGCCCGGCCTGGCGAGCCACCGACAGCAATGCGACAGGGGAGTGCAAGGGGCTGTTGGACGGGCCGCGAGTCAACGCTTCGTAACCCAGGATGCGTCGTTCGGAGAGGCATACGATGGGTTGGAACAGACTGTGCAAACCGCTTTGACTCAGGATCGAGCTCAAGGCACCCAGCTGTTCTATCGTGGTCATGGCAGTCTCTGGCGATAAAAAAAGGACGGGGCGCAACCCCTGCTGGGGCGCGCCCGGTCCTGTATTTCACGACAGACTGATGTCAGTTTGATGACACTCCGCCGAGCATCACCATTAAATGGCCATCATCTCAGTGCTTGGCGACCGCCGTGTTGAGTTTCAGGTAATCCAAAAGGATTCGCCCGGTTTCACTCAGGTAGGCATCATCTTCCGGCTTGGTCTTTTCCGGCTCGGTAATCAGGTCTTCGTCTTCTTTCTTCAGCTCTTTGAGCGGCTCTTCGCCCTTGGCCTTGCGACGCAGGTTTTCCATCGCCAGTTGCTTGGCCTCGATGTCGGCGTGCTGTGCGCGGCGGTCGGCTTCATTGAGCGTGACGGTTTTTTCGGTCATCAATTTTTGCGCCAAGGCCAGCTTGTCGCGAATGAACACGAATTCAGCGTCCTGGGCGGTGCGGGTGTCATGTTCGGACTTGAGCTGGGCCAGGAATGGCTTGAATGGGTCCACGGCCGGCTTGATCGCGGGACGGATGGTGTCCCACGGCATGGCTTCGGGCAGGGCGCTTTCACCGATTTCCTTGGTGTCGATGATCGACGGGTAATCGATATCAGGCAACACGCCCTGATGCTGAGTGCTCTGGCCGGAAACACGGTAGAACTTCGCCAGGGTCAGTTTCAGTTCGCCGTGGTTCAACGGCTGGATGGTCTGCACGGTGCCCTTGCCGAAAGTCTGGCCGCCGATGATCAAGGCGCGGTGGTAGTCCTGCATGGCACCGGCGAAAATCTCCGAGGCTGAAGCGGACAGTCGATTGACCAGCAAGGCCATCGGGCCTTTGTAGAATGCGCCCGGGTTCTCATCTTCCAGCACATCGACCCGGCCATCGGCATTGCGCACGAGCACGGTCGGGCCTTTGTCGATGAACAGGCTGGTCAATTCGGTGGCTTCTTGCAGCGAGCCGCCGCCGTTGTTGCGCAAATCGATGACGACGCCGTCGACCTTTTCCTTTTGCAGTTCGGTCAGCAGCTTCTTGACGTCGCGCGTGGTGCTCTTGTAGTCCGGATCTCCGGCGCGGAAAGCCTTGAAGTCCAGGTAGAACGCCGGGATCTCGATGATGCCGAGCTTGTAGTTCTTGCCGTCCTGCTTGAGTTTCAGGACCGATTTCTTCGCGGCCTGTTCTTCCAGCTTCACTGCTTCACGGGTGATGGACACGACTTTGCTGGTCTGGTCATTTGGCGCATTGCTGGCCGGAATGACCTCCAGGCGGACCACCGAGCCTTTCGGGCCACGGATCAGCTTGACCACTTCATCCAGGCGCCAGCCGACCACGTCGACCATTTCCTTGTTGCCTTGGGCGACACCAATGATCTTGTCCGCCGGACCGACCTGCTTGGTCTTGTCCGCCGGGCCCGCGGGCACCAGGCGCACGATTTTGACCTGGTCGTTGTCGCTTTGCAGGACCGCGCCGATGCCTTCCAGGGACAAGCTCATGTTGATGTCGAAGTTCTCCGCGTTATCCGGCGACAGATAATTGGTGTGCGGGTCGTAGGACATTGCAAAGGTATTGATGTAGGCCTGGAAGATATCCTCGGCCCGGGTCTGGTCCAGACGCGCCAATTGGTTCTTGTAGCGCTTGGTCAGGGTTTCCTGGATCTGCTTGGGATCCTTTCCGGCGATCTTCATGCGCAGCACTTCGTCCTTGACGCGTTTGCGCCACAGGTCGTCGAGTTCGGCCGTACTTTTGAGCCAAGGCGCGTCCTTGCGGTCGACCAGCAAGGTTTCCTTGGCATTGAAATCGATTTTGTCGACACCCTTGTTCAATTCGGCAAGGGCGTAATCCAGGCGCGCCTTGACGCGGTCCAGGTAGCGCTTGTAGATAATGAACCCGGCGTTCAGGTCGCCGCTTTTGAGGAAGTCGTCGAATTGAGTCTTCCACTTGTCGAATTCGGCAATGTCACTGGCCAGGAAATAGCTGCGCGACGGATCAAGCAGCTTCAGGTAGCTGTCATAGATGATGACAGAGCGCGCGTCATCGAGCGGCGGCTTGCTGTAGTGATGACGCTTGAGCAACTCAACGACGTTAAGGCTGGCGATCACCTCGTCGCGATCGGGCTGAAGCTTGTCCCAGCTGTTGGCCGCGAGCGCAGTGCTCGAAAGCGTCGAAACGCCGAGGCCAATGAAGAGGGCAAGTGCAGTACTGGGGAACAAGTGCTTCATGCTGATTCGACGCAGGGACAATTGATAACGCATATTAGGCCGTCTTTGAAGTCGCCGGTTCCATGTGGCCCGGGCGCATAATGCAAGAAAGCCCGGCGTTATAGCAGCGGGCCCAGTCGAGACTCACTATGGAGGCACCGTGAAAGCATTGCAAGGCGTTGAAGGCCAAGTGGTATGGGCAGATGAGCCAAGTCCGGCCTGCGATGCGGGCCAAGTTCGCATCCGCGTGGCTGCCGCCGGCCTGAATCGGGCCGATTTGCTGCAAAAAGCCGGGCATTATCCACCGCCACCCGGCGCGAGCCAGGTGTTGGGGCTGGAATGTTCGGGAGTGATCAGTGAAGTCGGGCCGGGCTCCTCCTGGCAGGTCGGTGACCGCGTCTGCGCGTTGCTGGCTGGCGGTGGAATGGCCGAAGAGGTAGTGGTCGATGGCCGCCATGTCTTGCCCGTGCCGGAAGGCCTGTCGATGGCCGAAGCGGCCGCGCTGCCTGAGGTCTACGGCACCGCGTGGCTGAATCTGTTCCAGCTTGCCGGCCTGCGGCCAGGCGAAAAAGTGTTGCTGCATGCCGGCGCCAGTGGCGTCGGTTCGGCGGCGATCCAGCTCTGCAAGGCGTTTGGCAACCCGTGCTGGGTCAGCGTCGGTTCGGCGGATCGCCTGGCCTATTGCGAAGCATTGGGGGCCCAGGGCGGCGTGGTTCGCACCGACGATATCAACAGCCTGAACGACTTCGCGCCCTTCGACGTCATTCTCGATCCGGTCGGCGCGAACTACGCCGGCCTCAACGTGAAACTTTTGTCAGTTGACGGCCGCTGGGTGCTGATCGGCCTCATGGGCGGCCGCACGACCGAACTCGACCTGGCCCAGGTGCTGGGCAAGCGCATCCAACTGCTGGGTTCGACCCTGCGCAGTCGCAACGATCAGTTCAAGGCTGACTTGATCAGCGAATTGGGGCAGAACGTATGGCCGCTGTTTACCGATAAACGCCTGAGTCCGCAGCTGGCCAGGACGTTTGCAATCGCCGATGCCGAGGCGGCGTTTGCGGAGCTGGCGACCAATCAGGTGTCCGGGAAGTTGGTGTTGGTGATCGACGAGAGCTTGAGCTGATCGGTCCCCTGTGGCGAGGGAGCAAGCTCCCTCGCCACAAAGCCACAAAGCCACAAACGCTTCAGGTGTTCTGGAGTTGATCCGCTTCACTTCCAGGTATGAATCGGCCAGCCAGCCAACTCAGCGTGAGCTTTCAATACCGGGTCCGGATTCACCACATGCGGGTAATCCACCCGCAGCAGCAACGGCAGGTCATTGCGCGAATCGGAGTAAAAACTGGCGCCTTCGAGGTTCTCTTCCTCGGCATCCAGCCAATCCAGCAAGCGGGAAATCTTGCCCTCGCGGTAGGTCAGGGTGCCCACGGTCTTGCCGCTGTACACCCCATGGGCCACTTCGAGGTCGATCGCCAGGATCTCATCGATGCCCAGGCGGTCGGCAATCGGCTTGACCAGGTGCGTGCCCGAAGCCGAGATCACCAGGATCCGGTCGCCGGCCTTGCGGTGTTCGGCGATGGCCTTGGTGGCGTCGCTGAAGATGATCGGCTCGATGAAATCTTCCACCCACGGTGTCACCAGGTGCTCGATCTCTTCGGGCGTGCGGCCGATCATCGGTTCCAGGCTGAAGTCCATGTACTCTTCCATGCGCAATTTGCCGTGGCTGTAGGCATCCATCAGCTCGTTGTTGCGACGCATGAACGACTCGGGATCGACCCAACCCAGGCGCCCCATCTGTTCGCTCCAGAGGGTGGCGCAGTCGCCGTGGATCAGGGTTTCGTCCAGATCAAAAATTGCCAGGGCCATCAGCGCGTTTTCCTTTTCAAGATCAGCTTCAAAAATCAACAAGGCCGTCAGGCTACCTCACACAGCGCCGACGGATCGATGGAAAGTGCCAACCGCGCACCGTCAGGATGCAGGTCGGCGGCCGAACGGTTGAGCACATCGACCACCAGCTCCACGCCACGGGCCTCGACCCGGTAGCGGATGACATTGCCCAGCAGGCTGTGGCTGCGGATCAGTGCATCGGGCTCTCCATTGCGACTCAGTTCGATGGCTTCCGGGCGAATGGCGATGCGACCGTTCACTGGGCGTTGCAGCAGCTTCGTGGCGCTGTCGGCGTCCAGCAGGTTGTAGTTGCCGATGAAGCCGGCGGCAAAGACGTCGACTGGCGCAGTGTAAAGGGTCTCGGCATCGCCGCTCTGTACGATCTTTCCCTGGTTCATTAGGAAAATCCGGTCAGACATGGTCAGGGCTTCTTCCTGATCGTGTGTGACGAAGATCGTGGTCAAGCCCAGTTCGCGCTGGATCTGTCGGATCTGTTCACGCAGGTGTTTGCGAATCCGTGCGTCGAGGGCCGAGAGGGGTTCGTCCAGCAGCAACAGGCGCGGCCGGGTCACCAGGGAGCGGGCAAGGGCGACACGCTGGCATTGGCCTCCTGAAAGCTGGTGGGGATAGCGCGCTGCAAAATCATGCAACTCCACCAGACGCAGGATCTCCAGTACACGCTGGCGGCTGTCCGAGGCATCCACCTTTTGCATGCGCAGGCCGAAGGCGACGTTCTGTTCCACGGTCATGTTCGGGAACAAGGCGTAGCTCTGGAAGACCATGCCGATCCCACGCTTCTGCGGGCTCAACGGGACGATGTCCTGGCCGTCCAGCAGGATCTTGCCGTCATCCACCGCCGTCAGGCCGGCAATGCAGCGCAACAATGTGGACTTGCCGCAGCCCGAGGGGCCGAGAAGGGTGACGAATTCGCCCTTCTGGATTTCGCAGTTGATGTCGCTGAACACCGGCGTGCCGGCGTAGCTTTTTTGCAGGTGTTGGACGCTGACGTAGCTCATTGGCTTTTGTCCTTGTTCAAGATGTTGGCCGCCCAGGTCAGGACCAGTACGAAGAAAAAGTAGGAAATCACCAGCGCACTGGTGAAGTGGCCGCTGCTGTTGCGCATGTTGTTCAGGTACACCTGCAGGGTTTCATAGCGGGTGCCGACGAGGATGTTGGCGAACACGAACTCGCCGAACAGGAACGAGAAGGACAGCAACAGCGCCACCATCAGGCCCTTGCGCAGGTTCGGCAGCACCACCAGCAGGGCGGCCTGGAAAGTACTGGCGCCGAGCAGTTGGGCAGCGTCCATCAGGTCACGCAGGTTGATGGCTTGCAGGTTGTTGGTGATTGCTCGGTACATGAACGGCAGGGCGACGGTGAAATAGCAGCCGATCAGGATCCACGGCGTGCCAACCATCGCCAGAGGCCCGGAACCATAGAGTTGCAACAGCCCCACCGACGACACCACCGGCGGCACCGCGAAGGGGAGCAGGATGAGGATGTTCATCAGCGCATCGAGCTTGGGAAAGTGGTAATGCACCACGAACAGCAGCGGCAGGATCAGCACCACCGAGAGCACCAGCGCCCCCACACAGACGACCAGCGATTGGCCGAAAGCATGGAGAAAGCGCGGATCGCTCCACAACTGCACGTACCATTTGAAGGTAAAGCCGCTGGGTAACACGGTGGCCGACCAGCTGCTAGCGATGGAGTAGACCAGTGTCCCGACCAGGGGCAGCAACAGAATGGCGAACAGCAGGTACACCACCGCTCGATGATAGAGCCCGACGGAGCCCGATTCAGCGCGAGACATGGTAGCTCCTCTTGAGCAGCAATTGATGGACGATGGTTACCAGAGTCATCAGCGCCACCAGCACTACGGCCAATGCACTGGCCATGTTCGGGTCGAGGGAAATGTCGCCGGAGACCATGGCGGCGATGCGAATCGGCAGGACGTTGAAGTTGCCGGTGGTCAATGCATAGACCGTCGCGTAGGCGCCGAGAGCGTTCGCCAGCAGGATCACGAACGTGCCCAGCAGCGCCGGGGTCAGCACCGGCAAGCCGATGTGCCGCCAGAACTGCCAGCCGCTGGCGCCCAACAGGGCGGCGGACTCACGCCAGTCTTCACGCAGCGCGTCGAACGCCGGGTAAAGCAGCAGTACGCCCAGGGGAATCTGGAAATAGGTATAGAGAATGATCAACCCGGTTTTCGAGTACAGGTTGAAATCCTCGATGATGCCCGCCTGCTTGAGCATGATCGTGATACTGCCGTTGAACCCCAGCAAGATGATGAAGGCGAATGCCAGGGGCACGCCGGCGAAGTTGCTGGTCATGTTGGCGAATGCGTTGACGAAGTTGCGCAGCCGCGAATCCACCCGACGCAGGGAGTAGCTGCCGAGCACGGCGATAACGATGCCGAACACGCTGGACCAGAAGCTGATTTCCAGGCTGTGCTGGATCGCTTGCCGATAAAACTTCGAACTGAAGATCTTGCTGAAGTTGGCCAGGCCCCAGCCGAACTCTTCCGATTCCAGGCTGTTGACCAGCACCCAGAGCAGCGGGGCGATCTGGAAGACGATGAAGAATATCGCGAAGGGCACCAGGCACAACGCTGCCAGCCATTTGCCGCGCGTCATGGCGTTCACTTGAGCAACTCCTGGCAAAAGGGTTTGTCGTGGGCGATGCCAAGCAATTGGCAAATCGTGCCGCACAGTTCGGTTTGCAGGGGAGCCGCGTCGGCGTTCAGGCTGAAACCATCCCCGAGGACAAAGAGCGGCACTTCCCGTTCTTCCGCCAGCAGCCCGTTGTGGGAGCGATCGTTGTTCATGCCATGGTCGGACGTCACCAGCACTTGGTAACCGGCGTCGAGCCAGGCATGCAGGTAGACGGCCAGGTTGATGTCGGCCGAGCGGGCACTGTTGCGGTATTGCGCAGTGTCGAGGCCGTGCTTGTGGCCGGCATCGTCGATGTTCATCGGATGCACCAACAGAAAATTCGGCAAGTAGCGCTGCCGCAGGTGTTCGGCATCAGCGAACAGGTGGGAATCGGGGTAGTGGTCGTTCCAGTAGAAATGGCCGTATTGGATCGGCAGGTCGGGGTTATGTGTATGGCGGTCGCGACCGGCAACGAAGGGCGAAACGTTATAGAGCTCGCTGACCCAATGGTAGGCAGCGGCCGCCGTGCTCAGGCCGGCCTCGGTGGCGTAGTGGAAAATGCTGCGCTGGTTCGACAGGCGCGAGACGTTGTTGTGCACGATCCCACTGTCGATAGGCACGACGCCGGTGAGTATGCATTCATAGAGCGGGCGGGACAGTGCGGGCAATTCACATTCCAGTTTGTAGAGCGCCGCGCGTCCTGCGCCGACATACGCCTGCAAATGTCCCATGGCATGCCGGGCGACCTCGTAGTTGAGACCGTCGAGCACCACCAGGATGACGTTGTGCTTCATGGGGACCGGGACTCCGGGCAAGAACCAAAAAACCGGGTTCACCAAGCGTCCAATGTGGGAGCGAGCCTGCTCGCGATTGCGGTGTGTCAGCCAATATTCATGTCGACTGACACTCCCTCATCGCGAGCAAGCTCGCTCCCACAATGGATCAGCGGTGATCCGGGAGTGGAAGCTAGCGCCTCACTTCATCTCGACGATGACTTCTTCGTTCCACTGCTGCGGCAGTGCCTTGGAGGTCTTCTCCCACGCATCCGCATCCTTGATCGGGGTCACGCCTTTGTACTGCTCGTTCGGCAGCAGCTTGGCCTGGACCTCTTCCGGCAGTTTCAGGTGCTCGGCGCGAATCGGGCGGGCGTTGCCCTTGGCGAGGTTGATCTGGCCGGCGTCGCTGAAGATGTATTCGCGGGTCAGCTTGGCGGCGTTCGGGTGCTTGGCGTATTTGTTGATAATGGTGGTGTAGCCGGAGATCACCGAGCCGTCGGACGGGATCAACACGACGTAGTCATCCGGGTTGGCCATCTTGGCCTTGTAGCTCAGGCCGTTGAAATCCCAGACCACGCCGACTTCGACCTCACCTTTTTCCATCGTGGCAATGGTCGGGTTGGCCATGGACAGGCGCCCTTGCTTCGCAATCTCGGCGAACATCAACAGCGCGGGCTTGATGTTTTTCTCGTCGCCACCGTTTGCCAGGGCCGCGGCCAGTACACCGTTCGCCGCCTGGGCAGCGGTGCTCACGTCACCAATCGAGACTTTGTATTTACCGGTTTTCAGGTCGGCCCATTTGGTCGGGACGTCGGAGCCATGCAGCAGCTTCTTGTTGACGATGAAGGCAATGGTGCCGGTGTAGGCCAGGGCCCAGTTGCCGTCCTTATCCTTGGCCCAGTCCGGCACTTGCTCCCAGGTGCTTGGCTTGTAGGGCTGGACCACGCCCTGCTTGACCGCGATCGGGCCGAAAGCGGCACCGACGTCGCCGATGTCGGCGCTGGCGTTGTCTTTCTCGGCCGCGAATTTGGCGATTTCCTGGGCGGAGCTCATGTCGGTGTCGATGTGCTTCAAGCCATAGAGCTTGGCCAGGTCGTCCCAGGTGCCTTTCCAGTTCGCCCAGTCATCGGGCATGCCGACGCTGTTTACGGCGCCTTCCGCTTTCGCAGCGGCTTCCAGTGTTTTCAGATCAGTATCAGCGGCCATGGCGGCGGTGCACATGGCAATGGTCGAGCCTAACAGTGATGCCAGGAAAAGCTGTTTCATCCGAAGCTCCTATGGGCGTTTTCAACGCTGCGATTGCGGTTGTGTTGGTCTAGGTCAGCAATACCTGAGCCAATGTAGGTGTCTCCCATGACATTTTGATGTCGACTGCAAGCGCGCCAGCAATCGTCGGGCTCACGTAGGGTCGCTGCGTCATAAGCGTAGACCATGAGTAAACAACTGATCTGCAAGGACTTGGCCGTTTAATTGCAAGCCAGTAAATAGACCGTTCAGCGGTTGTGTCATCTCTCAGTCATGCTCAGCGCCTAGGCTTGCAGGCATGCGATACGGATCGAAGCGGCAAAGATCCCGCCCCGAAACAGTGCTGGTCTAGTCCAGATAGGTAACGTTGATGCGCGTTGAGGCAACCAAAGCGGTGACATCCATCGGACAAGTTCTGCAAGAGCAGATCGACCACGGCTTGCTGGCGGCCGGCAACAAATTGCCAGCCGAGCGCAAACTCAGCGAATTGTTCGGCACCACTCGGATTACCGTGCGCGAGGCATTGTTGCAGTTGGAAGCCCAAGGGCAGATTTACCGCGAGGAACGTCGGGGCTGGTTCGTTTCGCCACCGCGGCTGGCCTACAATTTGATGCAGCGCAGCCATTTCCACGCGATGGTTGCCGCTCAAGGCCGGGTGCCGCGCACCGAAGTCATATCGGCCCGCTTGCAACCCGCCTCGGCGGCAATCTGCGCCTGGCTTCAACTGCCGGCGCTGTCCAGCGTCATCCAGATCTGTCGCACCCGGCGTATCGATGAACGACTGGTGCTTTATGTGGAGCATTATCTGAACCCGTCGTACTTTCCGGACATTCTCGCGTTCGATCTCAACCAGTCCATGACCGAGCTGTACGCCCGCCATTACGACTTGCATTACGGCCGGGTGAAATTCGACATCGTGCCTACCTCGCTGCAACCCGAGGCCGCGGCGGCGCTGAAAGTGTCGGTCGGCAGCCCCGGGCTGCGGATTGCTCGGGTCAACTATGACCAGCACCAACGGCTGATCGATTGTGACTTGGAATTCTGGCGGCACGACGCGATCCACGTTGGCGTGGACGTGCCGGAACAACCCGCCTGAGGCGTATTCAGGAGGACTCGTTGAGCTTCGCCATAATCCTGAACAGCACTGTGATAAGGATCAGCAACATGCCGATCCACATGGCGAACACCCCGACATTTTTGTCTCGGAAGTTGAAGCCAATGGCCAGCAGGATCATGCCGGCGATGATGGGCACGAGCATGGCGTTGAACGAGGACATGGAAATCATTGCGACGGCCTTGTCGGGAGGGATAAGGTCAGTCTAGTTCGGGTTTGCTTGGGGTGTGGTGAGGTGTGTCATGAGTTATCCAGACCTTTCGCTGGATACCCTTGTGGCGAGGGAGCTTGCTCGCGCTCCAGTGCGCAGCAGTGGCAAAACCGGTTTGGGGTGGCTGCGCCACCCAGCGGGAGCAAGCTCCCTCGCCACGAAGGTTTATGGCAACTCGCGAGAAGCGTAGAACGCGCTCAGCACTTTCACCAGGTGCGCCAGGTCTTGGCTACCGCACAGTTCGCGGATCGAATGCATGGCAAAGGTCGGCAGGCCAATGTCCACGGTGCGCACACCCAGTTGACTGGCGGTGATCGGGCCGATGGTCGAGCCGCAACCCATGTCGCTGCGCACCACGAAACTCTGCACCGGTACTTCTTCGGCCATGCACAGGTGGCGGAAGAAGCCGGCGGTTTCGCTGTTGGTGGCGTAGCGCTGGTTGGTGTTGACCTTGATCACCGGGCCGGCGTTGAGCTTGGGGCCATGATTGGCGTCGTGCTTGTCGGCATAGTTGGGGTGTACGCCGTGGGCGTTGTCTGCGGAGACCAGCAGGGATTTCTGAATGGTGCGTACGAAATCTTCACCGTCGGGCAGCAGACGGCGCAGGGTCTGTTCGAGCATCGGGCCGTCCGCGCCACACGCCGAAGTAGAACCGACCTCTTCGTGGTCGTTGCACACCAGCACGCAGGTTTCTTCGGTGTCGGCGGTCAGCAAGGCTTGCAGGCCGGCATAGCAGGAGAGCAGGTTGTCCAGTCGCGCGCCGGTGATGAAATCACCATGCAAACCGATGACCGCTGCGCTTTGGGTGTCATAGAAGCTCAGCTCGTAATCGAGCACCACGTCGGCGTTCAAGCCGTGTTCCCGGGCCAACTGGTCAGTGAGCACGGCGCGGAAGTCGACGCGTTCGTCGCCAGCAAACTGGGCGAGGATCGGCGGCAGCTCGTTCTGCGGATTGATCGCCCAGCCTTGGTTGGCTTCACGGTTGAGATGAATGGCCAGGTTTGGAATCGTGGCGATCGGCGCCTTGAAATCGATCAGCTGACTCTCGACCTTGCCGTCACGGCGGAAGGTCACGCGGCCGGCCAGCGACAAGTCGCGGTCGAACCACGGCGCCAGCAGTGCGCCGCCGTACACTTCCACGCCCAGTTGCCAGAACCCCTGACGTTGCAGTTCCGGCTGGGGCTTGACCCGCAGGCAAGGACTGTCGGTGTGGGCGCCGACCAGGCGGATGCCGTCGTGTAGCGCAGAGTTGCGACCCAGTTTGAAAGCGATGATCGAGGAATCGTTGCGCGTGACGTAATAGCGACCGTTGGCCTCGGTGGCCCAGGTTTCGCGCTCATCGAGACGCTGGTAACCCGCCGCCTCCAGGCGCTGGGCAAGGCTGGCGGTAGCATGGAACGGGGTAGGGGAGGCCTTGAGGAAGTCGATCAGGCCCTGGTTCAACTCTGCGCGCATAAATAACTCCAGACAGCAATGGGCGCGAGTTTACCCCATCAGGCAGCGACATAGCAGGGCCCAATGCCACGCCCCGAATGGCTCAGTCAAGCAGGAGCCGGCCTTGCAGGAACACTTCTCGGCGCTCCTTGCGGCCCAGGTGGCAGTGCTTGCTGACCTGATACACCTTGTTGAAGTTTTCCATCGAGACCGTTGGCTTGCGATCGAGGTATTCCTCGACCAGGCTGTCGTACCGTGCTTCGGTGATGTACCGGTAGATTTCACGGTGGTACAGGAACCCGAGCTGGAAGCCGAGTGTTTCGCTGTGAAACGGCGTCGGCCCGGAAAAACAGTTCTCGAAATCGATCGCCATCAGCGGACGTTGTGGATCAGCCGGGTGCATGAGATTGCCAGCCCAGAAATCCATGTGGCTTATGTTCCTGCTTGTCAGGGAATCCAGCAGTTCGAAGGCTTTGTGGGTGAATGTTTCAATCTGTCCGGGATGTTCCGCCAGCCATTTTGCGCCGTCGGTGTAATCCTCCAGCAACTCGGTGATCAGGAAGTAATCCTGGGCCAGGCCTAATCCACTCCTGGTGTAGCCAAACCCCTGGAGCGTCGGCATCCGGACGCCGCGATGCTGGGCCAGCAGCGTGTTCTGCAGCTCTTCCAGTGGCCAGTCA
Source organism: Pseudomonas algeriensis (assembly GCF_048847255.1). Lineage (NCBI taxonomy): Bacteria > Pseudomonadati > Pseudomonadota > Gammaproteobacteria > Pseudomonadales > Pseudomonadaceae > Pseudomonas > Pseudomonas algeriensis. Next base: position 115,928 of record NZ_JBKKRK010000014.1, on the reverse strand, counting down.
AAGCGCCCGTTGCGCTGGGGGGCGCCCAATGTGACGCGTACTTTGCTTCGCCAACTGCCCAGGCGCTGGACCTTGGCAAACAAAGCCTGTTTGCTGCCCGCAATGATTGCCGTCGCCCTGGTCACCGCGCGCTTGCGGCGATTGATGATGAGCTGGCGCAGCGCTTGCTCGGTGCGATGACAAGGTTCGTCCCGTAGATGTAAATCCGTATTCAAGAAGCGGAAGGTATAACGGTAGTCTTGCTGAAGCGGTGGAGAATCTGGCACGGGCGTCCTGGCCTTGGCTAAATGCCACCATCTTAAGCATATTCCATTGAATGTGAAGACTTTTCCTACACACGGTGTCCCGGTCGAGGCCTCTGGCGCGTATCGCCAGAAGGCTTGACTTCGTTTGATCCCTTGTTCAGAACGGTGCCGGGCACTCGAAGCGCAAGCGCTCGCCGCTCTGCGGATGGGTAAAGCTGAGCATGCTGGCGTGCAGGCACAGGCGCGGCCAGGCCGCCAATGCCTGCGGATGGGCATAGAGTCCGTCGCCCAGCAACGGATGACCGATGGACAGCATGTGCACGCGCAACTGATGTGAGCGTCCGGTGATAGGCGTCAGTTCGACCCGACACCAGTCGCCGCAACGTTCGAGTACACGCCAGAACGTCAGGGCATGCTTGCCGTGCTCATGGTCCACGACGTGACGGGGCTTGGTCGGTGGGTCGTAGCGCAAGGGCAGATCGATGCTGCCACTGTCCAGCTCGGGCTGGCCCCAGCACAACGCGGTGTAGGCTTTTTCGGTTTCGCGGTCATGAAACTGGCGGGACAGTTCGCGATGGGTATCCGGATCGCGGGCCAGCAGGATGATGCCGGAGGTTTCCCAGTCGAGCCGGTGCACGATTCGCGCTTCCGGATAGCCGTTTTCCTGCAGGCGAGTGATCAGGCAATCTTTATTGTCGTCCGCCCGGCCAGGCACGGACAGGAGCAGGGTCGGCTTGTCGACCACGAGTACGGCGGCGTCCTGGTGGAGGATGCGGATGTTGGACAGGGGCATTAAACAGTCTCGTAACAAACGGCAACGGCGGCTCGGGCCCTTCTCCAGTCCCAGGGGGAGAGGAGAGGGCCCGAGCCGCCGTGGCTCCCGCAGGGTCGATCAGCGATCCGGCAGGGTGATATTGAGTTCCAGAATCGAGCAGCTGCCCTGGCTTTCGAGCGCCACATGCACGTCATCGTTGCCGATGTTGACGTATTTGCGGATCACTTCCACCAGTTCCTTCTGCAAGGCCGGCAGGTAGTCAGGGGTGCTGCGTTGGCCGCGTTCGTGCGCCACGATGATCTGTAGACGCTCTTTCGCGACCGAGGCGGTACTTGGCTTTTTGTTGGCACGAAAGAAGTCAAAAAGGTTCATTACCTACCTCCAAACAGGCGCTCGAAGAAACCTTTCTTCGTGACGTCGAGGAATCGATGTTCGACGGTTTTGCCCAGTAGGCGATCGACTGCATCGCTGTACGCCTGGCCAGCGTCGCTCTGGTCGTCAAGAATGACCGGCACGCCGGAGTTCGAGGCCTTGAGTACCGCTTGGGATTCTGGAATCACGCCCAGCAGGGTGACCGCCAGGATTTCCTTGACGTCCTCGACGCCGAGCATTTCGCCGTCGCTGACGCGCTGAGGGTTGTAGCGGGTCAGAAGCAAGTGTTCCTTGATCGGCTCTTCGCCCTGCTCGGCGCGACGGGACTTGCTCGCCAGAAGGCCCAGCATGCGGTCGGAGTCACGCACCGACGACACTTCCGGGTTGGTCACGACGATCGCTTCGTCAGCGAAGTACATGGCCAGGTGGGCACCTTTTTCGATACCGGCCGGGGAGTCGCAGACCACGAATTCGAAGTCTTCCTTGAGCTGCATCAGCACCTTTTCCACGCCTTCCTGGGTCAGCGCGTCTTTGTCGCGGGTCTGGCTCGCGGCCAGCACGTACAGGTTCTCAAGGCGCTTGTCCTTGATCAGGGCTTGTTGCAGGTTCGCTTCGCCATTGACCACGTTGACGAAGTCATAGACCACGCGACGCTCGCAACCCATGATCAGGTCGAGGTTACGCAGGCCGACGTCGAAGTCGACGATGACTGTTTTGTGGCCGCGCAAGGCGAGGCCGGTACCGATAGCGGCGCTGGTGGTGGTCTTACCCACACCACCCTTGCCGGATGTAACCACGAGAATCTTGGCCAAGGTGTTTCACCCCTAAGGAAAAAGGACTTTGTCAGCCCCTGAAAAACATCTCTGGAAAACTGCTGCAACTGCACAGGCTTGGCTGGAATAGGACATTGGGCCGGGTCTACTTCTGGTAAACACTGCCTGATCCTTTTTCCTACGTCGTTAAGCTGTTTTCGCTACGTTTTAGAGATGCTTGGAAAATGCGGCAGTATCCGTTAAAGCCGAATGATGTTCAACACGTCGCCCGACAGGCTGACCTGGACGCCAGCCCCCCACAACGGGTCGCGACGCAAATCCTCGGAAACCTTGTAATGCCCGGCGATGGAGACCAGTTCGGCGCTCAACTGCTGACAGAAGATCCTTGCCTTGGTGTCGCCCTTGACACCGGCCAGCGCACGGCCGCGCATCGGGCCGTATACATGGATGTTGCCATCGGCCAGAAGTTCCGCGCCCGGACTGACCGAGGACACGACGACCAGATCGCCACCCTGGGCATAAATCTGCTGTCCGCCGCGTACCGGCGTGGTGATCACACGGGTTGGCTTGACGGTGGGCTCTGCTGGTTTCTCGGGTTTCTTCGGTTCGGCCGGGCTCAGTTCCAGCACCCGCTCACGAGCACCGGAAGGCGGTAACACCGGGATGTCAATGGCGATGGCGGCGGCGATGTCTTCGATGCGGCTGGCGCGGATCGCCAGCGTGCGCAGGCCGTGTTGGCGGCAGACGCGCATCAGGCCAGGCAAGTCCACTGAACCTTCGCCGGCAGGCAGCTTGTCCAGTGCCAGTACCAGGGGGGCATTGCTGAAAAAATTCGGGGCCTGGGCGACTTTCGCCGCCAACTGCCGGTCAAGACCTTCCAGGTCGTTACGGGCCAGTTCCAGCACCGTAATGGCGAGCATGCTGCCCTTCAGCTGGAACACGGGATCTTGGTCTAGCGGTTCGGTTTGGCTCATGGTCGGCGTACAACGACTTGTCACTAAAAGTGCCGAGACTTATAACGAGATCGCCCGTCAGCCGCAACCCGGGTCGAACAATGTAGAATGCGCGGCCCAAGTCTTTGTGGAAGCTGTAATGGATCGCCCGCGTCTTCGAGCTGCATTTTTTCATCCGCGTTTCTGGCTGCTGTGGTGCGGCCTGGGGCTGTTGTGGCTGATCGTTCAGTTGCCGTATCCGTTGCTGCTGCGGATCGGCCGGGCGCTGGGCGCGCTGATGTACCGGGTGGCCGGCGACCGGCGGCGCATCGCCAGTCGCAACCTGGAACTGTGTTTTCCCGAGAAGTCCGCCGCTGAGCGCAAGCGCTTGCTCAAGGAAAACTTCGCCTCCACCGGCATCGCGTTCTTCGAAATGGCCATGAGCTGGTGGTGGTCGCGTTCGCGCCTGGCGAAGCTGGCCCATGTCGAAGGGTTGGAGCATCTCAAGCAGGCCCAGCGCGAGGGCCGGGGTGTGATCCTGATGGCGCTGCATTTCACCACGCTGGAAATCGGCGCGGCGTTGTTGGGCCAACAGCACACCATCGATGGCATGTACCGCGAGCACAAGAACCCGTTGTTCGACTATATCCAGCGCCGCGGTCGCGAACGGCACAACCTCGATTCCCTCGCGGTGGAACGCGATGATGTGCGCGGCATGCTCAAATTGCTGCGCGCGGGCCGGGCGATCTGGTATGCACCGGACCAGGACTACGGCGCCAAGCAAAGTGTATTCGTGCCATTGTTCGGCATCCAGGCGGCGACGGTCACCGCCACCAGCAAATTTGCGCGCTTGGGCAAGGCACTGGTCGTGCCGTTCGTCCAGGAGCGCCTGGCTGATGGCAGCGGCTATCGTCTGGTGATCCAGGCGCCGCTGGAGGATTTTCCGGGGGAGACCGAGGAAGCCGATTGCATTCGCATCAACCAGTGGGTAGAAAAATCGGTCAGCCAATGCCCCGGGCAATATCTCTGGGCCCATCGGCGCTTCAAGACCCGTCCGCCGGGTGAGCCGAAGTTGTACGAAAAACGCGGTTGAAATGTAGCCTAATTGACTGAGCACGGAGCAACGCGATGACCCCAGCTGAACCGGTAACAGGTTTGATTCTTTCCGGCGGCGGGGCTCGAGCGGCATATCAGGTGGGCGTATTGGCGGCCATCGCCGAGCTATTGCCAGACGGCGCAGACAACCCGTTCCCGGTGATCGTCGGCACGTCGGCTGGCGCGATCAACGCGGTCAGCCTGGCAAGCGGTGCGATGGATTTCAAAAGCGCCATCGAGCGGCTGACGGCGTTCTGGCAAGCGGTGCGCAGCCACCAGGTGATGCGCAGCGATTGGCGTGGCGTGCTCGTCCAGGCGACGCGTTTCATCACGCACAGCCTGTTGGGCCTGGGGGCCAAGTTGCCGGTGGCGCTGGTCGACAGTTCACCGTTGCGCGAATTGCTCCGGGCACAATTCCATGCGTCGGGTATCGAGCAGGCGATCGCCGAGCACCAGCTGCGAGCGGTGGCGGTGACCGCGTTCGGCTACGAGTCCGGACAGGCGGTGACGTTCTATCAAGGTCGCGGCACTATAGATGCCTGGTTGCGGCACCGGCGCATCGGTGTCCCGACGCAGTTGTCGGTGGAGCATCTGCTGGCCAGTTCCGCGATCCCCTTGCTGTTCGCACCGGTCAAGATCGGCCCCCAGTACTTCGGCGACGGCGCGGTGCGCCAATCGGCGCCGATCAGTCCAGCCCTGCACCTGGGGGCCAATCGTGTGTTGGTCATCGGCGTCAGTGGCAACCCCCGCGGCGCGGGTGGGCAAACGCCCCAGGAGCGCAGCTACACCGGCCAGCAACCCACCCTGGCGCAGATCGGCGGACACATGCTCAACAGCACGTTCATCGACAGCCTGGAAAGCGACATCGAGTTGCTTGGGCGCCTCAACCAGTTCAGTCACCTCCTGCCCGAGGGCGTGCCTGCCCATACCCTCGGTGCGGCACCGGTGGAGGTGTTGGTGATTTCGCCAAGCCAACCGATCGACGAGATCGCCGCCCGTCATCGCCAGGAACTGCCCCGTGCGTTGCGGGTGTTCCTGCGCGGGCCGGGCGCGACCAAGACCAGCGGGGCTGGGGTGTTGAGCTATCTGCTGTTCGAGGCGGGGTACTGCGGCGAGTTGATCGAACTGGGGCGCCAGGATGCGTTGGCGCAGCGTGAGGCGTTGAGCCGGTTCCTGGGCTTGGCTCAGGAGTGATGCAAGCAGATCCACCGCTTTCGTCGGATCGCCGCCCGGAGCAGGCTCGCCCCCACAGGGATTTGCAGTTGATGCCAAACCTGCGGTTGGCATGCAGCCCATGTGGGAGCGAGCTTGCTCGCGATGAGGGCGGCACATCCAGCATCTGGGCAGGCTGACCCACCGCCATCGCGAGCAAGCTCGCTCCCACAATGGAACCTTCTATGTGTGTAAATCAGAAATGGTACTTCAGCAAGAAACTGGTATTGCTCTGGTTGGTCTTGAAACTACCGCTGTCTTCGATCGCGTATTTGTTTTTCCAGTAATCGTATTCCACACCGACATACAGTTGCTTGGCGCCCAGTTTCAAGGCCTTGCCCAAGTCATATTTGATCTGCGGGACGATGTGCAGGTTGGCGTGGTAGGTGCCCTTTGAGTTGGTGTCGTTGTCCACGACCCAGTCGATAAAACCATCGATCAGGATATCGGACGACCCCACGGGCACGGTGTAGGCCCAGGCCGGTGTGATCTGCCAGACGTTGTCGCCGGCACGCGAGCCTTCGGTCTGGCGGTTGTAGAAATTGAGCTGGAAATAATCGAAACCGGGAATGGCCAGGTCCAAACCCGGGCCGATCAGGTAAGACTCGTTGTCGCCTTCGCCAAACTCATAGGTCATCGCCAGCAGCACGTCCTTGATCGGACCCAGTTCGAGCTTCTGGTCAAAAATCTTGCCGAACGACAAGCGTGGGCTGAACTCGCCGTAATAGGTATTCGGGCCGGACTGGCTGTCGTCCTGGCCGTTGTAGAAGATCCGGTCGAGGAAGAAAAAGTTGTCGCCGTATTTCCACGCATCGGCGTGCTCGAACGTCACGGTCTGCTGGATACGTGGGTTGATCTGGAAATCCTTGCCATACAGGTAGCTCAGACTGTTGCTCTGCCATTGGAGCAGGTCGCCTGCCACGGCCTGTCCCCCTGCCAACAAAGATCCCGCAACGATCAGATTGGTGCACGTGCGTTTCATTCGGTTTGCTCCCAAAGGTAAGTGGTATCGCTTTTCTTGTCGTTAGCGCTCTGGTGTGGCGCTTTTTCTACGGATAAACATCCGTTCGGTCAGCTTTTTGTTTGTGACAAGAGCTGAAAACAGCGGCGTCGGTCAGGATCCGATTGTTATTTGGAGACGTCCGGATTCGAACGGCCGCGCAGGATACGGGCTTGCATGGAGGGGCTCAAGTGCGTTGCGACAGCGCATGGGCAACGGATGCGGGGCGTGAGTGTGGAACGTGTGCATGGGGTGCTTTCCTCTTGTTGTTATTGTTGAGGCGCAGGCGGCCGCTGACGGGCGACCGGCGTGTGCCGGTCTGCCTGTCTGCGGTATTGCTGTGGATCGAGGCTTGCTCGGGTGGACTAGTTGGTCCGTGCACCTTGGGTGATCCAGGCGCCAATCAGATCGCGCTCCTGCTGGGTCATCTGGGTGATATTGCCCAGTGGCATGATCTGGGTGGTCACGGCCTGGGCCTGGATGCGCGCGGCTTCCTGCTGGATCTGCTGTGGCGTATCGAACATCACCCCGCCCGGCGCCGCGCTGAACAGCGGGCTGGTGGGCTTGGCCGAGTGGCAGACCGAGCAGCGTTCCTGGATCACGCTGTGGACTTTATCGAATGACGGGCCCTGGGCATTGGCAGCCTGGGCAGGCGCGGGCGCCTGCGCCGGTAATGCGGGTTTGGCGCCGCCGCCCACCGCCGTTTCCGGCAGTGGCTGATACTCGATCACGCCGGGCACCTTCGCGACTTCCGGCGCGCCAGGCATCGGCTTGGGACCGGTGACATAAGCCAGGCAGATCATCGCCAAGGCGCCCACCGGCAACGTCCAGGCAAACCGATTGCTGTCATGACGCGTGTTGAAGTAATGCCGCACCAACACCGCCGCCACTGCGATACCCGCCAGGATCAGCCAGTTGTATTGGCTGCCGTAGGTGCTTGGGAAGTGGTTGCTGATCATGATGAACAGCACTGGCAGGGTGAAGTAGTTGTTGTGGCGCGAACGCAACAGGCCTTTGGCCGGCAACGCCGGGTCGGGGGTGCGGTTCTCGGCGATAGCCGCCACCAGCGCACGCTGGGCCGGCATGATGATGCGGAACACGTTGCCGACCATGATCGTACCGATGACGGCACCGACATGCAGGTAGGCGCCGCGACCGCTGAACACCTTGCTGAAGCCATAGGCCGCGGCGATCAACAGCACGAACAGAATCAGGCCGAGCAGGGCGGGGCGCTTGCCCAGGGCCGAATCGCAGAGAAAGGAATAGATGAACCAGCCGACCAACAACGAGCCAAGGCCCAGGGCGACGCCTTCAGGGCCGCTCAGGCTGCTGCCGGGAGCCAGCAGGTAGACGGTCGGGTTCCAATAGAACACCACGCACAACAGCGCGATGCCCGACATCCAGGTGAAGTAGGCTTCCCACTTGAACCAGTGCAGGTTGTCCGGCATGGCCGGTGGTGCGAGTTTGTATTTTTCCAGGTGATAGATACCGCCACCGTGGATGGCCCACAAGTCGCCGGCCAGGCCGCTCTTGGGGTTGACGCGATTGAGGTTGTTTTCCAGCCAGACGAAGTAGAACGACGCGCCGATCCAGGCTACGCCAGTGATCATATGAACCCAGCGAATGCTCAGGTTCAGCCATTCCAGCATATGTGCTTCCACAGTCTTTACCTCTCGCCCGTCACGCTTGTTTTCGCGTGATCGGACCTTCTCTTATTGGTGGGGGGCGAGGATCAAAAACTCATCCTCTTTGAAAAAATGCTCATCGCAGTTATTGCCTGTGCCACTGCGATCAACCACCAGGAAGTCATCCCGCTTTTCGATCGTCAGCACCGGGTGGTGCCAGACGCCGCGATGGTAATTGATGCCCTGCCTGCCGTTGGTGACGAAGGCGCGGACCAAGCCTGATACAGGTGCATCGCCAAGTGGCGCGACCACGATCAGAAAGGGGTTGCCGAGCAGCGGAATGAAGGCCTGGCTGCCCAGCGGATGGCGCTCCAGCATGCGCACGGTCAGTGGCATCTCCAGCGCGTCGGCGCGGAAGATGCTGATGATCGCCTTGTCGTCCGGCGTGGCGGTTTCCACCGTCGCCAGGCGATGAAAGCGCATGGTCGAACCGTTGTTGATCATGAAGTGATCGCTGCCGTCGGTTTCGATCACGTCACCGAACGGGGCGAAGGCTTCTTTGGTCAACGGTTCGATCTTGAGAGTGCGCATGCTGGTCTTCTTTACCTTGAATTCATTGTTGTCTGTTCTATTGCTATCGCGAGCAGGCTCGCTCCCACATTTGACCGCATACCCTGTGGGAGCGAGCCCTGCTCGCGATTGGCTTCACCGCTATTTAGCGACCTTGCCAAGCACCCGCAGGCGACTCACGCCACCATCCGGGAACACGTTCAGGCGGATATGGGTGATTGGCCCCAGCGCCTTGATCTGTTCGGCGAAGGTGTGTTCGGCGTGCATTTCCAGCTTCTGGCTCGGCAGCAGCTCGCGCCAGAACAGCGATTGGGTTTCGATCTGGCTGTCGGTGCCACCTTTGACGAATGCGCCCTGGATTGAGCAGCTGTCCGGGTAATTGCCCTTGAAGTGCAGGGTGTCGACGACGACTTGTTCAACGATACCGGCATGGCCCAGGGCGACGATTACCCAGTCATTGCCAGGCGTGCGACGACGGGCGGTTTCCCAGCCATCGCCCATGTTGATGCCGCGGCCCGGGTTGAGAATGTTGCTCATGCGGCCGAAGTGCTCGTCGGAGCAGGCCAGGGCGCGCCCGCCATTGAGGGCGGCGGCCAGGTCGATCTGTTCGTTGTCGCCCACGGCGGACCAGTCGCGATACGGAACACCATAGACCCGCAGGCGAGCCACGCCGCCATCCGGATAAATGTTGAAGCGCAGATGGCTGAAGGCTTGCTCGTCGCTGATTTCGTGGTAGTGGTGACTGTTGCCTTGCAGCTCGACGGCCGACAGCACTTCAGTCCATTGGGTGTTTTCGTCCGGCTCGCCTTCGGCCAGGAAGCAGGCTTCCAGGGAAGCCGATGGCGGGTAGTTGCCGGTGAAGAATGAAGTGTCGATGTCCACGCCCTTGATCGAGCCCGGCACGCCCAGGCGGATCACCGCGCTGTCGTAGCCTTCGAAGCGCTTGCGGCGCGACTCCCAGCCATCCATCCACTTGCCGTTGTCATCGAACACGCCCTCCTTCCACACGGCCGGGGTCGGCTGGAACAGGCGGTTGGCGTCGGCGAACCAGTCGTCGGTGACCGAGATGATCTTGGTGCCCAGGCGGGCGTCGGCCAGGTTGACGAACTTTTCGAACGGTACGGCGTAAGCTTTCATTCTTCTTGTCTGCCTTTGATAAGTTGGCTGGGGATGCTTGCAGGACCTGTCTTCAGGAGCCGCTCGCTAAAGGGTCAGTAATCGGAACAACGCGATCTTGTTGATCTCTGCCAGCGCGCATTTGAATTCGGCGTCTGCCGAGTGGTGGATGCGCGTCTCGAACGCGGCGAGGATCTGGTGCCGGTTGCTGCCTTTTACCGCCATGATGAAGGGAAACTTGAACTTGGCTTTATAGGCCTCGTTCAGCTCGGTGAAGCGCTGGAACTCTTCGGCCGTGCATTGGTGGATACCGGCGCCAGCCTGTTCGTTGGTGCTGGCTTCGGTCAGTTGTCCCTGGACGGCGGCTTTGCCGGCCAGGTCCGGGTGAGCGTTGATCAGGGCCAGTTGGCTGGCGTGATCGGCACTCAACAGGATGTCGCTCATGCGCTGGTGCAGGGTCTCGATCTCGTCGATCGAAGGGTCCTGCCCCAGGTCGAAGGCCTTTTCGGCCACCCATGGCGAATGTTCGTAAATGTCAGCGAAGGCTTTGACGAACGCTTCGCGGCTCAAGGTGGAAGGCTTGAGGGTTTGGAAAGCGGTCATTTGGACGCTCCCTGATACGGATGGGTCTGCTGCCAATGGCGAGCGATGTCGACGCGGCGACTGAACCACACCTGCTCATGACCCTTGACGTATTCGAGGAAACGCTTGAGGGAGGCCAGGCGCGCGGGGCGGCCGATCAGGCGGCAATGCAGGCCGATGGAAAGCATCTTCGGCGCTTCGGCGCCTTCGGCATACAACACGTCGAAAGCGTCCTTGAGGTACTGGAAGAAATCGTCGCCCTTGTTGAAACCCTGCACTTGGGTGAAGCGCATGTCATTGGTGTCCAGGGTGTAAGGGATGACCAGGTGCGCCTTGCCGGTGGGGTTGTTTGGCTCCCAGTAGGGCAGGTCGTCGTCGTAGGTGTCGCTGTCGTAGAGGAAGCCGCCTTCTTCCATCACCAGGCGACGGGTGTTCGGGCCGGTGCGGCCGGTGTACCAGCCCAGCGGACGCTCGCCAGTGATTTCGGTGAGGATGCGGATCGCTTCGAGCATGTGCTCGCGTTCCTGGGCCTCGTCCATATATTGGTAATCAATCCAGCGATAGCCATGGCTGCAGATTTCGTGGCCGGCGGCGACCATGGCGCGAATCACGTCCGGATGGCGCTGGGCAGCCATGGCCACGGCGAAGATGGTCAGTGGTATATCGAACTCCTTGAACAGCTTGAGGATCCGCCAGACCCCTGCGCGGCTGCCATACTCGTACAGCGACTCCATGCTCATGTTGCGCTCGCCCTGCAGCGGTTGCGCCGCGACCATCTCCGAGAGGAACGCTTCGGACTCCTTGTCGCCATGCAACACGTTGCGCTCGCCACCTTCCTCATAGTTGAGTACGAAGGAGAGGGCGATGCGGGCATTGCCCGGCCATTGGGGATGGGGAGGGTTACTGCCGTAACCGATCAGGTCGCGTGGGTAGTCAGCGCTCACTGCAGTCTTCCTTCTTGTTCGAACCATGTAGGTGGCGCCCTGGCGATGGATATCGGGCTGGCGTCACGACGATGGACTGATTGTATACAACTTTGTCTTCGACTTGTAAGCCTGTTTTTTGCATTTTTTACCGCCAACGTTGCCGTATCGGCGCTGCAAGAAACTTGCCTACCCAGTCAGCTAATGTTGCATAAGCCCTTATATGCCCGGGGTTGGGGTAAAAACAAATGACGATTGCCGTGGTTGGCGAAGTGAAGCAGATATCTGTTTTTTATTGTGTACAATTCAGCTTTAAAGTGTCTTAATTCGCTCACTGCCGTGATCTCTCGTGCTTCGAAATGGTGCGGCTTGTCTTTCAACTGACTCAGGAGGCGCCGTGCCTGGCTGTTCCGCATCCGGGCACGCACAATCGATGGGACGTCTGACTACACACGTTTTAGATGCCGCACACGGCTGTCCAGGCAGCGCGATCAAGATCGAACTGTATCGCGTCGAAGGTTCCGAACTGCAACGGGTTGCCAGTGCAGTGACCAACAGCGATGGCCGTTGTGACGCACCACTGCTGCAAGGAGACGACTACCGCAGCGGGGTCTACCAGATCCAATTCCACGCCGGCGATTACTACCGCGCCCGTGGCGTGCAACTGTCCGAGCCGGCGTTCCTGGATGTGGTGGTGCTGCGCTTTGGCATTTCGCAAGAGCAGGAGCATTACCATGTGCCGTTGCTGATTTCGCCCTACGCCTATTCAACCTATCGAGGCAGCTGAGCCCCCAAGCAGCTGCCTTGCCCTGGAAGCGACTGCGCATAGAGCTTCTTTGGTTTTTAGCCCGCTCACACTGCGGGCTTTTTTTCGCCTATCAAATAGGCGAGGGCCTTATCGCGAGCAAGCTCGCTTCCACAATCGGATGCGTTTCAACTGTGGGAGCGAGCCTGCTCGTGAAGATTTTTTCTCAGCGGCTCAGCAAGGAAGCCGCCCCGGCCCCGCTGAACAACCCGGCGCTGACCCGGTTGAACCAGCTCTGGCCTTTGCCCGTGCGCAGATAGCGAGCAGCGCCATGGGCACCGAGGCCATACGCCAGCTTGCAGAGCAGGTCGAGCACGGTCCAAGTGGCGATCATCACCAGCAGTTGCGGCAAGAACGGCTGCTCGGCACTCAGGAATTGCGGCAGGAATGCCGCGAAGAAAAGGATGTCCTTCGGGTTGCTCGCGCCGAGTACGAACGCACGGCCGAACAGCGCGCGGAAACGCGGAATGGGGGCGGCTTGCGGTACCTCGGCACCTTGGGAAGGCTGGCGCGATTGCTGCCAGCTCTGCCAGGCGAGGTAGAACAGGTACAGCGCGCCGACGATTTTCAAGGCGCTGAACAACTGCTCCGACGCCAGCAACAGGGCACCGAGCCCCAGCGCCGACGCACTCAACAAGCAGATCGATGCCACCACTCCACCAAGGAAAGCCGGGTAGGAACGGCGCAAGCCGTAGTTCAGGCTGTTGCTGATCATCAGTAACGATAACGGGCCGGGGATAAGGATTACCACCAACGCGGCACCACTGAACAACAACCAGGTTTCCAGATTCATTGCTTTGCTCCTGACGTACAAAAGCCCCACCCGACAGGGTGAGGCGGGTAAGGCTCGTGCCGCTTACAAGAAGATGAACTTGGCGATAAAGATCGCACAAAGCACCCAGAGACTGACGGATATTTCCTTGTGTTTACCGGTGCCAGCCTTGAGCACGACGTAAGTGATGAAGCCGAGCGCGATGCCATCGGCGACCGAGAACGTCAGAGGCATCATGATGGCGGTGACGATCGCTGGAATGCTGTCGGTCGCTTCGTCCCATTCGATATGGGCCATGCCACCCATCATCAGCATGGCGACATAGATCAGGGCGCCGGCTGTCGCATAAGCAGGGATCATCCCGGCCAGCGGCGCGAAGAACATGGCGGCGATGAACAGCACACCGACCGTGACTGCGGTAAGCCCCGTGCGGCCACCGGCCGCGACTCCGGCGGCGCTTTCCACGTAGCTGGTCACGGGCGGCACGCCGACCATGGCGCCGAACACGCTGGAAGCGCTGTCCGCCTTCAACGCCTTGGACAGGTTTTCGATCTTGCCATCCGGTTTCACCAGGCCGGCGCGCTGGGCCACGCCCATCAGCGTCCCGGCGGTATCGAACATATGTACGAACAGGAAAGCCAGCACCACGCTGATCATGCTGACGTTGAATACACCGGCCACGTCCATGGCCATCCAGGTCGGTGCCAGGCTGGGCGGCGTGGACATCACGCCGTTGTATTGCACCAGCCCCAGGCCCCAACCGGCCAGGGTCACGGCGATGATGCTGATGAGGATCGCGCCGAACACGCGGTGGTAGCTCAGCACGGCAATCATCAGGAAGCATACGGCAGCCAGCAGCGGTCCCGGTTCATGCAGCGAGCCCAGCTTGATCAGCGTGGCGGGGCTGTCGACGATGATGCCGGCGGTCTTCAGGCCGATCAGCCCGAGAAACAGCCCGACCCCCGCGCCCATCGCGTAGCGCAGGCTCACCGGGATACTGTTGAGCAGCCATTCACGCACCCGTGACAAGGTCAGGAACATGAACAGCACGCCGGAAATAAACACCGCGCCCAAGGCGGTTTCCCAGTTGTAGCCCATGGTGCCGACCACGGTGTAAGTGAAAAAGGCGTTTAATCCCATGCCCGGCGCAAGGCCCACCGGCCAGTTCGCGTAGAGGCCCATCAGCAGGCAACCCAGGGCGGCGGCAATGCAGGTGGCGACGAACGCGGCGCCATGATCGATGCCCGCGTCGGCCATGATGTTGGGGTTGACGAAAATGATGTAGGCCATGGTGATGAAAGTCGTCAAGCCGGCAATCAACTCGGTCTTCACCGTGGTGCCATGCAAGCTGAGTTTGAAGATGCGCTCCAGCCAGCCACTGCGTGATGGCGGCGAAAGATCCAAGGTCTGGGCTTCGGGTTTGCGGCTTTCCACAGCGAGTACTCCTCAAGAGTTTTATTGTTATTTCCGGCACCGCACGCCCCCTGGGGGTGGCGGCGAGGCATTGAGGCAGGTAAGGCTGGCGTAGTAGTTGACTTGTTGGTCAGGAACTCGCACGAAGCGAATTATGCTTTTGTATACAAATAAAGCAAATAATGTTTTCTGTTTTGTTGACGAAATTTCGAGCGATAGGGATATATCCCTTGTGCGGACGCTATCGCGAGCGAGCTCGCTCCCACAGTGGGCTGTGATGAATGCGAGATTTGTGGTCACCGCTGAACGCTATGAGAGCGAGTTTGCTCGCGATAGCGTTGGATCAAACGCTTTCACTCGCCAGATTTACCCAAGGCCAGGTTCACCGCCAGCCAGCCATCCACCGCCGCTTCCCCGGCCTCGGCAAACACCCGCTCCAGCAATTTCACTTGTTCGCGGCGCAGCGCCTGTTCGAATCGCTGGCCCTCGGCGGTCAGCTCCAACAATCGTTTGCGCTTGTCGGCCTCGGACGCGACGCTGTTGACCAGATGCATTTCCATCAATTGCCGCAATGGCATGTTCAATGCCTGTTTGGTCACGCCCAGCAGCGCCAGCAACTCCTTGACGCTCAAGGATGGGTAACGGGCGATGAAAAAGACGATGCGCTGATGCACTCGGCTTAAGCCCCGGCGTTCGAGCATTTCATCGGCCTTGGCGGTGAAAGCCTGATAACCAAAGAAGAATGCTTCCATGGCCATTTGCTGGGAGGTGGGGTTTTTAAGGTCAAGCATATTGACGTTTCCAGAAAGAGCGGGGTAATTTCAGTCAAGCAGTTTGACTTATATTTCCAACGCTTCGCTACAGGTGACCCCATGGCTTTTTCCGAACGTGTCTCGCGCCTCAAAAGTTCTCTTATCCGCGAAATCCTCGCCGCGGCGCAGCGCCCGGAAGTGATGTCGTTCGCCGGTGGCCTGCCGGCCGAAGCCATGTTGCCAAAAGTGGAGTGGGCGGCGATGCCGTTGTCCATGGGGCAATACGGCATGAGCGAAGGTGAGCCGGCCCTGCGCGAAGCGTTGGCGGCGCAGGCGCGGTCGTTAGGGCTGGCTTGTGAGGCGAGCCAGGTTTTGGTGGTCAGCGGTTCCCAGCAAACCCTCGACCTGACGGCGAAGTTGTACATCGACGTCGGCACCGAGGTGATGCTCGAGGCACCTACCTACCTGGCGGCCTTGCAGATCTTCCAACTGTTCGGCGCCGACTGCATCACTGTTCCCCTTGAGGCGGACGGCCCGGACCTGGAGCAACTGCGGGCGCGCCTGGAGCGGCATCGCCCGGCGTTCATCTACCTGATCCCGACGTTCCAGAATCCATCGGCGGTACGCTACAGCGAGGCCAAGCGCGATGCCGTGGCGGCGCTGCTGGATGAATTCGGCGTGACCCTGGTCGAAGACGAACCCTATCGCGAACTGACCTTCGACGGTGGCAGCGCCACGCCAATCGCCAGTCGCTTGAAAACGGCCAGCTGGATCTACACCGGCACCGTGTCGAAAACCCTGCTGCCGGGGCTGCGCGTGGGTTACCTGATCGCCAGTCCGGACCTGTTCCCGCACCTGCTGCGGCTCAAGCAGTCGGCGGACCTGCACACCAATCGCATCGGCCAGTGGCAGGCGCTGCAGTGGATTGGCACGGAGCAATATCGCCGCCATATGCAGGAGTTGAGGGATTTCTATCGGGATCGGCGCGACCGCTTCGAGGCTGCATTGCAAAGGCACTTTGCCGACATCGCCGATTGGAACACGCCCCAGGGTGGGCTATTTTTCTGGCTGACGCTCAAGCAACCGCTGGACACCCGCACCTTGCTCGCCGCAGCGTTGGCGGCTGACGTGGCGTTCATGCCAGGGGAACCGTTTTTCCCTGAGCCAGACAAGCATCCTGGCCACTTGCGCTTGAACTTCAGCCACATCGATCCGGCGCGACTGGATGAAGGGTTGAAGCGGTTGGCGGGGGTGGTACGGGGGGCGTTGGCGGTCAGGGCAGCCTGAGATATCCAGTGGATGGGCCGACCCCATCGCGAGCAAGCTCCCACAGGGGACCGTGCATGATTGCAGATTTGTAATCAGCACCAGCCTCCTGTGAGAGCGAGCTTGCTCGCGATGAGGCCTTGAAGCTCACCACAAAACAATCAGACCGCCGAAAACCGCTTATCCAGATAATCAATGATCACCTTGGATTCATACATCCAGGTGGTCTCGCCATTTTCTTCAATGCGCAGGCACGGCACCTTGATCCTGCCGCCCTGTTCCAGCAGCGTCTGGCGATCCTGCTCGTTGTTCTTGGCATCGTGCAAGGCCACCGGTACGTTCAGGCGACGCAGGGTCCGGCGAGTCTTCACGCAGAAGGGGCAGGCATGAAATTGATACAGGGTCAGGCTGCGAGCGGCCTGGTCGACTTGCGCCTGGGCGTCGGCCGGGCGCTGTTTCTTGCCGGGGCGGGTGATGAAATCGATAAGGATGATGAGCTGGCCCAGGCCAACTCGAAGCGCTTTGACGATCACGTTATAGCCTCACGGCAGGGAAGAAGAGGGCGCGCAGCTTACCTGATTTTTCGCAGGCGAAAAAAAACCGGCGATCAATGCCGGTTTTCTTCGAGCGACGTTTTTATTTGATCAGGCTTAGGAATTCCATGCGGGTCGCCGCATTTTCGCGGAATTCGCCCAGCATCACTGAAGTGATCATCGACGAGTTCTGCTTTTCCACACCGCGCATCATCATGCACATGTGCTTGGCCTCGATCACCACCGCCACGCCCAGGGCACCGGTCACCTGCTGGACCGCATCGGCGATCTGGCGACTGAGGTTTTCCTGGATCTGCAGGCGACGGGCGTACATATCGACGATGCGCGCGACCTTCGACAGGCCCAATACCTTGCCGCTCGGGATGTAGGCCACATGGGCCTTGCCGATAAACGGAAGCAAATGGTGTTCGCACAGCGAGTACAACTCGATGTCCTTGACCAGCACCATCTCGCTGTTGTCGGAGCTGAACAAGGCACCGTTGGTGACTTCTTCCAGGGTCTGTTCATAACCGCGGCAAAGGTACTGCATGGCCTTGGCAGCGCGCTTGGGCGTGTCGAGCAGGCCCTCGCGGGAAACGTCCTCGCCCAATTGGCCGAGAATCGCGGTGTAATTCTGTTCCAGAGACATGAAACTACCTGTGGGATTTTACGCAAAGGGCAAGGGTACGGTGGCGGACACGGCGCTGCAAGCTCGGCAATCGAGCGGTTACTCGTCGCGGCCTTCCATCATGGTGCGCTTGAGCATCACGTAGACCGCACCGGCGCCGCCGTGCTTCGCCTGGCAGGAGGTGAAGCCGAGCACTTGCGGGTGCTGGCGCAGCCAGGTGTTGACGTGGCTCTTGATCATGGGGCGCTTGCCGTCCAGCCGCACGGCTTTGCCGTGGGTGACGCGTACGCAGCGGATTTCGAATCTGGTGGCTTCGGCCAGGAAGGCCCAGAGGGTCTCCCGGGCTTTTTCGACGGTCATGCCGTGCAGGTCGAGGCTGCCTTCGAAGGGGATCTGGCCTACCTTCAGCTTGCGCATCTGGCTTTCCTGAACGCCGTCGCGCGCCCACATCAATTCATCTTCGGGGCCGACGTCGATGACGAACTGATCGGACAAGCCATCCACGGTTGTCGCGTCGGTGCGCACGGTGGCGGCCTGGCGCAGCTTGGCGATCTGTGCGCGATCGGCCTTGGGTTTGCCCGTTTCGGCGCGATCGTGTTTGATTGGTTTTACGCCCTGGATCGCACTTTTGAACAGGGAAAAGTCGTCGTCTTGCATGTCAGCCTCCGCGAAGGCCGGCCAGTTTACCCAACTCCCGGGGATTAGGGCGCGACAAAACGTCGGATGGCGGATCAGTCGTGTTTTTTCATCAGATGCGGAGCCATGGCCAGCTCCAGGGATTGGCGGGCGCGACGGCGGCAGCGCCGCCAGAGCCAGATGCCCAACAGCAGTACCAGCAGTCCGATTGCCAGGATGACCGCCGAACCCAGCGGTGTGGCGTTCAGCTCGCCCAGTGCGGGCGGGCGGCCAAGCAGGCTTGCGGCGCCAGCCATCGCCAGTAGCACGCCGAGCGTCGCCAGCAGGGCCGCGATCCCCGCGCCGATACGAAATCGCCAGTTGCTCGGGCCCTTGGGCCGCAAGCGACGTGCGTCAAAACCATCGGATATCTTCATTCCGACCTTCCTCAATGGGTATCGGCCCTTCGACCGGAAGATGTTCGGGTTGTTCCTGATACTCCAGTAATTGAAGCAAATGAGAGGCTTTTGCGGATGAGCGGCGCAGCAGGCCGCTCATCGAGCGCTATCAGGTGAAATCGTGGGTCAAGGCCAGCGTGGCGAAGTTGTCTGCCATGATCGCCATTTCGGTCTGGTGCACGTGGTCGGCGCTGAGTACGCCGCCCTTGTGCGGCAGATCACGAGTGGCGCAGGCGTCCTCGACCAGGGTGCAACGAAAGCCCAGGTTCTTGGCTGCCCGCACCGTGGTGCTGACGCTGGAGTGGCTCATGAAACCACAGACGATCAGGTCCAGGGGACCGAGGTCCTCCAGGCGCTTCTTCAGGTCAGTGCCGTGGAAAGCGCTCGGCAGCAGTTTTTCGATCACGGTTTCGTCGCCCTGGGGTTCAAGGCCCGGAATGAATTCGCCGCGCTCGCCCTGTGGATCGAACAGCCCGCCATGGGTGCCCAGGTGGCGCACATGTACGATCGGCCGGCCGGCGGCGCGGGCAGCGCCGAGCAATTGCTTGATGTTCGCGACCGCCGCATCCATGCCGCTCAGGGCGAGGGGGCCGGCGAGGTATTCTTTCTGGGCATCGATGATGATCAGGGTCGCTTGACTCAGGTTGGCCGCTGCGTAACCGCGGCCGCTGAGTTGAAACATCGTTTTTGGAACGGACATTCTGGGGCTCCTTGGAGTGGGGCTTTTGCGACATTGTCCTCTGGCGGAGCGGTTCTGTGAATCGCTTCCATCACAAGCACCGTCGTTGCTGGCCTACAGCCTTGTCAAGATAGACATCTTGTTCAATAGGGTTGACGGAAAACGGAAGGATCCTACGATTGCAGCGATATTTACTGTCGTCCTTGGAGCGCGTTTGGGTAGGCATGCGTTTGGCTGGTAGACTCGCCCGTCGATTTTCCTGGAGTTTGCCGCCGTGATCACTTCCCGCCTTCGTACCCTGCGCGACCATATCCGTTGGGCCGTCAGCCGTTTCCATGGGGAGGATC
Organism: Pseudomonas algeriensis; assembly: GCF_048847255.1. Classification (NCBI taxonomy): domain Bacteria; kingdom Pseudomonadati; phylum Pseudomonadota; class Gammaproteobacteria; order Pseudomonadales; family Pseudomonadaceae; genus Pseudomonas; species Pseudomonas algeriensis. The sequence continues at coordinate 96,440 of NZ_JBKKRK010000014.1, read as the reverse complement.
TGTTCTTTGGCCATGGCACCGACAACGCCTGGGACGAAGCGCGCCAGCTAGTCCTGGGCGCGTTGCACCTGCCCTGGGAAATTGCCGACAGCTACCTGGACTGCCGTCTAGAAGACGAGGAGTTGGTGCATGTGCAGCGTCTGCTGCGCCGACGTATCGCTGAGCGCATTCCGGCCGCTTACCTGTTAGGCGAGGCCTGGTTCTGCGGCATGTCGTTCATCGTCGACGAACGCGTGCTGATTCCGCGTTCGCCCATCGGCGAGTTGATCGAAAAACGCTTCGAGCCTTGGCTGGGCCAGGAGCCCGCGCGAATCCTCGACTTGTGTACCGGCTCCGGTTGCATCGGGATTGCCTGCGCCTACGAGTTCCCCGAGGCCGAGGTGGTGTTGGCCGACCTGTCGTTCGAAGCGCTGGAAGTCGCCAACCAGAACATCGAGCGCCACGGTGTGGACGAACGGGTGTTTACCGTCCAGGGCGATGGTTTCGATGGGCTTCCTGGGCAACGTTTCGACCTGATCGTGTCGAACCCGCCCTACGTCGACGCGGAAGATTTCGCCGACATGCCCCAGGAATACCAGCACGAGCCTGAGCTGGGCCTGGCCTGTGGCGACGACGGATTGAACCTGGTACGCCGGATGCTCGCCGAGGCGGCCGATCATCTGACGGACAAAGGATTGTTGATCGTCGAAGTGGGCAACAGCCAGGTTCATGTCGAGGCGCTTTATCCAGAAGTCGACTTCGCCTGGCTGGAGTTCGAGCGCGGTGGGCACGGCGTGTTCATGCTCAGCGCCGAGCAGTGCCGTGAGCACCAGGCGTTGTTCGCTTCGCGGGTTTGACGCTGGCTGTGTTGGCGACCGCGTTCGTGGCGAGGGGATAAATCCCCTCGCCACGGGAGTTGCGTCAGACACTTCTGAGCAGCCATCAATGCCGCGTAGCAATCCAGATCAGCAACCCGGCCTGGAACATCGCAAACGCCACCAGGCAGGTGATGGTGAAGCGCAGGCCCGTGTCTTCACGCTTGAACTTATTGACCTTCTCTTCCTGCTTCTGCAGCTTGACTTCCTGCTCCGCCAGATTCTGCTCGGCCTGTTGCAACATCTGCGCGGCTTCGAGAATCTCGACGAACTGCAGCTTCTCGGTGTTCCAGTCGCCCAGCAGCTCGCCAACCTGGGCTTGCTTGACGCTGCCCTTGAGGTGTTGGGCATCGGCGTAGACCACTTCGAAGCCGTGGGCTTTGAGGAAGTGATCACGACGCAAGCGGGTGTCTTCGTTCAGCGCGTCCTTATTGTTCAGGTCAGTGCCGTCAACCCGATAGGTCGACCAACGCTTCTTGGCCCAAGTGATGCCTTGGGCGGCGAGGAAGCGGCCAATGCCCCGGTTCAAGGGCTCGACTTGCAAGCTGTCGGGCGAGAAGAACAGGCGTTTCTCGACGTGGTCGGCCCACACGTCAAGGTGATTCTGTTCCTTGCGCACTCGCTGGCCGGGCAACTGAATGCTCATGCGCAGCAAGCTGCGTTCCTTGCTATGGCGCTCGGCATAGCTGAACTCGACAAACCGCAGCGGCCGCGCACCGGTGGCGCGATCGGTCTTGAGCGGGGCCAGCCGAAGCATCTTGTGATGTTCGGCCTCAACGTCCGTCCAAGGCAGCTCGGGCGCCGATGGGCCTGCTGGCGCGGCCGCTTCGGCGGCGATGTCGGGAGAAGTCTGAGTCTCAGTCATAACGGCAAAAGTCCTGTCCAGGCCGGCTTGTCGGCAGCCATTGCGCTGTCCGACACCGGTTTATCGGCCGGATTTGCCAAGACTAGAGGGCTATGGGCCACCAAACGCGCTTAACGGGGGGCCAACGTGCCAATAAAACTCAGGATGTGGGCACTGAGCTCCGCCGCCAAGGGCAGGTTCGGATCCTTGTAGGAGGCCAGTTGCCGCTTGACGTCGTTGGGCACGATGCGCATCACATGGTTCATGCCCTTGATCAGCGCCAGTTCGGCGTCGGGCTTGGCCACTTTCAATTGCCGGGCATCTTCGACGCTGACCTGGATATCGTGGCTGCCCTGGATGATCAGCGCCGGCATTTTCAGGGCTGCGAAGGCCTGGGCCGGATCCTGGCGGAACAGCGAGATCAAGTAAGGCTGCACGCTGGGGCGAAAGATGACCTGCAGTTGCGCAGGAACATTCGGGTCGGGACGGCCGGCCTTGAGGCTGTCGAGCAACTCGTTGCTGCGCAGCATCAGCGGCGGTGGCAGGCGGGCGCTGAGTTGCTGGCGCAAGACCTCGTCGATGGGGCGCGCGCTGCCGGCCACCGAGATGACCGCCGCCGCGTTGGCCTGGGGCGCGGCGAGGCTGGCGATCAGCGCCCCTTCGCTGTGGCCCAGCAGGATCAGTGGGCCCAGGCGAGGATCGGCGGCAAGCTTGTGGCTCCAGGCCACGGCGTCGGCTACGTAGGCTTCGACGCTCAGGTTGCGTTCGTCCGGTGTGGCGGCGAGGCTGGCGGCCACCCCGCGCTTGTCGTAGCGCACGCTGGCGATGTTCTGCCGGGCCAACACCCAGGCCAGGCGCTTGAGGCTGTCATTGCGCCCGCCTTCGGGGTTGTTTCCGTCACGATCCGTAGGGCCTGAGCCAGAAATGATCAGGACGACGGGCACCGGCGTGTCGGACTTTGGCAGCAGCAGGGAGCCGAAAAGTTCACCGTTGCCGGTGTCGAGGCTGATGGGACGTTGCAGGACGGTGGCCTGGGCGACGCCGCAGACCAGGCCCGTGAAGAGGGTAAGGCTCAACACAAACAGTTTTAACATCATGACGCCATGAGTTGCGAAGGTGCCGGTTGGACTGGCGGGCACTGATAAGGTTCGAGGATGAACTACTCGGGGAGCCTGCGTATACTGGCGCCCATCTCGATTTCTCAGCGATTTCTCGGAGCACCCTGCATGTCCGGCAATACCTACGGCAAGCTGTTCACCGTCACCACCGCGGGCGAAAGCCATGGCCCGGCGTTGGTCGCCATTGTCGACGGCTGCCCGCCGGGCCTGGAGATTTCCCTGGACGACCTTCAGCGTGACCTGGACCGCCGCAAGCCCGGCACCAGCCGCCACACCACCCAGCGCCAGGAAGCCGATGAGGTAGAAATCCTTTCCGGCGTCTTCGAGGGACGCACCACCGGCTGTGCCATTGGCCTGCTGATCCGTAACACCGACCAGAAGTCCAAGGACTACTCGGCCATCAAGGACCTGTTCCGCCCGGCTCACGCCGACTACACCTACCACCACAAATACGGCGAGCGCGACTACCGCGGCGGCGGGCGCAGCTCGGCCCGGGAAACCGCGATGCGCGTGGCGGCCGGGGCGATCGCCAAGAAATACCTGGCCAGCCAGGGCATCGTCATCCGCGGCTACATGAGCCAACTGGGCCCGATCGAAATTCCGTTCAAGACCTGGGACTCGGTCGAACAGAATGCCTTCTTCAGCCCCGACCCGGACAAGGTGCCGGAACTGGAGGCCTACATGGACCAGCTGCGCCGGGACCAGAATTCGGTTGGCGCGAAGATCACCGTGGTCGCCGAAGGCGTGATGCCTGGCCTTGGCGAGCCGATCTTTGACCGTCTCGACGCCGAGCTGGCCCACGCGCTGATGAGCATCAACGCGGTGAAGGGCGTGGAAATCGGCGCCGGTTTCGCCTGCGTCGCCCAGCGCGGCACCGAACACCGTGACGAACTGACGCCACAAGGTTTCCTGAGCAATAACGCCGGTGGGATTCTCGGCGGCATCTCGTCGGGCCAGCCGATCGTCGCGCACCTGGCCTTGAAGCCGACGTCCAGCATCACCACGCCGGGGCGCTCCATCGATATCTATGGCAACCCGGTGGACGTCATCACCAAGGGCCGCCATGATCCGTGCGTGGGCATCCGCGCCACGCCGATCGCCGAAGCGATGATGGCCATCGTGCTGATGGATCATCTGTTGCGCCATCGCGGCCAGAATGCCGACGTTCACGTTGGCACCCCGGTGCTGGGTCAGCTTTGATGGCTGGCCTGCCGACCGCCGTGGCCTGACGACCATGGCGGCGTTGCCGTACTGGCGGCTTTCCAGTTTCTACCTGTTCTATTTCGCGTTGCTCGGTTCCACCGCGCCGTTCCTGGCGCTGTACTTCGATCACCTGGGGTTCAACGCGGCACGCATCGGCGAACTGGTGGCGATCCCCATGCTGATGCGCTGCGTGGCGCCGAATCTCTGGGGGTGGCTGGGGGACTACACGGGCCGGCGCCTGGCGATCGTGCGGTTCGGCGCGATCTGCACGCTGCTGAGCTTCTCCCTGATCTTCATCGACAAAAGCTATGCCTGGCTGGCGATGGTCATGGCGCTGCATGCATTCTTCTGGCACGCGGTGCTGCCGCAGTTCGAAGTCATCACCCTGGCTCACTTGAGCGGACAAGCCTCGCGCTACAGCCAGATCCGCCTGTGGGGCTCCATCGGGTTCATCATCACGGTCGTTGTGCTCGGCCGCCTGTTCCAATGGCTGAGCCTGGACATTTATCCGGTGGCCCTGGCCTTGATCATGGGTGGCATCGTGCTGAGCAGCTTCTGGGTGCCCAACGCTCAGCCGGTGCAGGGGCCGCGGGTGGCCGGGGACGGATTCCTGCGGCAGTTGCGCAACCCAGGGGTGCTGGCGTTTTATGCCTGCGTCGGCCTGATGCAAATGAGCCACGGGCCGTATTACACCTTCCTGACGCTGCACCTGGAGCGCCTGGGCTATAGCCGTGGATTGATCGGCGTGCTCTGGGCCGTCGGCGTCGTGGCCGAAGTGTTGGTGTTCCTGTTCATGAGCCGGATCCTGGCGCGGTATTCCGTGCGTCGGGTGCTGATGGTCAGTTTCCTGTTGGCGGCGCTGCGCTGGTTGCTGCTCGGCTCGCTGGCCGAATTCCTCTGGGTATTGTTGTTTGCCCAGGTGCTCCACGCCGCGACGTTCGGCAGCTTTCACGCCGCTGCCATCCATTTCGTGCAACGTAGTTTCGGCCCGCGCCAACAAGGTCAGGGCCAGGCGCTGTACGCCGCGCTGGCCGGCACCGGTGGAGCGCTGGGGGCGTTGTACTCCGGCTATAGCTGGAATGGCATGGGCGCCGGTTGGACATTCAACATCGCCAGCCTCGCAGCCTTCGCTGCAGCCGTTATCATTGCCACACGCATGCAAGAGGACAGGCCATGAGCCTTACCCGTGAACAGCTCGCCCAGCAGATCATCGACGCCGGGCGTTTTTTGTACGGTCGCGGTTGGTCCCCGGCCACCAGCAGCAATTATTCGACCCGTTTAGCGCCCGACCAAGCCTTGCTCACCGTGTCGGGCAAGCACAAAGGGCAGTTGGGCATCGACGATGTGCTCGCCACCGACCTGGATGGCAACAGCCTGGAGCCGGGCAAGAAACCGTCCGCTGAAACCTTGCTGCACACCCAGCTGTATCGCTGGCGCCCACAGATCGGCGCGGTGCTGCATACCCACTCGGTAAACGCCACGGTGCTGTCGCGCCTGACCGGCGAAGCGTTCCTTGACTTTGAAGACTATGAACTGCAAAAAGCCTTCAGCGGCGTCACGACCCATGAGTCCCGGGTCCGCGTGCCGATTTTCGACAACGACCAGGACATCGCGCGCCTGGCCGCCAAGGTCCAACCCTGGCTGGACGCGCATCCCGATTGCGCCGGCTACCTGATCCGTGGCCACGGCCTGTACACCTGGGGGGCGGGCATGAGCGATGCGCTGCGCCAGATCGAAGCGTTCGAATTCCTGTTCGAGTGCGAACTCAAGACCCGCGCACTCCTGAACCGATAATTGCTGGAGCCATTGCCATGAGCAGCCTGTCCGTCTACCACGTCTCAAGTCCAGAGATTCCGAACAAGGTACTGACCCACTTCGAGGACATCGCCTCGACCCTGGCCGAAAAGGGCGTGCGGTTCGACCGTTGGGAAGCCGCGACGAAAATCCAGCCCGGCGCCAGCCCGGAAGAAGTGATCGCCGCCTACAAGACCCAGATCGACCAATTGATGACCGAGCGCGGCTACGTCACGGTCGACGTCATCAGCCTCAACAGCGACCATCCGCAGAAAGCCGAACTGAGGGCCAAGTTTCTTGATGAACACCGGCATGGCGAGGACGAGGTGCGATTTTTCGTTGCCGGTCGGGGCCTGTTTACCTTGCACATCGACGATTACGTCTACGCGGTCCTGTGCGAGAAGAACGACCTGATCTCGGTGCCCGCCGGTACCCCGCACTGGTTCGACATGGGAGAGCACCCGCATTTTGTCGCCATTCGCCTGTTCAACAACCCGCAAGGCTGGGTCGCGAAGTTCACCGGCGATGACATCGCCAGCCGCTTCCCGCGCCTGGAGGACTGACGTCGTGACGATCAAAGCCATCCTCACCGATATCGAGGGCACCACCAGCGCGGTGAGTTTTGTCTTCGACGTGCTGTTTCCCTATGCCGCCGAGCACCTGCCGGACTTTATCCGCCACAACGCCGGGCGCGCCGACGTTGCTCAACAGTTGGACGCTGTGCGTCGGGACAGTGGCGAGCCGGACGCTGATATCAAACGGGTTATCGCGATCCTCTTGGGCTGGATCGCCGAGGACCGCAAGGCTACGCCGCTCAAGGCGTTGCAAGGCATGGTCTGGGAGCAGGGCTACGAGGCCGGGCAATTGAAAGGTCACGTTTATCCGGATGCGGTGGATGCGCTGAAACATTGGCATCAGCAAGGCTACCGGTTGTTTGTGTATTCCTCGGGCTCGATCCAGGCGCAAAAGTTGATTTTCGGTTGCTCCGAAGCCGGTGACTTGTCGTCGCTGTTCAGCGGTTATTTCGACACGACCTCGGGGCCCAAGCGGGACGTGCAGTCCTACCAGCGGATCAGCGAGGCGGTGGGTGTCGCGTCGGGGGAAATCCTGTTTCTGTCGGACATCGTGCAAGAACTGGACGCGGCCCGTGACGCCGGGATGGCCACGTGTGGCCTGGCGCGTGACGGGGGCGACCTGTCCGGGCACGAAACCGTGGAAAGTTTTGCTCGAATCGATCCGTCCCGGTTCGGCGCTTGAACGGCGGACAAAAAAAATCAGGCCTGGAGCCATAAGCTCCAGGCCTGATCCCAACACAGCGTGTCAGGCGCTGTGGTAGGTCGGTAGCGCGAAGCGATGCTGGCTTTGCAGCATCGCCACAGGCGGCAATTCGCTGGCTTGTTCAGCCAGATCGCGGCGAATGGCACTGATGGCCCAGGACAACTGGTCCCCGGCGTGCAATTGCGCATAGGAAATCGTGCGTTTGAACAGTTTGCCGTCGCTGTTGCGCAAGGTCAGCAGGATCCCGCCATCCGGGCGTGCCTGGGTAGTGACTTCGTAGTTGGAAAACAGCGATGCAAACTTCTCTTGAATCATGTTCATCGTTCATTGCTCCATGGTATGGCAAACCGTGGAGAGGTAGTTGCAGTGTCTGTGCCAGTATTTGATTTGTCAAAAAATCCTTTTAAAACAATAGGTTAATGAATATCTATATTTTTGCTTTCGTGCAAGTTGCATGAACGGCCATCGTGCATCCTGCATTTTGCGTGGTCCGACAATTATTTTTGGAACCAAACCGTGTCCCCGCGCTCACGCTTCGCCTGTTCCATGCAGCGGATACAAAACATTGCAAAAACCGCGTGTACAGCCTTGGAATCGCTGGCGTACTTTCGATCCAGATTTCGCATAACCCCACACAAGAACCGCGACCCATAAGGTCGGCCGGGGAAGGATCACCCATGAGTCGTACACCCAGCGACGCTATTACCTGGGGCATGATGTTGCGCAAGTTGCCCGCCATCGCCAGAGCTGTTCCCCGCATTGTCAAAGGCATGAAACTCGCCAACGTCCAGGACCCCGCGCAGCCCTGCGGCCTGGGCTGGTGCTTCGAACAAGCCACGCTACGCAACCCCCAAGGCCCGGCGCTACTGTGTGGCGATACGGTGCTGAGTTATGCACAGGTCAACGAGCAGGCCAATCGCATCGCCCATTACTTGTTGGCGCGAGGCGTCGCGAAGGGCGACTGCGTAGCGATTTTCATCGAGAACCGTCCACAATTGCTGATCACGGTGCTGGCGGTGGCGAAAGTCGGCGCGGTCAGCGCGATGATCAACACCTCGCAAACGGGGGATGCTCTGGTCCACAGCCTCGCATTGGTCGCGCCTGTTGCGGTGGTGGTCGGGGATGAGCGGGTCGCGGTGTTCAACGATGTGCGCGGTCGAACCGCGCTACCTGATGCTCGAACGTGGTGGGTGGCGGACCAGGATGCCTCCTCGGCGCCGTCCGGATTTGTCGACCTGATGGGCACAAGCCAGCAATTCCCCGGCGCCAACCCGGCCAGCAGCCAGCAGGTGTTTTTCAACGATCCCTGTTTCTATCTCTACACCTCCGGCACCACGGGGCTACCGAAGGCGGGGGTGTTCCGCCACGGCCGCTGGATGCGCACGTCCACCAGTTTCGGCCTGATCGCCTTGGACATGCAGCCCGACGACATCGTCTATTGCACGCTGCCGCTGTATCACGCCACCGGGTTATGTGTGTGCTGGGGCGCGGCGATCTGCGGTGCCTCGGGATTTGCGATCCGCCGCAAGTTCAGCGCCAGCCAGTTCTGGAGCGACGTGAGAAAGTATCGAGCGACGACCCTGGGTTACGTCGGTGAGCTGTGCCGTTACCTGGTCGATCAGCCTGCCAGCATCACGGACCGGCAGCACCGCGTGACGAAAATGATCGGCAATGGCCTGCGCCCTGGCGCCTGGGCGGCGTTCAAGACACGTTTCGGCGTTGACCACATCTGTGAACTTTACGCGGCCAGCGACGGCAACATCGGGTTTACCAACATCCTGAACTTCGACAATACGGTCGGGTTTTCACTGATGGCCTGGGAGCTCGTGCAATACGATCACGACAGCGGCGCGCCCTTGCGCAACCTGCAAGGCCGCATGCAAAAGGTCCCCAAGGGCGAACCGGGCCTGCTATTGGCGCGCATCGACGAAAAGGCGCCGCTGGATGGCTATACCGATCCGGCGAAGACCGAGAAAACCATCCACCGGGACGTTTTCGTCCCGGGCGACCGTTATTTCAACACCGGTGATTTGCTGCGCAACATCGGTTTCGGCCACGGGCAGTTCGTCGATCGTCTCGGCGACACCTACCGCTGGAAAGGCGAAAACGTCTCCACCACGGAAGTCGAGAACGTGCTGCTGCAGCATCCGCAGATTGCCGAGGCGGTGGCCTATGGCGTCGAGATCAACGGCACCAATGGTCGCGCCGGCATGGCCGCGATCACACCGGCCGAATCCCTGGCGACCCTGGACTTCAATGAACTGCTGCGGTTTCTCCAGTGCAAACTGCCCGCCTACGCGGTACCGCTGTTCTTGCGCATCAAGGTGAAGATGGACACCACCGGCACCTTCAAATACCGCAAAACCCGTCTCAAGACCGAGGCTTTCGACCCGTGCCAGACAGGCGATGAGCCGATCTACGCCTGGCTGCCCGAGACCTCGACCTATGTGCCCGTGGACCGGCAATTGGCGATGCGCATCCAAGGGGGACAGTACCGCTATTGATTCTGGCTATGAGCATCGCAGAGAAAAAAGGGATGACAGCCCCGGAGTCCCTCGGGAAACTAGCGGCTTTGTGATGAGCCTGATGGAGTTTTCCCATGTCTGATACAAGCCGCCAGATGACCCCGGAAGAAGCAGCGGAATTTGCCGAGCAGGTCTTCAACGTTGCCCGCCAGGGCGACGCCGCGATGATGGCCGCGCTGCTGAGCAAGGGCTTGCCGCCGAACTTGCGCAATCACAAGGGCGATACCTTGCTGATGCTGGCCGCGTACCACGGGCATGTCGAGACGGTAAAAGTCTTGCTGGAACACAAGGCCGATCCGGAAATCCGCAACGACAACGGTCAGAGTCCCATTGCCGGTGCAGCGTTCAAGGGTGACCTTGCGGTGGTTTCAGCCCTGGTGGACGGTGGCGCGCAAGTGGAAGGTTCCTCGTTCGACGGTCGCACGGCATTGATGATGGCGGCGATGTTCAACCGAGTCGAAATCGTCGATTACCTGATCGGCAAAGGCGCCGACCCGAAGGCCAAGGATGCCAACGGCGTCTCGGCACTGGACGCGGCCAGGACCATGGGCGCGGTGGACACCACGGCGCAATTGGAGAAGTTGTTGGGCTGACCTCGCCAAAGGGAGTGGGGGATGCGCTATCCTTCGCGCCCGAAAAAAACACATCGCCACAGGATCCGCCCATGAAAGCCGTACTCATCGAACTCATCAGCAAAATCAGCTCCGGCTGCCTGGGCGAGGCGGACATCGAGAAGATTGCCGATGAGGCGGCCCAGGCCTACGCCGACCCGGTGGCGTTCCTGGCGGCCAACCCGGACATCAATTACGACGACACTTTCCCCATCGCGCTGGGCGAGTGGGTGGTGGTGGGCAGCTTGCCCGATACCGTGTTGTTCCAGGCGGATACCTACGTCGAGTTGTTCGAGCAGATCGTCGCCTCGTTCGGCCCCGGCGTCGCGTTCAACCTCAAGCCCAAGCAACTGGCCAAGACTGAAGCCCTGACCGCACTCAACCGCATCCAGATCCAGATGAGCAGCCTGAACAAGGAAAACGGTGGCTACGTGCTGATGAATTTCAGCCAGTTGCTCGACGATGAATTGCAGATGGTGCTGGTGTACGGCAACGACGTGCCGCGCGTGCTGGAGTTGTGCGCCGAGGTGGGCATCGCCGCGGCACCGTCCTTGGAAGCGCTCAAGGTCGCGGTTCACGTCTGAAGCAATAAAACGGAACCCTTGCCCAGGGGCCGCTATCCTAAATGGGCATATCACCATTCGGGAGCGACACCATGGGTTCCACTTTCAACGGCCTGATTGGCCTGATTATCCTGGCGCTCGATATCTGGGCGATCATCAACGTACTCAAGAGTGGCGCGGGCACCGGGGCGAAAGTCCTTTGGGTACTGCTGATTCTACTGCTGCCGGTGTTGGGCCTGATCATCTGGGCGATTGCCGGGCCGCGTGGCAACGTGCGGGTCTGACCGCCCGATAAAAAAAATGCCCGACAGGTCATGACCTGTCGGGCATTTTTATTTGCGCGCCGTTATCAGGCTGTCGCCAACGAGGCCTTCTGCGAAGCGCTCAAGAAACGCAGCAAAGCCAGCAGCGGGAAGGCGCTGCCGACGATCACCACCCACAGCCAGCCGCCGTGTTCGTAGACCGCGCTGGCGATGGACGAACCGAACGCACCGCCGACGAAGATGCTGGTCATGTACAGCGCGTTCAGTCGGCTGCGACTTTTGGCGTCGAGGGCGTAGATGGTGCGTTGGCCCAGGACCATGTTCATCTGTACGCAGAAATCCAGGACCACGCCGGTCACCGCCAGGCCAATCACGCTGTAGGCCGGGTGAATGAAGGCGGGCAGGAAACTCAAGCTGGCGAACAGCATCGCCAGCAGCGAAGCGACGCGGGTGTGACCGGCATCCGCCAGGCGCCCGGCTATGGGTGCGGCGATGGCACCGATGGCGCCGACCAGGGCGAACAAGGCGATCTCCGTCTGGGTGAGACCATGGTTGCGCGCCAGCTCCAAGGGCGCGGCGGTCCAGAACAGGCTGAACGTGGCGAACATGCAAGCCTGGTAGAACGCCCGTTGACGCAACTGCGGTTGTTGGCGCAACAAGGTGCCGAGCGATCCCAGCAGCTGGCCGTAGGAAGCGCTGTGATCGGGCTGGCGCTTGGGCACGGTCAGCGCCAGGACGATGCTGATGGCCGCCATCAGCACGGCGGCGATCATGAACATCGCCCGCCAGCCGAAATGATCGGCGACGACGCTGGAGATCGGCCGCGCCAGCAGAATTCCAAGCAACAGGCCGCCCATGATCCCACCGACAACCCGTCCCCGGGATTCCTCGGGTGCCAGGTGCGCTGCCAGTGGAATCAACACTTGCACCGAGACAGAACTGAAGCCAACCAGTAGCGAGACCAGCAGGAACACATTCGGCTGATCGGTGAAGGCCGCGCCCAGTAGGCTGGCTATCGCGACCACGGTGGTGAGGATCATCAAGCGCCGGTTTTCCAGCAGATCGCCCAATGGCACCAGGAAAAACAGGCCCAGGGCATAACCGATCTGGGTCAGCGAGACGATCAGGCTGGCCATGGTGCTGGACAGGCCGACGTCGGGAGCGATCAGTTCGATGATGGGTTGGGCGTAGTAGATGTTGGCGACGATGGCGCCGCAGCAGAAGGCGAACAGCAGGACCATGCCGCGGGTCAGGGTGACGCCGGGCGAGGAGGGATGAGCACTCATAGCAATCTCGTCGATCGATTGAAAGGATGGCGTGAGGCTAAAGACTTGCAGGGCTCTGGAACAGGCTTTGCGGCTGATATCAGTCATGCCCGGGATTAATGATGGCCATCAAATTCCTGTGGGAGCGAGCTTGCTCGCGATAGCGGCTGCTTATTCAGCATCGTTGATGCAGACAGACCGTATCGCGAGCAAGCTCGCTCCCACAGGATGGGGCTTGGCTGACAGGCGGTGTTTATGTGAGTCGAGTCTTACTGTCCGCTATAGATCTGATCGAAAACCCCACCGTCATTGAAGTGAGTCTTCTGCACGGTGCGCCAGTCACCGAAGGTTTTCTCCACCGACAGGAAATCAACTTTCGGGAAGCGGTCGGTGTACTTGGCCAGCACGGCCGGATCCCGCGGACGCAGGTAGTTGGCGGCGGCAATTTCCTGGCCTTCGGGTGACCACAGGTATTTGAGGTACGCCTCGGCGGCTTCGCGGGAGCCTTTTTTCTCGACCACTTTATCCACGACGCTCACTGGCGGCTCGGCTTCGGCGGACACGCTTGGGTAGACCACTTCGAACTGGTCGCGGCCAAACTCGCGGGCGATCATTTCCGCTTCGTTTTCAAAGGTCACCAGCACGTCGCCAATCTGGTTGGTCATGAAGGTCGTCGTCGCGGCGCGGCCGCCGGTGTCCAGCACGGGGGCTTGTTTGAACAGCTTGCCGACGAAATCCTTGGCCTTGTTCTCGTCGCCGCCGTTCTTGAGCACGTAACCCCACGCCGACAGGTAGGTGTAGCGACCATTGCCGGAGGTTTTCGGGTTGGGCACGATCACCTGCACGCCGTCCTTGAGCAGATCAGGCCAATCCTTGAGGGCTTTCGGATTGCCCTTGCGCACGATGAAGACCGTGGCCGAGGTGAACGGCGCGCTGTTGTTCGGCAAACGGGTGACCCAGTTTTCCGGAACCAGCTTGCCGTTGTCCGCCAAGGCATTGATGTCGGTGGCCATGTTCATGGTGATGACATCCGCAGGCAGCCCATCGATCACCGAACGCGCCTGCTTGCTGGAGCCGCCGAAGGACATCTGCACGGTGATGTTCTCTTTGTGCTCGGCTTGCCAGTGCTTCTGGAACGCAGCGTTGTAGTCCTTGTAGAAATCGCGCATCACGTCGTAGGAAACGTTCAGCAGGGTTGGGGCGGCGTTGGCCAGGCTGCCGAAGGTCAGGCCGGCGGCGAGAAGGGAGGCGCCAAAGAAGTTCTTCACTGCGAATTCCTTTTTATAGGGGGAGGCGGGCGAGTAGCCAGCACACTAATGGCAAGTCTATAGGCCTTCAAGAATTTAAAAGTACTTTGCTTATTCCGTTTTCTTGAAAAGCGCATTACCGCAACGAGAGCAGAAAGCAGCGCCATGTTCATGGTTGTTTTTGCTGCACACCGGGCAATCGTGCTTGAGCTGGTCGCCCCGCATGGCCGTGGCGAGTTCAGCCGTGAAAATACCCGTGGGCACGGCGATGATCGAGTAACCGGTGATCATCACCAGCGACGACACCACTTGGCCCAGGGGTGTCTTGGGCACGATGTCGCCAAATCCTACGGTGGTCAATGTCACGATAGCCCAATAGATGCCCTTGGGAATGCTGGTGAAACCGTGCTCGGGGCCCTCGATGACGTACATCAGCGTGCCGAATACGGTCACTAGGGTCGAGACGCTGACGAGGAACACGATGATCTTCTGCTTGCTGCCCCGTAGCGCCGCCATCAGGTAGTTGGCTTGCTTGAGGTACGGGCTGAGCTTGAGCACCCGGAAGATCCGCAGCATGCGAATGATCCGCACGATCAACAGGTATTGGGCATCGCTGTAGTACAGCGCCAGGATGCCCGGCACGATTGCCAGCAGGTCCACCAATCCATAGAAACTGAAGGCATAGCGCAGCGGTTTCGGCGAGCAGTACAGGCGTAGGACGTACTCGACGAGAAAGATGAAGGTAAAGCCCCATTCGATGTAGGCCAGCAGGGCCGCGTAGTTCTTGTGCACGCTGTCGATGCTGTCGAGCATCACGATCACCAGGCTGGCAAGGATGATCAGCAGCAGCGTGCTGTCGAAGCGCCGGCCGGCCACGGTGTCGGTCTGGAAAATGATCACATAGAGGCGTTCACGCCAGTTGTTGCTGCTGTCCATAACCTTCGCCTGAATCGATGATCAGCGAAGCCTAGGGCGATTGCCCCGCAGAGCGCAAGGCTCGTTATCAAGGATGGCCTGGTGCCAGAGCCGCTCTGTTGAGTGAACCAGCCAGCAGGCGAGGATGAATGGCGCTGTCAGTGGGGCCAGGCCCAGGGCGGCGAAGCCCGGCGTGAGAAAGACCGCCAGTAAAATGCCCGTCAGCGGCTTCCATGGTCCACGGGCCCGTTGACCCAGGGCCACGGCCACCAGCGCCGGGTTATAGCCGCCCAATCCGGACAGGGCGAGGCTACTGTCGTGTTGTAGCCAGGCGAACCCAAGGCCGACGACGGAGCCGAACAGCGCCCAGCCAGCGGCGCGGCGATTGGCGATCAACAGGCCGATCGCGACCAGCGCTCCGGCCAACGGGTGGTCGAGAAACATGACCTGGCCCAGCCCGATCAAAGGGGCCGTCAACAGATCGGGTAACGTCATGTCCAGCGCCGCGGGTGAGGGCGATGGCGGGGGGAAACCCAGCAACAACCAGCCCATCCCCACGAAGGGCGCGGTGTAGGCGGGCAAGCAGCGAGGGCCGGTGGTTCGCTTGAGCCATTGTTGGGTCAGCATCGCACCGAGGCCGCCACCGGCGATGATCAACGGTGGCAGCAACACCGACCACGGCAGGGCCAGGCTCAACAGCAATCCCAGCAGGATGCCGTTGTAGCTGAAGAGGCCAGCTTGTCGATCTTCCTTGGTATAGCCGCGTCGTTGCGCCGTCAGCAATCCAGCCACGCCGCCCAGCAGCGCACCGCCGAGCAAGGTGGGTGCGGTGAGCAGGATGGCCAACAGGCACAGCAAGCCGCACAGCGGATGGCGCTGGAGGAAAATCTGGCTGAAGCCGTTGAGCAGGGCGGTGGCCCAGTCGGGGCAGTGGGGGTTGGGCATGATAGGTGATGTCAGAGGGACCGAGTCGCCTTCATCGCGAGCAAGCTCGCTCCCACAGGGGGTTTGTGATCGCCGCAAATCCAATGTGGGGCGAGCTTGCTCGCGATAGGGCCAGTACAGGCGCTAGAGCAGCGTCTCAATGCGCAGTGAGTTGGTGGACCCCGGCTGCCCGAACGGCACGCCCGCCGTGATCAGCAAGGTGTCGCCACGCTGGGCCATGCCCTGGGCCTGGGCGATTTCCAGCGCCGTGGAACACACTTCGTCCACCTGCCGCAGCCGATCGTTGACCACCGAATGCACGCCCCAGGCCACGGTCAGGCGGCGAGCGGCCTGCAGGTTCGGCGTGAGGTTGAGGATCGGCACTGTCGGCCGTTCCCGTGCGGCCCGCAGGCTGGAGCTGCCCGACTCGCTGTAATTCACCAGCACCGCCACCGGCAGGACGTTGCTGACCCGGCGAATCGCGCAGCTGATGGCGTCCGACACTGTTGCCTCGGCTTTCGGCCGGCTGACGTCCAGTTGCGCCTGGTAGTCGGGGCCGTTTTCCACCTGGCGGATGATCTTGCTCATCATCTTCACGGCTTCGAGGGGGTAATCGCCAGAGGCGGTTTCCGCCGACAGCATCACCGCATCGGCACCTTCGGCCACGGCGTTGGCAACGTCGGTGACTTCGGCGCGGGTCGGCGCCGGGGAGAACCGCATCGACTCCAGCATCTGCGTGGCCACCACCACCGGTTTGCCCAGGGCACGGCAGACGCCGATGATGTTTTTCTGGATCTGCGGCACGCTCTCGGCCGGCACCTCGACGCCGAGATCACCACGGGCCACCATGATCGCGTCGCTCAGTTCGGCAATCTCGCGCAACTGGGCGACGGCCGAGGGTTTCTCGATCTTGGCCATCAGGAACGCCTTGTCGCCGATCAGCGCGCGGGCTTCGCGGATGTCCTCGGGGCGCTGCACGAACGACAGCGCCACCCAGTCCACGCCCAGCTCCAGGCCGAAGCTCAAGTCGCGGCGGTCCTTGGCGGTCAGCGGGCTCAGGTCAAGCACCGCCTGGGGCACGTTCACGCCCTTGCGGTCCGAGAGTTCGCCGCCGTTGAGCACCTCGGTGTCGATGGCGTCGGCATGCTGGGTGGTTACCCGCAGGCGCAGCTTGCCGTCGTCCAGCAACAAGTCCATGCCAGGCTTCAACGCCGCGATAATCTCTGGGTGGGGCAGGTTCACCCGGCGTTGATCGCCCGGCGTCGGGTCCAGGTCCAGTCGAAGGGCCTGGCCCCGTTGCAGCAGCACCTTGCCGTCGGCGAATTTGCCGACCCGCAGTTTCGGGCCCTGCAAGTCCATCAGGATGCCCAGCGGATAATTGAGCTGCTGCTCGACTTCGCGGATCCACTGATAGCGCTGGGCGTGGTCGGCGTGATCACCGTGGCTGAAGTTCAGGCGAAAGATGTTCACACCGGCCTGCACCAGTTCGCGGATGTCATCGATGCCACGGGTGGCAGGGCCGAGAGTCGCGAGGATCTTGACCTTTTTATCAGGCGTCATTTTTTGGGGTCTCGAGGATCAGGATGGCGCGAAAGTCGTTCACGTTGGTGCGGGTCGGTTCGGTGACGATCAGCGCGTCCAACGCGGCGAAGTAGCCGTAGCCATTGTTGTTGTCCAGCTCGTCGCTGGCGTTGAGGCCCAGCTCGGCGGCGCGGCGATAGCTGTCAGGCGTCATGAGGGCGCCGGCATTGTCCTCGGAGCCGTCGATGCCATCGGTGTCGCCGGCCAGCGCATAGATGCCGGGATGGCCCTTGAGGCTGTCGGTCAGGCTCAGCAGGAATTCGGCGTTGCGCCCGCCACGGCCGTTGCCGCGCACGGTGACGGTGGTTTCGCCGCCGGAAAGGATCACGCACGGCGCCGCCAACGGTTGGCCGTGCAGGGCGATTTGCCGGGCGATGCCGGCATGGACCTTTGCCACCTCCCGGGACTCGCCTTCCAGGTCACCGAGGATCAATGGGCTGAAACCAGCCTGGCGCGCCTTCACGGCTGCGGCTTCCAAGGATTGCTGGGGGCGAGCGATCAGTTGGAAATGACTGCGGGCCAGGCTTGGGTCTGCGGGTTTGACGGTTTCCGATTCCGGGCTTTGCAGCCAGGTGCGTACCGAGGCCGGCACTTCAATGTTGTAGCGCTTGAGAATCGCCAGGGCCTCGGCCGAGGTGCTGGGGTCGGCCACGGTGGGGCCGGACGCGATGACCGTGGCGAGATCGCCGGGCACATCGGAAATCGCATAGGTGTACACCGTCGCCGGCCAGCAGGCCTTGCCCAGGCGTCCGCCTTTGATGGCCGAGAGGTGTTTGCGCACGCAATTCATCTCACCGATGGTGGCGCCGGATTTGAGCAAGGCTTTGTTGATCGATTGTTTGTCGGCCAGGGTGATGCCGGCCGCTGGCAAGGCCAGCAACGCCGAGCCCCCGCCGGACAGCAGGAAAATCACCCGGTCGTCTTCATTGAGGTTGCTGACGAGTTCGAGCACCCGTCCGGCCACTTCCAGGCCCGCGGCGTCCGGCACCGGGTGAGCGGCTTCGACCACTTCGATTTTCTGGCAGGGCGCGCCATGGCCGTAGCGGGTCACCACCAGGCCGCTGACCTCGCCTTGCCAGCAACGCTCGACCACTTGCGCCATGGCCGCCGCCGCCTTACCGGCCCCGATGACGATCACTCGGCCGCTGCGGTCGCTGGGCAGGTATTGTTCGAGGACTTGCTGCGGATGAGCCGCGTCGATGGCTGTGGCAAACAGCTCGCGCAGCAGTTGTTGCGGATCGACCGACATGGCGGGCTCCCGAGATTCTTGTTATTTGAGGGCAACGCAGACTCCTGTGGGAGCGAGCTTGCTCGCGATGGCTATTTCAGAACCAACAATGATGCTGACTGAACGACCGCTATCGCGAGCAAGCTCGCTCCCACAGGGTTGTTTGAGTGTCAGTTGTCGCGAATCGAGAAATTCGCCATATGCTCCAGCCCTTTGATCAACGCCGAGTGGTCCCAGTTGCTGCCGCCGATGGCCGCGCAGGTGCTGAACACTTGCTGGGCGTTGGCGGTGTTGGGCAGGTTGATGTTCAGTTCCTTGGCGCCTTGCAGGGCCAGGTTCAGGTCCTTCTGGTGCAGGCTGATGCGGAAGCCCGGGTCGAAGGTGCCCTTGATCATGCGCTCGCCGTGGACTTCGAGGATCTTCGACGAAGCGAAACCACCCATCAGCGCTTCACGGACCTTGGCGGGGTCGGCACCGTTTTTCGAGGCGAACAACAGGGCTTCGGCCACGGCCTGGATGTTCAGGGCAACGATGATCTGATTCGCCACTTTGGCGGTCTGGCCGTCGCCGTTGCCACCAACCAGGGTGATGTTCTTGCCCATGGCCTGGAACAGCGGCAGGGCTCGTTCGAAGGCAGCGTTGTCGCCACCGACCATGATGCTGAGGGTCGCGGCCTTGGCGCCGACTTCGCCGCCAGACACCGGGGCGTCAAGGTACTGCGCGCCCCTTTCATTGATTTTCGCCGCGAAGGTCTTGGTGGCGGTCGGCGAGATCGAGCTCATGTCGATCACTACCTTGCCCGCACCCACGCCGGCCGCGACGCCATCGGCGCGAAACAGCACGTCCTCGACCTGTGGCGTGTCCGGGACCATGACGATGATGAATTCGGCTTCCTGGGCGACTTCCCGAGGATTGGCCAATGCCACCGCGCCACCGGCCACGAGATCAGCCGGGGCGGCGTCGTGGTGCTGGGTCAGGAACAGGCTGTGACCGGCTTTTTGCAGGTTGAGAGCCATTGGGTGGCCCATGATGCCGGTGCCGATGAATCCGATTTTAGCCATGAGATAAATCCTCTCTTATTAAAGTGCCCACGGACTCTGTGGCGAGGGAGCTTGCTCCCGCTGGGCCGCGAAGCGGCCCCAGAAATCCATCGGTGAAAAAACATGCGTCTGCTTCGCAGCCGAGCGGGAGCAAGCTCCCTCGCCACACGAGCTCTCGCCAGTCAGATTGCGTTATGGGTTTTCAGCCAGCCCAGTCCCGCTTCGGTAGTGGACAGCGGCTTGTATTCGCAGCCGATCCAACCCTGGTAGCCGATGCGATCCAGGTGTTCGAACAGGAAGCGATAGTTGATCTCGCCGGTGCCCGGCTCGTTGCGGCCCGGGTTGTCCGCCAATTGCACATGGTTGATCTCGCCCAGGTGCGCCGACAGCGTCCTGGCCAGGTCGCCTTCCATGATTTGCATGTGGTAGATGTCGTACTGCAGGAACAGATTGGCGCTGCCCACCTGCTCGCGGATCGACAGGGCCTGGGCCGTGTTGTTCAGGTAGAAGCCCGGGATGTCGCGGGTATTGATGGCTTCCATGACCAACTTGATACCTTCGCCTTGCAGCTTTTCGGCGGCGTATTTGAGATTGGCGACGAAGGTTTTTTCCGCCAGTGCCTCGTCGCACTTCTGTGGACGAATCCCGGCCAGGCAATTGACCTGGGTATTGCCCAACACTTTTGCGTAGGCGATCGCCAGGTCGACCCCGGCGCGGAACTCTTCGACTCGGTCCGGCAGGCAAGCAATGCCGCGCTCACCGTCTGCCCAATTGCCAGCCGGCAGGTTGAACAGCACCTGGGTCAGGCCGTTGGCGTCGAGCAGGGCCTTGAGTTCGGCAGAGCTGTAATCGTAGGGGAACAGGTATTCGACTCCACTGAAACCGGCCTTGGCGGCCGCTTCGAAACGGGCGAGAAAATCCTGTTCGGTGAACAGCATGGACAGGTTGGCGGCGAAACGCGGCATGGTTGTCTCCTGTGGATAGTTGGCAGGCCCCCTTGTGGGAGCGAGCTTACTCGCTCCCACAAGGGGGCCACTCGGTCAGTCGAGCAATGAGATGGCCGTAGGTGCATCGTTGCCTACCAGCGCCAGGTCTTCAAATTCATTGACGGCGTTGATCTCGGTGCCCATGGAAATGTTGGTCACGCGTTCCAGAATGATCTCGACGATCACCGGCACCTTGAATTCCTCGATCATTTCCTGAGCCTTGCGCAGTGCCGGCTGGATGCCAGACGGTTCGAACACTCGCAGAGCCTTGCAGCCCAGGCCTTCGGCGACGGCGATGTGGTCAACGCCATAGCCGTTGAGTTCCGGGGCATTGAGGTTGTCGAACGACAGCTGCACGCAGTAGTCCATGTCGAAACCGCGCTGGGCCTGGCGGATCAAGCCCAGGTAGGAATTGTTCACCACGACATGGATGTACGGCAGCTTGAACTGCGCGCCCACCGCCAATTCTTCGATCATGAACTGGAAATCATAGTCGCCCGACAGCGCTACGACTTTGCGGTTCGGATCGGCCTTGACCACTCCCAGGGCGGCTGGGATGGTCCAGCCCAAGGGACCGGCCTGGCCGCAGTTGATCCAATGGCGTGGCTTGTAGACGTGAAGAAACTGCGCCCCGGCGATCTGCGACAGGCCGATGGTGCTGACATAGCAGGTGTCCTTGCCGAACACCTGGTTCATTTCCTCGTAGACACGCTGCGGCTTGACCGGCACGTTGTCGAAGTGGGTCTTGCGTTGCAGGCTGGCCTTGCGTTGCTGGCAGTCCTGCAGCCAGGCGGTGCGGTTCTTCAGCTTGCCGGCCGCTTGCCATTCACGGGCCACCTCGATAAACACAGTCAGGGCCGAAGCGGCGTCGGAGACGATGCCCAGGTCGGGGGTGAATACACGGCCGATCTGGGTGGGTTCGATGTCGACGTGAATGAACGTGCGGCCTTCGGTGTAGACATCCACCGAACCGGTGTGACGGTTGGCCCAGCGGTTGCCGATGCCCAGCACGACGTCAGACTTGAGCAACGTAGCGTTGCCATAGCGATGCGAGGTCTGCAGGCCGACCATGCCGACCATCAACGGGTGATCGTCGGGGATGGTGCCCCAGCCCATCAACGTAGGAATGACCGGGATGCCGGTCAGCTCAGCGAATTCCACCAGGAGGTCGCTGGCATCGGCGTTGATGATGCCGCCACCGGCCACCAGCAAGGGGCGCTCGGCCTGATTGAGCATTGCCAGGGCTTTCTCGATCTGCACGCGGTTGGCCGCGGGTTTGGCCAGGGGCAGCGGCTGGTAGGCGTCGATGTCGAATTCGATCTCGGCCATCTGTACGTCGAACGGCAGGTCGATCAGCACCGGGCCGGGACGGCCGGAGCGCATTTCATAAAAAGCCTTCTGGAAGGCATACGGCACCTGGCCGGGTTCCAGGACAGTGGTGGCCCACTTGGTCACTGGCTTGACGATGCTGGTGATATCCACAGCCTGGAAGTCTTCCTTGTGCATCCGGGCGCGGGGCGCTTGTCCGGTGATGCACAGGATCGGAATCGAGTCGGCCGACGCGCTGTAGAGGCCGGTCACCATGTCCGTACCAGCCGGGCCCGAGGTGCCGATGCACACGCCGATGTTGCCGGCCTTGGTCCGGGTGTAGCCCTCGGCCATGTGCGAGGCACCTTCAACGTGGCGAGCAAGGACGTGATCGATGCCACCCACCTTCTGCAGGGCGGAGTACAGCGGGTTGATCGCAGCACCCGGGATGCCGAAGGCGGTGTCCACGCCTTCACGGCGCATCACCAGAACGGCGGCTTCGATTGCTCTCATTTTGCTCATTATTTTGTGCCTCTTACGTTTTGTAATTGTATACAAGTGGCTGTGCGAAGAGTTTATTCACGGCGGATGGCGCAGGTCAATCCCTTTCCTCAAGCAGCTGTTTCATTCGTCGGCCGAGCTGGTTTATAACGGCTATTCGCTGAATAAGGTGGGTTTGCGAAAATTATTGTATACAAAAACATAACGTGTTGTGTTCTATTTGTGGAGTTCGGTTTTGCTGCAAAGTGAAGCCCGAGGCTTTCCCATGACAAAAGAAGGACAGCACCCATGAGCGCTCTGACTTTGAAAATCGCCCTCGACCTGGCTGGGCAAGCCCTTGCTATCGGTCGTGAAATAAGCGCCGCACCCCTGACCGTCGCGGTCCTGGACAGCGGCGGGCACCTGGTTGCCTTGCAACGCGAAGACGGCGCCAGCCTGCTTCGCCCGCAGATCGCCATCGGCAAGGCCTGGGGGGCCATCGCCCTGGGCAAAGGCTCGCGGCTTCTCGCCCAGGACGCCCAGCAACGCCCAGCGTTCTTTGCCGCTTTGAATGGCTTGGGCCAAAGCAACATCGTGCCGGCCCCGGGCGGGGTGTTGATCAGGGATCAGGCCGGGAAGGTGCTGGGGGCAATGGGAATCAGCGGGGATGTTTCGGATGTGGACGAGCAGGTGGCGGTGAAGGCGGTGGAGGCTTCGGCGTTGAAAGCGGATGCCGGGATGGTTGCTTGATGATGGGGTGAATGAACTGGCGCCATCGCGAGCAGGGTTTGATGTTGGACACATTATTTATGAACCTGCAAATCCCCTGTGGGAGCGAGCTTGCTCGCGATGGCGATCCTGCAGACACATCCAGCTAAAAGTTTGCCTCCCACCCAGGCATCCGCGGGTCTAGCCTTCCCGGTGAGTCAGATCATTGAAGGGGCAAGGAATGCCTGATTTACCTGCTTCACATCGACTGCGCCTCGGCCGCTACGCTGAATCCAGCCGGATCTATTTACTGACCACCAACACACTTGGCCGTGCCCCCATTTTCAAAGACGTTATTTTGGGGAGGTTGGTGGTTGATCAATTTCGAAAAGCTCAGGAGCAAGGCTGGGCCGATTCATTGGCTTGGGTGGTCATGCCTGACCACTTCCATTGGCTGATCGAGTTGCGCAAGGGATCTTTGAGTGAGTTGATGCAACGGACCAAATCATTGAGCACCAAAGCGGTAAACCTACGCTTGGACAATAAAATCAGCCTTTGGCAGCAGGGGTTTCATGACCGGGCAGTGCGGCGAGATGAAGATTTGGTGTTCATGGCTCGCTATGTCATCTGCAACCCCTTGCGGGCAGGGCTGGTGAAGAGGCTTGGTGACTATCCGCTCTGGGATGCCATTTGGCTTTGACTGGAAATCGAGTTGCCTTCATCGCGAGCAGGCTCGCTCCCACAGGGGTTTTGTGGTGAAAAAAGAATCTGCAAGCAACCTGAGTCTCGTGTGGGAGCGAGCCTGCTCGCGATGAGGGCGACTCGGTCCCGAGCCTAGCTAGCGATCCAGCTCACACCCCTTCAAAACCAACCGGATAATCGTCTGCGCCGCCGCTTCGTAATCCGCTTCATCCAGCTTGGCCTTGCCGGTCACGGCGCTGATCTGCCAGTCGAAATCGGCGTAGGTCTGGGTGGCGGCCCAGATGCTGAACATCAGGTGGTTGGGGTCGAGGGGGGCGATCTGGCCGCGGTCGATCCAGGTCTGGATGCAGTCGATGTTGTGCCGGGCCTGGGCGTTGAGCTGTTCCACCAGGTCCGCGCTCAGGTGCGGGGCGCCGTGCATGATTTCGCTGGCGAAGACTTTCGAGGCGAAGGGCAGGTCGCGTGAGATACGGATCTTGGAGCGGATGTAGTGGCTCAGCACTTCGCCCGGCTCGCCATCGGCGTTGAACGGTGTCGAGGCTTGGAGGATGGGTTCGATGATGCTTTCCAAGACCTCGCGATAGAGGTTTTCCTTGGACTTGAAATAGTAGTAGACGTTGGGTTTGGGCAGGCCCGCCTTGGCCGCGATGTCGCTGGTTTTGGTCGCGGCGAAGCCCTTGTCGGCAAATTCTTCGCTGGCGGCACGCAGGATCAGTTCTTTGTTGCGCTCGCGGATAGTGCTCATAAACCCTGGGTTTCCTTGCCGGTTCTGGCGGTTGCGCATGGTAGCACCGGCCTCGCGCGACGCTCAAGAATGCCCCTAGGATGCGCGGCTCGCGCTATGCTTCGCAGCATTATTTGTTCAAGGAGCCCCCCATGGCTGGAAGCAGTTTGCTGGTTTTGATCGACGACATCGCTACCGTGCTCGACGATGTGGCATTGATGACCAAGATGGCCGCCAAGAAAACCGCCGGCGTGCTGGGCGATGACCTGGCGCTCAATGCCCAGCAGGTGTCAGGCGTGCGTGCCGAGCGGGAGCTGCCAGTGGTCTGGGCGGTGGCGAAGGGATCCTTTATCAACAAGCTGATCCTGGTGCCGTCGGCGCTGGCCATCAGTGCCTTCGTCCCTTGGCTGGTGACGCCGTTGTTGATGGTCGGCGGCGCCTACCTGTGTTTCGAAGGGTTCGAAAAACTCGCCCACAAATTCCTTCACAGCAAGTCCGAGGACCAGGCCGAACACGCGCAACTGGTCGAGGCGGTGGCGGATCCAGCGGTCGATCTGGTCGCCTTCGAAAAGGACAAGATCAAGGGCGCGGTGCGTACCGACTTCATCCTCTCGGCGGAGATCATCGCCATTACTCTCGGCACTGTTGCCGATGCGCCGTTGACCCAGCAGGTGATCGTGCTGTCGGGCATCGCCATTGTCATGACCGTCGGCGTGTACGGTCTGGTGGCGGGAATCGTCAAGCTCGATGACCTGGGCTTGTGGCTGACCCAGAAGCCAGGGCAGGCCGCCAAGAGCATTGGTGGGGCGATCCTGCGCGCAGCGCCTTACATGATGAAAAGCCTGTCGGTGATCGGCACGGCAGCGATGTTCCTGGTGGGCGGCGGCATCCTCACCCATGGCGTGCCGGCGGTGCATCACTGGATCGAAGGCGTTGCCGCGAGTGCCGGTGGCGCCGGGTTCATCGTGCCAATGCTGCTCAATGCGGTGGCGGGAATTGTCGCGGGGGCGATGGTGTTGGCGGGTGTGCTCGTCGTGGGCAAAATCTGGAAAGCGCTGAAAGGCTGAGTCTGCCAACGCATTACAACTGTGGGAGCGAGCTTGCTCGCGATGACGGTCTGACATCCAACATTAATGTTGCCTGACAGACTGCTATCGCGAGCAAGCTCGCTCCCACAGTGGTTTTGCGGTCTCCGAACGTTACTCGGCGATCTGCAACTTCCGCGACTCGGTATACACGTACCGCACCTTTTCATACTCGAACGGCGAATTCAGCTGGCCGTAGCGGAAGCTCGTCTGGTAGCGCCTGTCCACGCCGCGCAGCAACAACAGTTCCGGGTGGTTGGAGCTGACCTCCGAGACGTTGAGGAAGTTGATCGCCGATTCCGCCGTGTAGTCCACCAACAAGCCCGACGTGTCGCGCAGGTTCGAAGGGCCGAAAATCGGCAGGACGAAGTACGCACCGCCCGGTACGCCGTAGAAGCCAAGGGTCTGGCCGAAGTCTTCGCTCTGGCGCGGCAGGCCCATGGCGGTGGCCGGGTCCCACAGGCCGGCGATGCCGACGGTGGTGTTGAGTAGCAGCCGCGCCGTGGTTTCCATCGAACGCTTGCCCTTGAATTGCAGCAGGCTGTTCATCAGGTTCGGCACGTCCCCCAGGTTATTGAAGAAATTGCTGACCCCGGTGCGCACAAAGCTTGGGGTGATGTAGCGATAGCCGTCGACCACGGGCAGGAACACCCACTGGTCGAAGCGGTAATTGAAGTGGTAGACGCGTCGGTTCCAGGATTCCAACGGGTCGTAGACGTTCAGCGCGTTGAGCGTCGAGCGTTCGAATTCCCGTTGATCCAGGCCCGGGTTGAACTTGAGTTTGGTCAGCGGCTCCTTGAAGCCGTCCGAGTCCACCACCACAGGCGCGTCGGCCTTGCTGTTATCGGCGTGGACCATGCCCGCGCTCATTAACGCGGCGATCAGCAGGAGGTATTTAGCCACGGAAGAACTCCAGCATGGCGTCGCTGTTGACGCGATAGTTAAGGTTGCCGCAATGGCCGCCCAGCGGGTAGACCGTCAGGCGATCACCAAAGGTCTTGCGCAGGAAGCCCAGGTCACCCGGACCGAGGATCACATCGTCGGCGTTGTGCATGACCGCGATCTTCGGGCTGGCCTGCAAGTAATCCTTCAGTGCATAGAGACTGACCTGGTCAACCAGTTGCAGCAGGCTGCCGCCGTCAGTGCGTGCTCGCCACATCGGGATCACCTGCTCGGTGAGATAACAATCGAAGTCGCATTGCAGCGCGCGCTTGAGGAATGGCGTCAGGCTGGTGCTCTCGGTGATCGGAAACTTGGGCGGGGTGATGAGGCCGCGACGATTGATCAAATCCGAAGTGAAGGCGATGTCGGCCGCCGAGAAACGGAACGACGTGCCGATCAGCATCGCCATCTGCTCGTTGCTCAAGTGCTGCTTGGACTGCTGAAAGTCGTAGAGCAGCGCATCGTTGAGGTCGATGTAGCCTTTTTGCTGGAAGTAGCGGGTCAGCTTGTTCAGGACCAGTTCATAGAACGTGGTGGTGCTGTTGATGCCCTTGACCTCGGTCTGGACCAGCTTGTCCAGGTTGGTGATCGAGGTATA
The DNA here is from genome assembly GCF_048847255.1 of Pseudomonas algeriensis. Lineage (NCBI taxonomy): Bacteria > Pseudomonadati > Pseudomonadota > Gammaproteobacteria > Pseudomonadales > Pseudomonadaceae > Pseudomonas > Pseudomonas algeriensis. Next base: position 69,654 of record NZ_JBKKRK010000014.1, on the reverse strand, counting down.
GAGGTTCACCGGTGGGTTGAGCAGCAGCACTTTCTTGAAGTTGAAGCTGCGTCGGGTTTCGTCCAGGTGCGCGACGAACGCTGCGTCCAGTGCGCCGAGGCTGTAGCCGGTCAGGTAGTACTCGGTCACGGGCACTTTTGGATTTTGCGCGCGCACGGCCTGCATCACTCGATACATGTCTTCGGCATCTTCCTTGGTGATGCCCGGTGTGGCGAAGCGCGAAGCGGCGCTCATGAAGTCGAAGCTGGTGGGCGAAGACAGCTGCACCACGTGGTAACCGGCCTTGTAATAGAGGCGCTTGAGGTATTCGTTGAGCGTGCTGTCATACCGCGCGCCGGTGCCGGCGATCAGGAAGATCAGCGGCGCCGGTTTGTCCTGGGTGGCCATGCGGTAGGTGAGGCTTTTCACCGGCCAGAAATTGTCCGGCAGGATGAACTCCCGTTCGGGGCGCAGGGTGACGTTGTAGTCCGCCTGGTCGATGTCTTCGTTCAGCGGCAGTTCCGGTCTAAGGTCTGGCGGCGTTGTCGCGATCGTCGCCTCGAACGGGTTGGTCAGGGGGTAGCCATAGCTGGCGGCGTCGACATCCACCGCCAGCGCGGACGCACTCAGGATAAGGCCGCCGAGGAGGGCAGCGAAGCGCAAGGAACGGAGCATGACTGGATCCCTTAGAGGAAGGTGCCGAATGAGGTTCGCAGCCTATGACCATCGAAGTGAAGCCAAGTGCCATGACGGCTGCAAAACAAGCGCGTGCGAGGCGCGACAGTAGCGGGACAATACACGTTGGAGCGTGGAGGCGGCTAGTGGAGCCGCCAGCTTCCTGGTACTGGCATGCAAAGTTTGGGCGAAAATGACCCTGCTAAACCGGTTAGATGGGTTGCTGGCTTTCTGATGTCGTTTCTCGCTGCTTCGGCGTCGCAGACAGAGCAGGTTCCAGATCGGCGCAGGTTGATGATCAGTCGGTCAGTACTCCACTGGCGTTCGGAGCGGTTTGCAGGCGAGCGTGATGGGGGCGCTGGGCACCATAACAATACGTTGAAGCCGCTCGGCATCCGCCGGGCGCAGCACTTTCGGGGAAGTAACGATGAAGATGCGACGACTCTTGGGCGCAGGTGCCGCACTGGTACTGGCGATCAGCTCCACCTTGGCCAGCGCCGAAACCAAAACCCTGAGCATTGGCTACGTTGACGGTTGGTCCGACAGCGTTGCGACCACTCACGTGGCCGCCGAAGTGATCAAGCAAAAACTTGGCTACGATGTGAAGTTGCAGGCTGTCGCGACCGGGATCATGTGGCAGGGCGTTGCCACCGGAAAGCTCGATGCGATGCTGTCGGCCTGGCTGCCGGTGACCCACGGCGATTACTGGACGAAGAACAAAGACCAGGTCGTCGACTACGGTCCCAACTTCAAGGACGCGAAGATCGGCCTGATCGTACCGGAGTATGTCAAGGCCAAGTCGCTCGAAGACCTGAAGACAGATGACTCCTTCAAGAAGCGCATCGTTGGCATCGACGCCGGTTCAGGCGTAATGCTCAAGACCGACCAGGCCATCAAGGACTACGACCTGACCGGCTATCAACTCAAGGCCAGTTCCGGCGCCGGCATGATCGCCGAGCTGACCCGTGCCGAGAAAAAGAACGAGTCCATCGCCGTCACCGGTTGGGTGCCGCACTGGATGTTCGCCAAGTGGAAACTGCGCTTCCTGGACGACCCTAAAGGCGTCTACGGCGCGGCTGAAACCGTGAACAGCATCGGCAGCAAGGAATTGGGCACCAAGGCGCCAGAAGTGGCCGAATTCCTGAAGAAGTTCCAGTGGGCCTCGAAAGACGAAATCGGCGAAGTCATGCTGGCGATCCAGGAAGGCGCCAAGCCGGACGCCGCCGCCAAGGATTGGGTCGCCAAGCACCCGGACCGCGTGAAGGAGTGGACCGGCAAGTAATCGGCCTGGTTTGACTGTTCCAAAAGCCGCATGACGTTGTGTCATGCGGCTTTTTTGTGCCCGCGATTCCTGGATTCTCCTCAAAACACTGTGGGAGCGAGCTTGCTCGCGATGACGACGCAACATTCGACAGAGATGCAAGCAGACACACCGCTATCGCGAGCAAGCTCGCTCCCACAGGAGGGTGATTATGGAAATGTGCGGAAAACTGGCGCAACCGTCATGTCGTTCTAATACTAAGGTCGTCTGGAACCTGGCCTTCAGCCGCATAGAGTAGAGCGGTACCAAATAAATCTGTGCTGCGAGGATAAAAACAATGAACGACAGCATTTACCTCTCGATTCAAAACAGCCCGCGCTTCAAGGAGCTGGTGAAAAAGCGAGAGAAGTTCGCCTGGATTCTCTCGGCGATCATGCTAGGGCTGTATTCCGGCTTCATTCTTCTGATCGCCTATGGGCCGCATATTCTCGGGGCCAAGATGTCGCCCGAGTCGACCATCACCTGGGGTATCCCTATCGGGATTGGCTTGATTCTGTCGGCCTTCGTCCTGACCGGCATCTACGTGCGACGCGCCAACGGCGAATTTGACGACCTGAACAATGCGATTCTCAAGGAGGCTCAGCAATGATCCGGCGTCTACTGGCTCTTTTGAGCATTGCAGCATTTGCACCGGGTGCCTGGGCGGCTGACGCCCTGACCGGCGCCGTGCAGAGACAACCCCTCAACGTCCCGGCTATCTTGATGTTCGTGGCCTTCGTGGGCGCGACCCTGTACATCACCTACTGGGCTTCCAAGAAAAACAACTCGGCGGCCGACTACTATGCGGCCGGCGGCAAGATCACCGGCTTTCAGAACGGCCTGGCGATTGCGGGCGACTACATGTCGGCGGCGTCCTTCCTTGGGATTTCCGCGCTGGTATTCACCTCCGGCTACGATGGCCTGATCTACTCCATCGGCTTCCTGGTGGGCTGGCCAATCATCCTGTTCCTGATCGCAGAGCGCCTGCGTAACCTGGGTAAATACACTTTTGCCGACGTGGCGTCCTATCGCCTCGGGCAAACCCAGATCCGCACCTTGTCCGCCAGCGGCTCGCTGGTGGTGGTGGCGTTCTACCTGATCGCGCAAATGGTCGGTGCCGGCAAGCTGATCCAGCTGCTGTTCGGCCTGGACTACCACGTTGCGGTGATCCTGGTCGGTATCCTGATGTGCCTCTATGTACTGTTCGGCGGCATGCTGGCGACGACCTGGGTGCAGATCATCAAGGCGGTGCTGTTGCTGTCGGGTGCGTCGTTCATGGCCCTGATGGTCATGAAGCACGTCAACTTCGACTTCAACATGCTGTTTGCCGAAGCGGTCAAGGTTCACCCTAAAGGCGAGGCGATCATGAGCCCCGGTGGCTTGGTGAAGGATCCGATCTCGGCCTTCTCCCTTGGCCTGGCGCTGATGTTCGGTACCGCTGGCCTGCCGCACATCCTGATGCGCTTCTTCACCGTGAGCGACGCCAAGGAAGCTCGCAAGAGCGTGCTGTATGCCACTGGCTTCATCGGCTACTTCTACATCCTGACCTTCATCATCGGCTTCGGCGCGATCCTGCTGGTCAGCACCAACCCGGCCTTCAAGGACGCGGCGGGTGCCTTGCTGGGCGGCAACAACATGGCGGCGGTGCACCTGTCCAACGCGGTTGGCGGCAGCATCTTCCTGGGCTTCATCTCGGCGGTGGCGTTCGCGACCATCCTGGCGGTGGTAGCGGGCCTGACCCTGGCCGGTGCTTCGGCGGTGTCCCATGACCTGTATGCCAGCGTGATCAAGAAGGGCAAGGCCAACGAGAAGGACGAGATTCGCGTCTCGAAGATCACCACCATTGCCCTGGCAGTGCTGGCGATCGGCCTGGGCATCCTGTTCGAGAAGCAGAACATCGCGTTCATGGTGGGCCTGGCGTTCTCCATCGCGGCAAGCTGCAACTTCCCGGTGCTGCTGCTTTCGATGTACTGGAAGAAGCTGACCACCCGTGGCGCCATGATCGGTGGCTGGCTGGGCCTGATCAGTGCCGTGGGCCTGATGGTGCTCGGCCCGACCATCTGGGTACAGATCATGGGTCACGAGAAGGCGATCTTCCCGTACGAATACCCTGCGCTGTTCTCGATGATCATCGCGTTCGTTGGCATCTGGTTCTTCTCCGTTACCGACAAGTCGGCCGAAGGCGTCAACGAGCGGGCGCTGTTCTTCCCGCAGTTCGTGCGTTCGCAGACTGGCCTGGGGGCGAGTGGGGCGGTGAACCACTGATGCAGAGGTAAGTGCTTGAAGAAATACCCCGGTCGAGAGGCTGGGGTATTTTTTTGTGTAAGGTTTATGGAAGGCAGGCCTGCCCCCATCGCGAGCAAGCTCGCTCCCACACTGGAGCACGTTCATCCTGCGGGAGCGAGCTTGCTCGCGATGGCGCCGGGTCTGCCAATGCAGTTACCGGATCAGATTAAAAGAGGCATAAACAAAACAGCCCCCGCTCTTATATAAGAAGCGGGGGCTGTTTCAGTGCAGCTTGGGACCTATCGCAAGGCAGGTCTTACTTGCGGTCTTCCAGCTTGGTGATGTCACGCGACTCGTAGCCGGTGTACAGCTGGCGTGGGCGGCCGATCTTGTACGGGCTGGAGAGCATTTCCTTCCAGTGAGAGATCCAGCCGACGGTCCGCGCCAGGGCGAAGATCACGGTGAACATGCTGGTTGGAATGCCGATCGCCTTGAGGATGATCCCCGAGTAGAAGTCGACGTTCGGGTACAGCGAGCGCTCGATGAAGTACGGGTCGGTCAGGGCGATCTCTTCCAGGCGCATGGCCAGTTCGAGTTGCGGATCGTTCTTGATCCCCAGTTCCTTGAGCACTTCGTCGCAGGTCTGCTTCATGACGGTGGCGCGTGGGTCGCGGTTCTTGTAGACCCGGTGACCGAAGCCCATCAGCTTGAACGGATCGTTCTTGTCCTTGGCCTTGGCGATGAACTTGTCGATGTTGGAGACATCGCCGATTTCATCGAGCATGGTCAGTACCGCTTCGTTCGCACCGCCGTGGGCAGGGCCCCAGAGCGCGGCGATACCGGCGGCGATACAGGCGAACGGGTTGGCACCCGACGAACCGGCCAGGCGCACGGTGGACGTGGAGGCGTTCTGCTCGTGGTCGGCGTGGAGGATGAAGATCCGGTCCATGGCCTTGGCGAGCACCGGGCTGATCGGTTTGATCTCGCACGGGGTGTTGAACATCATATGCAGGAAGTTCTCTGCATAGGTCAGGTCGTTGCGCGGGTACATCATGGGCTGGCCCATGGAGTACTTGTAGACCATGGCTGCCAGGGTCGGCATCTTCGCCACCAGGCGGATCGCGGAGATTTCGCGATGCTGGGGGTTATTGATGTCCAGGGAGTCGTGGTAGAAGGCCGAGAGGGCACCGACAACGCCGCACATGACGGCCATCGGGTGGGCATCGCGACGGAAGCCGTTGAAGAAGGTCTTCAACTGTTCATGAACCATGGTGTGGTTCTTCACGGTGCTGACGAACTGGGCCTTTTGCTCTGCGGTCGGCAATTCGCCGTTGAGCAGCAGGTAGCAGGTTTCCAGGTAGTCCGATTTTTCAGCCAGTTGCTCGATCGGGTAGCCGCGGTGCAGCAGGATGCCGTTGTCGCCGTCGATATAGGTGATTTTCGATTCGCACGAGGCGGTCGACATGAAACCTGGGTCAAAGGTGAAACGGCCCGTGGCCGTCAGGCCCCGTACGTCGATTACATCGGGACCAACGGTGCCGGTTAAAATGGGCAGCTCGACGGGGGCTGCGCCCTCGATGATCAACTGCGCTTTTTTGTCAGCCATGTGGCCTCCTATTAATGCTTGGAATCATCAGACAGACCCCCCACGCAGGGCCCGCACCACTATAGTGAGATAAATCCGAATGTCAATTTGCCTAAAGTCTTGCTCCAGAAGGCTTTAACCGGACTTTTTCCGCGAAATTGCCTGCCGTTTACGCCTTTTGCCTCATATGTGCAATGCGCTATTAGGGGAAGGTGAACGCGTTGTCATTAGTAGCCTAACTGTCTATACTCGGCCACCGACCGCCAGGGGCTTTTGGGCCTGCTTTCTTGGGGGTCGTCACTCCCTGGGTGGTGAGTACCTGACCAGTGCGCGCCCCAACAACTTTGCCCTGATTGTTAGGGGCTCTTCAGTGTGAAAAAAAAGCCGTGAAAAGCCAACGACCTGTAAACCTAGACCTAAGGACCATCAAACTCCCAGTCACTGCTTACACGTCCATTCTTCACCGTATTTCCGGTGTCATCCTCTTCGTCAGCCTGGCCATCATGCTTTATGCATTGGACAAGTCGCTCGATTCGGAAGAAGGCTTCGGTCAGGTGAAAGCGTGTCTGACCAGTCCGCTAGCCAAGCTAGTGATTTGGGGCATCCTGTCCGCCTTGCTGTATCACTTGGTCGCCGGTGTGCGCCACTTGATGATGGACATGGGCATCGGTGAGACGCTGGAAGGCGGCAAGCTGGGCTCGAAAATCGTTATCGCCGTTTCGGTGGTGGTAATCGTTCTGGCAGGAGTCTGGATATGGTAACCAACGTCACGAACCTCTCGCGTTCTGGCCTGTATGACTGGATGGCGCAGCGTGTGTCTGCGGTCGTTCTCGCGGCTTATTTCATCTTTCTGATTGGATATGTAGTCGCCAACCCCGGCCTGGGCTACGCCCAATGGCATGAACTGTTTGCAAACAACTGGATGCGTATCTTCAGTCTGCTGGCACTTGTCGCACTGGGCGCCCACGCCTGGGTCGGCATGTGGACCATCGCGACCGACTACCTGACGCAGATGGCGTTCGGCAAGTCGGCGACTGCCGTACGTTTCCTCTTCCAGGCAGTATGCGGCGTTGCGATGTTCGCTTACTTCGTCTGGGGTGTGCAGATTCTCTGGGGTATCTGATTCATGGCTAACATTCCAACGATTTCTTTCGACGCCATCATCATTGGTGGTGGCGGTGCCGGCATGCGCGCTGCGCTGCAACTGGCACAGGGCGGTCACAAGACTGCCGTGATCACCAAGGTTTTCCCGACCCGTTCGCATACCGTGTCCGCCCAGGGTGGCATCACCTGCGCCATCGCTTCGGCCGACCCGAACGATGACTGGCGCTGGCACATGTACGATACCGTCAAGGGTTCCGACTACATCGGTGACCAGGACGCTATCGAATATATGTGTCAAGAAGGCCCGGCCGCTGTGTTCGAGCTGGACCACATGGGCCTGCCGTTCTCGCGTACCGAAACCGGCCGCATCTACCAGCGTCCGTTCGGTGGCCAGTCCAAGGACTACGGCAAGGGCGGCCAGGCGGCGCGTACTTGCGCGGCGTCCGACCGTACCGGTCACGCTCTGCTGCACACCCTTTATCAGGGCAACCTGAAAGCCGGCACCACGTTCCTGAACGAGTATTACGCCGTTGACCTGGTGAAAAACCAGGACGGCGCGTTCGTCGGTGTGATCGCGATCTGCATCGAAACCGGCGAAACCACTTACATCCGCTCGAAAGCCACCGTATTGGCGACCGGCGGTGCAGGCCGTATCTACGCCTCCACCACCAACGCCCTGATCAACACCGGTGACGGCGTTGGCATGGCCCTGCGTGCTGGCGTGCCGGTGCAAGACATCGAAATGTGGCAGTTCCACCCGACCGGCATCGCCGGCGCTGGTGTACTGGTCACCGAAGGCTGCCGTGGTGAAGGCGGTTACCTGATCAACAAGCACGGCGAGCGTTTCATGGAGCGTTATGCTCCGAACGCCAAGGACCTTGCCGGTCGCGACGTCGTGGCTCGTTCGATGGTTAAAGAGATCATCGCCGGCAACGGCTGTGGCCCGAATGGCGACCACGTGATGCTCAAGCTCGACCACCTTGGCGAGGAAGTGCTGCACAGCCGCCTGCCAGGTATCTGCGAGCTGTCGAAGACCTTCGCTCACGTCGACCCAGTCGTTGCGCCGGTTCCAGTGGTTCCAACGTGCCACTATATGATGGGCGGCGTTGCCACCAACATTCATGGCCAGGCAATCACTCAGAACGCCGAAGGCGTGGACGAAATCATCCCTGGCTTGTTCGCCGTGGGTGAAGTGGCTTGCGTATCGGTACACGGTGCCAACCGCCTGGGCGGCAACTCGCTGCTCGACCTGGTGGTGTTCGGCCGCGCTGCCGGCCTGCACTTGGAAAAAGCGCTGACCGACGGTATCGCATACCGCGACGCCAGCGACACCGACATCGACGTGGCCCTCAAGCGTCTGGCTGGCCTCAACGAGCGCACCGAAGGCGAAGACGTCGCCACCCTGCGCCGCGAGCTGCAAAGCTGCATGCAGAACTACTTCGGTGTGTTCCGTACCGGCGAGTACATGCAGAAGGGTATTGCCCAGCTCGCACAATTGCGTGAACGAATCGCCAACGTGAAGATCAACGATAAGTCGCAGGCGTTCAACACTGCGCGTATCGAAGCGCTGGAGCTGCAGAACCTGCTGGAAGTGGCCGAAGCCACCGCCATCGCCGCAGAAGTGCGCAAAGAGTCCCGTGGTGCCCACGCCCGCGAAGACTTCGAAGACCGTGACGACGAAAACTGGCTGTGCCACACCTTGTACTTCCCAGGTGAAAAACGCGTCGCCAAGCGTGCCGTGAACTTCTCGCCGAAGACTGTTCCGACTTTCGAACCAAAAGTCCGGACTTATTAAGGGTGACCGCTATGTTGCAAGTCAGTGTTTATCGCTACAACCCTGATCAGGACGCCGCGCCGTTCATGCAGGACTTCCAGGTCGATACCGGTGGTAAAGACCTGATGGTGCTGGACGTGCTGGCCTTGATCAAAGAGCAGGACGAAGGTTTTTCCTATCGTCGCTCGTGCCGCGAGGGCGTTTGTGGCTCCGATGGCATGAACATCAACGGCAAGAACGGCCTGGCCTGCATCACGCCGCTGTCGGCCGTGGTCAAGGGCAACAAGCTGATCGTTCGTCCGCTGCCAGGTTTGCCGGTCATCCGTGACCTGGTCGTCGATATGAGCATCTTCTACAAGCAATACGAGAAGGTGAAGCCATTCCTGCAGAACGACACGCCGGCTCCGGCCATCGAGCGTCTGCAGTCCCCTGAAGAGCGTGAAAAGCTCGACGGTCTGTACGAGTGCATCCTGTGTGCTTGCTGCTCGACCTCGTGCCCATCCTTCTGGTGGAACCCGGACAAATTCCTGGGCCCGGCCGCCCTGCTGCAAGCGTACCGCTTCCTGGCAGACAGCCGTGACACCAAGACGTCCGAGCGTCTGGCCGCACTGGATGACCCGTTCAGCGTATTCCGCTGCCGCGGGATCATGAACTGCGTCAACGTCTGCCCGAAAGGCCTGAACCCGACTAAGGCCATCGGTCACGTACGTAACATGCTGCTGCAAAACGGCGTGTGATTCAGCTGCTGTACCCGTAGAACCGCTGTACCCGTAGAGGCGAGGGCGTGGGCTTCAACCCACGTCCTGGCTATAACCAGAACAGCCGCTCACAAAGCGGTCGTTCTTATTTTGAAGAAATGAGACAAGCAGGGGCATCCGGGCTGGTACCCGGACTATCAGCGTGATCCTAAGTGGCTTGTTTTAGTCGCTGCACTCGGACTTCTGCAAGTTTGCTCGGTGTTTTCGCCGGTGGTGTTCCCCTAATCGAGGGTGACCAAGCATGCAAGAAAGCGTGATGCAGCGCATGTGGAACAGTGCCCACCTCTCCGGTGGTAACGCTGCCTATGTGGAAGAGCTCTACGAGCTCTACCTGCACGACCCTAACGCTGTGCCAGAAGAATGGCGCACCTACTTTCAGAAGTTGCCGGCTGACGGTAACTCTGCCACCGATGTTTCGCACTCGACGATTCGCGATCATTTCGTGCTGCTGGCAAAGAACCAGCGCCGCGCTCAACCGGTTTCCGCCGGCAGCGTGAGCTCCGAGCATGAGAAGAAGCAAGTTGAAGTGCTGCGACTGATCCAGGCCTACCGGATGCGTGGCCACCAGGCAGCCCAGCTGGACCCGCTGGGGCTGTGGCAGCGTCCTGCTCCTGCAGACCTGTCGATCACTCATTACGGCTTGACCAATGCCGATCTTGATACGACCTTCCGTGCCGGCGACCTGTTCATCGGCAAAGAGGAAGCGAGCCTACGCGAAATTCACGAAGCGTTGCAGCAGACATATTGCCGCACCATCGGCGCTGAATTCACGCACATCACCGATTCCGAGCAGCGCCAGTGGTTCCAGCAGCGTCTGGAAAGCGTTCGTGGCCGTCCGACGTACTCCGCCGACATCAAGAGCCACTTGCTCGAGCGCGTCACCGCCGGTGAAGGCTTGGAAAAATACCTGGGCACCAAATACCCAGGCACCAAGCGTTTCGGCCTGGAAGGCGGCGAAAGCCTGATTCCGATGCTGGACGAGCTGATCCAGCGCTCCGGTTCCTACGGCACCAAGGAAGTCGTCATCGGCATGGCCCACCGTGGCCGTCTGAACGTACTGGTCAACACTTTCGGCAAGAACCCACGCGAGCTGTTCGACGAGTTCGAAGGCAAGAAGAAGGTCGAGCTGGGTTCCGGTGACGTGAAGTATCACCAGGGCTTCTCGTCCAACGTGATGACCACAGGTGGCGAAGTCCACCTGGCCATGGCGTTCAACCCGTCCCACCTGGAAATCGTTTCCCCGGTGGTCGAGGGTTCCGTCCGTGCGCGTCAGGATCGTCGCAACGATCCGACCGGTGAGAAGGTATTGCCGATTTCGATCCACGGTGACGCGGCATTCGCCGGTCAAGGCGTGGTCATGGAAACCTTCCAGATGTCCCAGACCCGCGGTTTCAAGACCGGTGGTACGGTTCACATCGTCATCAACAACCAGGTCGGTTTCACCATCAGCAACCCGCTGGACTCGCGTTCCACCGAGTACGCAACCGACGTCGCGAAAATGATCCAGGCGCCGATTCTCCATGTGAATGGCGATGACCCGGAAGCCGTGCTGTTCGTGACCCAGCTGGCCATCGACTACCGCATGCAGTACAAGCGCGACGTGGTGATCGACCTGGTCTGCTACCGTCGTCGCGGCCACAACGAGGCCGACGAGCCAAGCGGCACCCAGCCGCTGATGTACCAGCAGATCGCCAAGCAGCGCACCACCCGTGAGCTGTACGCCGAGCGCCTGACCCAGAGCGGTGTGCTGGATGCCGAGCGCGTCCAGGAAAAAGTCGATGAATATCGCAACGCCCTGGATAACGGCCTGCACGTTGTGAAGAGCCTGGTCAAGGAACCGAACAAGGAACTGTTCGTGGACTGGCGTCCTTACCTGGGCCACGCCTGGACCGCTCGTCACGACACGCGCTTCGATCTCAAGACCTTGCAGGAACTGTCCGCCAAGCTGCTGGAAATCCCGGAAGGCTTTGTGGTCCAGCGTCAGGTCGCGAAGATCTACGAAGACCGGCAGAAGATGCAAGCCGGCGGCCTGCCGATCAACTGGGGTTACGCCGAAACCATGGCGTACGCGACCCTGGCGTTCGAAGGTCACCCGATTCGCATCACCGGCCAGGACGTAGGCCGCGGCACTTTCTCGCACCGTCACGCGGCGCTGCACAACCAGAAAGACGCCAGCACCTACATCCCTCTGCAACACCTGTACAAGGGCCAGCCACGTTTCGACCTGTACGATTCGCTGCTGTCCGAAGAAGCCGTCCTGGCGTTCGAATATGGCTATTCCACCACCGAGCCGAATGCGCTGGTGATCTGGGAAGCCCAGTTCGGCGACTTCGCCAACGGTGCCCAGGTGGTTGTCGATCAGTTCATCACCAGCGGCGAGCACAAGTGGGGTCGTCTCTGCGGCCTGACCATGCTGTTGCCACACGGTTATGAAGGGCAGGGGCCGGAGCACTCTTCGGCACGTCTGGAGCGTTACCTGCAACTGTGCGCCGAGCACAACGTCCAGGTTTGCGTACCAACGACCCCGGCGCAGATCTACCACCTGCTGCGTCGTCAGGTCATCCGTCCGCTGCGCAAGCCGCTGATCGTGCTGACACCGAAGTCGTTGCTGCGTCACAAACTGGCGATTTCCACGCTCGAAGACCTGGCCGAAGGCTCGTTCCAGACCGTCATTTCGGAAATCGATACCCTGGACGCAGCGAAGGTGACTCGCCTGATCCTGTGCAGCGGCAAGGTCTACTACGACCTGCTGGAAAAACGTCGTGCCGAAGGCCGCGAAGACATCGCCATCGTGCGTATCGAGCAGCTTTACCCGTTCCCGGAAGAGGACCTGATGGAGGCCATCGCGCCTTACACCAACCTCACCCATGTGGTGTGGTGTCAGGAAGAACCGATGAACCAAGGCGCGTGGTACAGCAGCCAGCATCACCTGCGTCGCAGCATCGGCAACCATAACAAGGCCCTGGGCCTTGAATATGCCGGCCGTGATGCGTCTGCGGCACCTGCTTGTGGTTATGCATCGATGCACGCCGAGCAGCAGGAAAAACTGCTGCAAGATGCCTTTACCGTTTAATGCCTTCGCGCACCTGAAACCGAATTTAAGGAACCACAGATAATGGCTATCGAGATCAAAGCCCCCACTTTCCCGGAATCGGTTGCCGATGGCACCATTGCCACCTGGCACAAAAAACCGGGCGACGCGGTCAAGCGCGACGAACTGATCGTCGACATCGAAACCGACAAGGTCGTGTTGGAAGTACTGGCCGAAGCTGACGGCGTCCTGGGCGCTATCGTCAAGAACGAAGGCGACACCGTGCTGTCCGCTGAAGTCCTGGGCTCCATCGAAGAGGGCGGTGCTGCCGCCGCCGCTCCAGCCGCCGCTGCCGCACCGGCTGCTGCTCAAGCCGACGCGCCTGCTGCCTCGGGCGAAGACGATCCAGTCGCCGCTCCGGCCGCTCGCAAGCTGGCTGAAGAAAACGGCATCAACATCGCTTCCGTTGCCGGTACCGGCAAAGGCGGTCGCGTGACCAAGGAAGATGTGGTTGCCGCCGTTGCCGCCAAGAAAGCCGCTCCAGCCGCTGCCCCGGCCAAGCCAGCCGCGCCTGCCGCTTCCGCGCCAGTGTTCGCTGCCGGTGACCGCGTTGAAAAACGCGTTCCGATGACCCGCCTGCGTGCCAAGGTCGCCGAGCGCCTGGTTGAAGCCCAGTCGAACATGGCGATGCTGACCACGTTCAACGAAGTCGACATGACCGAAGTCATGGCCCTGCGTTCTAAGTACAAGGACCTGTTCGAGAAGTCCCACAACGGCGTACGCCTGGGCTTCATGTCGTTCTTCGTCAAGGCTGCCACCGAAGCGCTGAAACGCTTCCCGGCCGTCAACGCGTCGATCGACGGTTCCGACATCGTCTACCACGGCTACGCCGACATCGGTGTTGCGGTCTCCAGCGACCGTGGCCTGGTGGTTCCGGTCCTGCGCAACGCCGAGCTGATGAGCCTGGCCGAAATCGAAGGCGGCATCGCTACCTTCGGCAAGAAGGCCCGTGACGGCAAGCTGTCCATCGAAGAGATGACCGGCGGTACGTTCACCATCACCAACGGTGGTACATTCGGTTCGATGATGTCGACCCCGATCGTCAACCCGCCGCAAGCGGCTATCCTGGGCATGCACAACATCCTGCAGCGTCCGATGGCGATCAACGGTCAGGTCGTGATTCGTCCGATGATGTACCTGGCTCTGTCCTACGATCACCGCCTGATCGACGGCAAAGAAGCCGTGACGTTCCTGGTAACCATCAAGAACCTGCTTGAAGACCCGGCTCGTCTGCTGCTGGATATCTGATTTTCGCCGCGAGGGCCGGTCTGTCGACCGGCCTCTTGCTGAAACAACCGGTTTCGTCCCTCGACGGTCATCACAAGTGATCGTCCGGTTTGATTCGAAAAGGAATGACTCATGACTCAGAAATTCGACGTGGTAGTGATTGGTGCGGGCCCTGGTGGCTACGTAGCGGCCATCAAGGCTGCGCAACTGGGCCTTACCACTGCCTGCATCGAGAAATACACCGACAAGGAAGGCAAACAGGCCTTGGGCGGTACTTGCCTGAACGTCGGTTGCATTCCTTCCAAGGCGCTGCTGGACAGCTCCTGGAAATACAAGGAAGCGAAAGAAAGCTTCAACGTTCACGGTATCTCTACCGGTGAAGTGAAAATGGACGTCGCCGCGATGGTTGGCCGAAAGGCTGGCATCGTCAAGAACCTGACCAGCGGTGTCGCCACCCTGTTCAAGGCCAACGGCGTGACCTCCATCGAAGGCCACGGCAAGCTGCTGATGGGCAAGAAAGTCGAAGTGACCAAGCCGGACGGCTCGGTTGAAGTGATCGAAGCCGAAAATGTCATCCTGGCGCCAGGCTCGCGTCCGATCGACATCCCGCCTGCTCCAGTCGACCAGAACGTGATTGTCGATTCCACCGGCGCCCTGGAATTCCAGACCGTGCCAAAACGCCTGGGCGTGATCGGCGCTGGCGTGATCGGCCTCGAGCTGGGTTCGGTATGGTCGCGCCTGGGCGCTGAAGTGACCGTGCTCGAAGCCCTCGACACCTTCCTGATGGCCGCCGACGCCGCGGTTTCCAAGGAAGCGCTGAAGACCCTGACCAAGCAAGGCCTGGACATCAAACTGGGCGCCCGCGTGACCGGCTCCAAGGTCAACGGCGACGAAGTCGTGGTGAACTACACCGACGCCAACGGCGAACAGACCATCACCTTTGACAAGCTGATCGTGGCCGTCGGCCGTCGTCCAGTGACCACCGACCTGCTGTCCGCCGATTGCGGCGTGGAAATCGACGAGCGCGGTTTCATCGCGGTCGATGACCATTGCGCAACCGCCGTACCGGGCGTCTTCGCCATCGGTGACGTGGTTCGCGGCATGATGCTGGCCCACAAGGCTTCCGAAGAAGGCATCATGGTCGTCGAGCGCATCAAGGGCCACAAGGCCCAGATGAACTACGACCTGATCCCGTCGGTTATCTACACCCACCCGGAAATCGCATGGGTTGGTAAAACCGAGCAGGCCTTGAAAGCCGAAGGCGTTGAAGTTAACGTCGGCACCTTCCCGTTCGCCGCCAGTGGCCGTGCCATGGCAGCCAACGATACCGGTGGTTTCGTGAAAGTCATCGCCGATGCCAAGACGGATCGCGTATTGGGCGTTCACGTCATCGGCCCAAGCGCTGCCGAGCTGGTCCAGCAAGGCGCGATCGGTATGGAATTCGGCACCAGCGCCGAGGACCTGGGCATGATGGTCTTTTCCCATCCGACCCTGTCCGAAGCCTTGCACGAAGCGGCCCTGGCTGTGAATGGCGGCGCCATCCACGTGGCCAACCGCAAGAAGCGTTAATAGATAATAAGAAACCACGGCGGTATCGGCCCGTCGTGAGCCTTGCGCGCAAGACTCACCGCGGAATGTCCGCTGGACGCAGCCTTGCGTAGCAGCACCGGTTGACCGGAACGCTACGCAAGCAGCAGTCACAGGTGGTGCGGCACCACAACGGTGCAGCACCGAATGCGCAGTACCTAACGAAGACGGTAATAAGCATGAATCTTCACGAGTATCAGGGTAAGCAGCTGTTCGCTGAGTACGGCCTGCCAGTATCCACCGGCTACGCTGTAGACACCCCGGAAGCGGCAGCAGAAGCTTGCGACAAAATCGGCGGCAGCGAATGGGTCGTCAAAGCCCAGGTTCACGCCGGTGGTCGCGGTAAAGCGGGCGGCGTCAAGCTGGTTCGCAGCAAAGAAGACGCCAAAGCCTTCGCACAGCAGTGGCTGGGCAAGCGTCTGGTGACCTACCAGACCGACGCCAACGGTCAGCCAGTCACCAAGATCCTGGTTGAATCGTGCACTGATATCGCTAAAGAGCTGTACCTGGGCGCTGTCGTTGACCGTTCGAGCCGCCGCATCGTGTTCATGGCTTCCACCGAAGGTGGCGTGGACATCGAGAAAATCGCTCACGACACCCCTGAGAAAATCCTCAAGGCCACCATCGATCCACTGGTTGGCGCACAGCCGTTCCAGGGTCGCGAGCTGGCATTCCAGCTGGGCCTGGAAGGTAAGCAGGTCACTCAGTTCGCCAAGATCTTCGTAGGCCTGGCCAAGCTGTTCCAGGACCACGACCTGGCACTGCTGGAAGTGAATCCGCTGGTGATCAAGGCCGACGGCGATCTGCACTGCCTCGATGCCAAGATCAACATCGACGCCAACGCCATGTACCGTCAGCCTAAGCTGAAGACTTTCCACGATCCGTCGCAAGACGATCCGCGCGAAGCGCACGCTGCCAAGTTCGAACTGAACTACGTAGCCCTGGAAGGCAACATCGGCTGCATGGTCAACGGTGCCGGCCTGGCCATGGGTACCATGGACATCGTCAACCTGCACGGCGGCAAGCCAGCCAACTTCCTCGACGTGGGCGGCGGTGCTACCAAGGAACGCGTTACCGAAGCGTTCAAGATCATCCTGTCCGACACCAACGTCGCTGCAGTATTGGTCAACATCTTCGGCGGCATCGTTCGTTGCGACATGATTGCCGAAGGCATCATCGGCGCCGTGAAAGAAGTCGGCGTGAAAATCCCGGTTGTTGTTCGCCTCGAAGGCAACAACGCTGAGCTGGGCGCTAAAGTACTGGCAGAAAGCGGTTTGAACATCATCGCTGCTACCAGCCTGACCGACGCTGCTCAACAAGTCGTTAAAGCTGCGGAGGGCAAATAATGAGCGTCCTGATCAACAAAGACACCAAGGTTATCTGCCAGGGCATTACCGGTTCGCAAGGTAGTTTCCACACCCAGCAAGCCATCGAGTACGGCACCCAGATGGTTGGCGGCGTAACTCCGGGCAAGGGCGGCACCGAACACCTGGGCCTGCCTGTCTTCAACACCGTGAAAGACGCCGTAGCGGCCACTGGCGCCACCGCCAGCGTGATCTACGTTCCAGCTCCTTTCTGCAAGGACTCCATCCTTGAAGCAGCGTTCGGCGGCATCAAGCTGATCGTTTGCATCACCGAAGGCATCCCGACCATCGACATGCTGGAAGCCAAGGTCAAGTGCGACGAACTGGGTATCACCCTGATCGGCCCTAACTGCCCAGGCGTGATCACTCCAGGCGAATGCAAGATCGGCATCATGCCAGGTCACATTCACTTGCCAGGCAAGGTCGGTATCGTTTCCCGTTCCGGTACCCTGACTTACGAAGCCGTGAAGCAGACCACTGACGCCGGTTTCGGTCAGTCGACCTGCGTCGGCATCGGCGGTGACCCGATCCCAGGCTCCAACTTCATCGACATCCTGAAGCTGTTCCAGGAAGACCCGAAGACCGAAGCAATCGTCATGATCGGTGAGATCGGCGGTTCCGCTGAAGAAGAAGCCGCTGCCTACATCAAGGCCAACGTGACCAAGCCGGTTGTTTCCTACATCGCGGGTGTGACTGCTCCTCCAGGCAAGCGCATGGGCCATGCTGGCGCAATCATCTCTGGCGGCAAAGGCACTGCAGACGAGAAGTTCGCTGCGCTGCAAGACGCAGGCGTGAAAACCGTGCGTTCGCTGGCAGACATCGGCAAGGCCCTGGCCGAGCTGACTGGCTGGGAAATGAAGAAGTAAGCTTCGGCTGACTTTTTTGTTTCAGCAACAAAGGCCACCTTCGGGTGGCCTTTGTCGTTTCTGGCATTGGGTCGCGTTTGCCCTTGTGCGAACCCGGTTAGCCGGAAAAATAGATACGTAAACGCGACACAGAAACGTCGTGTATCGGATAGTTCGCCCTGTAACAGTGCGTTTTTCCGCCAAATTCGTTAGTCTGGCGGCCAATTTTGCGACTGCGGCCCACAAGGCGGCGATGCGCTCAACGGGTCGATCCCATACGGATCGGCAGCATTTCCCTCACCCTTCAGGGAAATCCCTCTCTAAATTCCGATTCAGTAGTGTGGTTTCCTTAATGAAAGTGTTGAAAGGTCAGGACATCCTGGCGCTTGGTTTCATGACATTTGCCCTGTTCGTCGGGGCCGGCAATATCATCTTCCCGCCTATCGTTGGTTTGCAGTCCGGGCCTCATGTCTGGATGGCGGCGTTGGGCTTCCTGATCACTGCGGTTGGGTTGCCGGTGATCACCGTCGTTGCGCTGGCGAAAGTCGGTGGCGCGATGGACGCGTTGAGCAGCCCAATCGGCAAGATTGCCGGTGGCTTGCTGGCGGCAGTCTGCTACCTGGCGGTCGGCCCGCTGTTCGCCACGCCCCGAACCGCCACCGTATCGTTTGAAGTAGGCCTGGCGCCGCTGACCGGCGAAAGTCCGTTGGCGCTGTTTCTCTATAGCGCGGTGTACTTCCTGCTGGTGTTCTTCATTTCGCTCTATCCAGGGCGCCTGCTCGATACCGTCGGGCGCTTTCTCGCGCCGCTGAAAATCATCGCCCTGGCCGTGCTCGGCATCGCTGCGTTTGCCCTGCCCGCAGGCGATATCGGCGTGGCGACACCCGAGTACGTGGCGGCTCCGTTTTCCCAAGGCTTCATCAATGGTTACCTGACCATGGATACCCTCGGCGCTCTGGTGTTCGGCATTGTTATCGTCAACGCCATCCGTTCTCGGGGCGTCGAGTCGCCGGCCTTGATCACCCGTTACGCCATCATCGCCGGGCTGATTGCCGGTGTGGGGCTGGCGCTGGTCTATGTCAGCCTGTTCCGCCTGGGCTCCGGTAGCCACGAAGTGGCGGCGGGCGCGACCAACGGCGCCGCTGTGTTGCACGCCTACGTACAGCACACCTTCGGCAGCCTGGGCAGCGGCTTCCTTGCGGTGTTGATTTCCCTGGCATGCCTGGTGACCGCCGTCGGCCTGACCTGCGCCTGCGCCGAGTACTTCAGCCGTGTACTGCCGCTGTCCTACAAGACCTTGGTGATCATCCTCGCGGCATTTTCGCTGCTGGTGTCCAACCTGGGCCTGACCAAGCTGATTGCCTTCTCGATCCCGGTCCTGACTGCGATCTATCCACCTTGTATCGCGCTGGTGGCCTTGAGCTTCTGCAAGGATTTCTGGCACGAGCAAGGTCGGATCGTCGGCCCGGTCATGCTGGTGTCGTTCCTGTTCGGCTTGATCGATGCGCTCAAGGGGGCAGGGCTGGCGGATTGGATGCCGGCGCAACTGGCCCATCTGCCGTTGAGCGAGCAAGGCCTGGCGTGGCTGGTGCCTTCGGTCATGACCCTGGCGGTCGCTGTGGTGTGCGATCGGTTGCTGGGCAAGCGCAGCGAAGCCTTGGCTTAAGCGTCTCGCTGCAGCTCACCGATAAGACCGAAATGCCCCGTATCAGTCGATACGGGGCATTTTTTTGCCCGCGGTGTCTCCCACAGGGTTCGCTGATACTATTGCCACCGATTTTGTTTCTGCCACAGGGAATTGCATGTCATTCATCCAAGCCAACCTGATCCATCTCCTGGCCGCGGTATGGTTCGTCATCTGCTGGGCCGGTTATACCCGGTATGCCTCCTGGAAGGCTCGCGACACGGCATGCTTGGCCAGCGTTATGCATTTGTACCGTGAAGACTGGATGCGACGCATGTTGCTGCGCGACAACCGCATCGCCGACGCCAGCGTGATCGGCAACCTGGAGCGCAACGCGTCGTTTTTTGCCTCCAGTACGTTGATTATCCTGGCGGGTATCCTGACGGTGCTCGGAGCGTCTGATCGAGCGGTTTCGTTGCTGGCTGACCTGCCGCTGGTGCAGCAGGCCTCCCAAGGCATGGCGGAAGTGAAGCTGCTGTGTCTGGCGTTGGTGTTCGTCTATGCGTTCTTCACGTTCAGCTGGTGCATGCGCCAATACAATTTCGCCGCCGTCCTTGTGGGGTCGGCGCCGATGATCGGTGAGCGGCACGTGTCCGAGCTTGAGCGCAAGGCCTTTGCTTCGAGGGCGGCGCGGGTTATTTCCATGGCGGCCAACCAGTTCAACTTCGGTTTGCGTTCCTATTATTTCGGCATGACCATGTTGGCCTGGTTCGTCAGCCCGTGGTTGTTCATGTTGATGAGCGCCGGCGTGGTCTTTGTGTTGTATCAGCGCGAGTTCCATTCGGACGTGCTGGACGTCATGGTCTATACGCCTACCGAGGCGCCAGCGCCCGAAACCGGCAAGGAAACCGCCTGACGGCGTGACTGGTTGAATCGCAGGCAAAAGAAAACCCGCACCAGGCGGGTTTTCTTTTACTGCTAAAACCGTATCAGTTGGTTTTAGGCGCGTCGGCAGGGGCTTGTTCCTGTTGCGCGGCATTGTTCGATTCAGCCTGATCTTTGGCGGCTTCGGCGTTTTCTTTCGCCGCGTCGTTCACTTTATCCTGTGCTTTGTTCATGTCTTGCTGAGCTTGTTCAGCGTGTTGTTGGGCATCTTGAGCCTTGTCCTCGGATTTTTTATCGCAGGCAGCGAGACCGAGAGAGGCGGCCAACATCAAGGCAATAGCTAAAGTCTTACGCATGGGGTGTTTCTCCTTATGGATATAACTACTGGCCTTTTGAACCGTGCCCTCAGGGTTAAGTTCCTCTCGCTCGTTAGATATATAACTTTGCACACCGATGGAACTTTGCCGGGTGCACCTGAAAGTCCCTGAAGGAGTTATCGGTCAATGGCTGAAGATCCCGTTTTTGAGCGCGCGACCCGTTTTTTATCGGCGCTCAGGCATTGCCACGTGCTGGGCATCAAACTGCACAGCGCCAGTCGCGATGGGTTGACGCTGGAGTTGCCCTACAGCGCGCATCTTGTCGGCAATCCCCTGACGGGCATTGTCCATGGCGGAGCGCTGACTTCATTGATGGACACCGCCTGCGGCATGTCGACCTTATGTGTACTGCCGCAATTCGAAGTCTGCCCGACATTGGACCTGCGCATCGACTACATGCACGCTGCCAGGCCCAACAAGGCCATCTATGGCTTCGCCCAATGCTATCGGGTGACGCCGGATGTGATTTTCAGCCGGGGATTTGCCTATCAGGATGATCCCGAGCAGCCCATTGCCCACGTTGTGGGTACTTTCATGCGCCTGGGCGATAGCGCCCGGGGACTCAAGGGAGGCGGCCCCACGGCTGCCGCGCTGACACCATGACCGATCTTACCGAGGTGCAACTGCGCCAGGCTTGCGAGCAGGGTGACGTCGCGATGCTGCTGGCTTCGATTCCCTATGCGCGGCTCATCGGCGTCGAATGCACCCGCCAGGGTGATGATCTGCTGTTTCGCCTGCCGGCCAATAAAGACAACATCGGTAACCCTTTACTGCCCGCTATCCACGGCGGGGTCATCGCCGGATTCATGGAGCTGTCGGCCGCCGTTCATCTGCTGATTGCCACCCGTGCGACCGGTGTGCCGAAGATCATCGATTTTTCCCTGGATTACCTGCGTGCCGGGCAGTTCCGCGACACCTTTGCCCGGTGCCAGGTCTGGCGCCAAGGGCGGCGCGTGGCCAACGTGGCGGTCACGGCCTGGCAAGAGTCCGAAGCCGAACCCATTGCCACCGCCCGTGCCCATTTCAAGATCCCGGCGCCCTCAAGGTCCAGCGGCCCTTGAAATCATCAACGTTGCCCCCACCTTGTGGACATCCCGCCGCCATTCTCTGCGAGGCGGACACCACCATCCACTTGGAGTTTGATGACCATGAGCGTGGAAACTCAAAAGGAAACCCTGGGCTTCCAGACCGAGGTGAAGCAACTGCTGCACCTGATGATTCACTCGCTGTATTCGAATAAGGAAATTTTCCTCCGCGAGCTGATTTCGAACGCCTCCGACGCTGTCGACAAATTACGTTTCGAAGCGCTGTCCAAGCCAGAACTGCTGGAGGGCGGCGCCGAGCTGAAAATCCGTGTGAGCTTCGACAAGGACGCCAAGACCGTCACCCTCGAAGACAACGGTATCGGCATGAGCCGCGACGAGGTGATCACGCACTTGGGCACCATCGCCAAGTCCGGCACCGCCGATTTCATGAAAAACCTGTCTGGCGACCAGAAGAAGGATTCCCACCTGATCGGTCAGTTCGGCGTCGGATTCTATTCCGCGTTCATCGTTGCCGATCACGTTGAAGTGTTCAGCCGCCGTGCCGGCCTCGCCCCGAGCGAAGGCGTGCACTGGTCCTCCAAGGGCGAGGGCGAGTTTGAGGTCGCGACCATCGACAAGGCCGATCGTGGCACCCGCATCGTCCTGCACCTCAAGTCTGGCGAAGACGAGTTCGCCGATGGCTGGCGCCTGCGCAACATCATCAAGAAGTACTCCGACCACATCGCGCTGCCGATCGAGCTGCCGAAGGAAGCCACCGCTGCCGAAGGCGAAGAAAAGCCCGAAGTGGAATGGGAAACCGTCAACCGCGCCAGTGCCTTGTGGACCCGTCCGCGCACCGAGGTAAAGGACGAGGAATATCAGGAGTTCTACAAGCACATCGCCCACGATTACGAAAATCCGCTGAGCTGGAGCCATAACAAGGTCGAAGGCAAGCTGGAATACAACTCGCTGCTGTACGTGCCGGCCCGCGCGCCGTTCGACCTGTACCAGCGCGAAGCGCCACGTGGCCTGAAGCTTTACGTGCAGCGCGTGTTCGTAATGGACCAGGCCGAATCGTTCCTGCCGCTTTACCTGCGCTTCATCAAGGGTGTGGTGGATTCCAATGACCTGTCGCTGAACGTTTCGCGGGAAATCCTGCAGAAAGATCCGATCATCGACTCCATGAAGTCGGCGCTGACCAAGCGCGTGCTGGACATGCTGGAGAAACTGGCGAAGAACGAGCCCGAGCAGTACAAGAGCTTCTGGAAAAACTTCGGCCAGGTCATGAAAGAAGGTCCGGCCGAAGACTTCGCCAACAAAGAGAAGATCGCTGGCCTGCTGCGCTTTGCCTCGACCCAGGGTGAGGATGGCGAACAGATCGTTGGCCTGGCCGACTATCTGGCTCGCGCCAAGGAAGGACAGGACAAGATCTACTACCTGACCGGCGAGACTTATGCACAGGTCAAGAACAGCCCGCACCTGGAAGTCTTCCGCAAGAAAGGCATCGAAGTGCTGCTGCTGACCGATCGCATCGACGAGTGGCTGATGAGCTACCTCAACGAGTTCGACGGCAAGAGCTTCGTCGACGTGGCCCGTGGCGATCTCGACCTTGGCAACCTGGATTCGGAAGAAGACAAGAAAGCTGCCGAAGAAGTCGCCAAGAGCAAGGAAGGCCTGGTCGAGCGGATCAAGACTGCCTTGGGCGAAGCCGTCAGCGAAGTGCGGGTTTCCCACCGCTTGACCGATTCCCCGGCGATCCTGGCCATCGGTGAGCAAGACCTCGGTTTGCAGATGCGCCAGATCCTCGAAGCCAGCGGACAGAAAGTCCCGGACTCCAAGCCGATCTTTGAATTCAACCCGGCCCACCCGCTGGTGGAGAAGCTCGACAACGAGCAGAACGAAGAGCGTTTCGGCGACCTGTCGCACATTCTCTTCGACCAGGCGGCCCTGGCGGCTGGCGACAGCTTGAAAGACCCGGCTGCGTATGTACGTCGCCTGAACAAGCTGTTGGTTGAACTGTCAGCTTGATCAAGTGAGACAAAACCCGCTTCGGCGGGTTTTGTCATTTCTGGTGTTCACTCAAAGAGGAGTCCGTCATGAGTCAGGTTACGGTTCGTTCGCTGGTCTATCAGGTCGATGGTCAAAGTTATGAGGGGCGCCTGGCCTTTGATGTCAACCAACAGGGCCCACGTCCGGGTTTGCTGATGGCGCCGAACTGGATGGGTGTTGGGGCGGGGGCCGAGGAGATCGCCAGGTCTGTGGCGGCAAACGGATATGTGGTGCTGATTGCCGACCTTTACGGGCAAACAGTGCGCCCGAGCAATGCCGATGAGGCGGGAGCGGCGATGATGCCGCTCAAGAACGACCGGGCGTTGTTGCGCAAGCGCATGCAGGCAGCGTTCGAGCAACTGCAGAGCCAGGACCAAGCGAAGGTCGACACGGCGAAGCTGGCCGCTTTTGGTTTTTGCTTTGGGGGATGCTGCGCCTTGGAGTTGGCTCGCACTGGCGCACCCTTGAAAGCGACGATCTCATTCCACGGCACCCTGGATACGCCGAACCCGGCTGATGCGCAGAACATCGAGGGCGCGGTATTGGTCCTGCACGGCGCCTCCGACCCGCTGGTGCCAAAGGAACAGCTGCCGGCCTTCGAAGATGAAATGAACGCGGCTGGGGTGGATTGGCAATTGCTGAGCTACGGCGGTGCGGTGCACTCGTTCACCGACCCGCAGGCCAATGTGCCTGGCAAGATGATGTACGACGCCAAGGTCGCCGGACGGGCGTTCCGGTCGATGCATAACCTGCTGGATGAAGTGTTCAAGGGCTGAAGTCGGGCCCGGATCTCTTTTGTCTGGTACAAAGCCATCGCGAGCAAGCTCGCTCCCACATTGGATCAAGTTGTTCTCGGCATTTGTGAACCGCACCGATTCAGTGAGGGCGCGAGCTTGCTCGCGATGTCTGCCTGACAGGCTACCCTTGAATCAGGGCAACTCGATCCGCTCGCTTTCCCCTGGTACGGTTGGCCAGTTCCCGGCCGCCCAGCGTCGGCGGGCTTCGTCTATGCGGGCCGGGTCGCTGGAGACGAAATTCCAATTCATCCGCCGTGGCCCATCCAAGGGCGCACCGCCGAACAGCACGGCATGGCACTCGGTGTCAGCAGACAGCGTCATTTCTTCCCCGGCAGGCAATATCACCAGCGAATGGGGCTCAAGCGGCTCACCGTCCAACTGCGCCTCGCCGCCCAGGATGTACAGTGCGCGTTCTTCATGTTCCGTGGGAATCAGCAACGTCGTTGCGGTCTGCAGGTTCAGTTCGGCATAAAGCGTAGGAGACAGCACCGGCACCGGCGATTCCAGGCAAAAGCCTGACCCGGCGATCATGCGGATGCTCACCCCCAGGTTCTCACTGACCGGCAGGCTCTGTGCCGGATGATGGCTGTAGTGCCCGGGACCTTCCTCGTGAGACTTGGGCGAGGCCAGCCAGATTTGCAGCCCATGCAGCACGAAGCCGCTCTCCAACAACGCTTTCGGTGTCCTCTCGACGTGGGCAATGGCGCTGCCGGCGGTCATCCAACTGACATCCCCGGCGTTTACCACCTGATCGGAACCGAGGCTGTCCTTATGCTGGATCTGGCCCTCGAACAAGTAGGTGAGGGTGGACAGACCGATGTGTGGATGTTGGCGAATGTTCATGCCTCGGCCGGCCGGGTAGGACGTTTGCAGCATATGGTCGAAAAACACGAAAGGTCCGACGCTGCGGCATTTAGCGGACGGCAAGGGCCGAAGAATCGGCTGGCCTTCCACGTCTTCTGCGCGGGGACGAACGATGAGGGGAGCGGTCATGGTGTCTTCCAGGTTGAACGACGGATGGGCAGAGCATAACCCGAGGTTGCAACGGACGGCAGCGCCGGCTTGAACCCAGGCGGGACGGCTGGGGTCTATGCTGCTCATGGCCTATGGAGAATGCCCGTGCCCTCGATCCGTTTGATGTTCGCCTGCCTGCTGGCCGTTACGTGCAGCACCGCCTCGGCTCGCGAATATGCCTACAGTGATGCGCACCTGCATTACGTCGATTTCTTCCAGGAAACCGCCGGCATGGCCAAGCTCCTCAAGGCCATGGCGGACAATCGCATCGAGCATGTGATGATTTCCGGCGTGCCCGTGGCGAAGAAATGGCACGAAGACGAACCCAAGCGACCGCGTTACTACGCCGGTGACGATGCGGACGCCTATTGGTACAGCGCCACCGATGTGATTGTCGCTGCCGCGGTGTCCAAGCTCCCCGCTGAGCAACGCCAGCATTTCCATCCATTCCTGTCGGGCTTCAACCCCAATGACAAGAACTCCGATGCGCATATCCAGCGCATGCTCGATCTCTATCCGGGGCTGTGGCAAGGCATCGGCGAAGTGTTCACCCGTCATGACGACCTGACGGCGCTGACCTCCGGCGACACGCCGCGCGCCAACAACGAAGCCATGACCCGCATCTATCACCTGGCGGCGGAGAATGATCTGCCCGTGATGCTGCATTCCAACATCACGTCCAAGCGTGAGAGAAATCCGCTGTACCTGGCAGAAATCGAAGAACCGCTGCGCAACCATCCACACACACGGTTCATCTGGGCCCATGCCGGCACGAGCATGGAGATTCACCGGCACCAGACCCGGCTGGATTTTCTGCTGCCGACCCTGACGCGGATGCTGGAGTCTTATCCCAATCTTTTCATCGACCTGTCCTGGAGCATGCTCACGCCGTATCTACTGGATGAGGCGGGCAAGCCCCGGGATGAATGGTTGAAACTGGTGGAGCGCTTCCCGGAGCGGTTCATGGTGGGATCGGACGTGGTAGGACGATTCAACAAATTGGGTAAGGAGTTGCACAGCTTCGATCCGTTCCTGGATGCCTTGCCTGAGGATGTGGCGCGGAAGGTGGCGCGGGACAACTTTCTGGCCGTGTTGCCGCGCTCAGTCGCCCGCTGAGCCCGCTCTTGTCGCGAGGGAGCAAGCTCCCTCGCCACAGGTCAACCCTGTATCCGGGCTTTAGCTGGCCTGGTGAACACCGCTTTGTCATCAGCCTGTCACCCCCGCGTCATACCCTCGCGCTCATCTCAATCAAGGAGCGCACCATGCACCTCACCCGTTCAAGCGCACTGCTCGCGCTGTTGTTGACCTGCGGTCTGGCCCAGGCGGAAGTTCGTGTCGAAGGCCCGGTGGAATATGGGGTATTCGAAGGGCCGAAGGCCGAGTTGCAATCGGGCGAGCGGGTCTTGCGTCGCAGCAATGAGCAGATCCGCCAGACCGAAAGTGTTCCGGCCAAGCTGGGCACCAAGTTCGGCATGCGCTATCAATTGGCGGGCAAGGTCGCTGACGACCAGCCGTTGACCCTGTTGTACTTCACCCCCGGTATCCGCACACCCGATGGCGTACGCCACGACAAATTCGAAGTCATCCAGAAACTGGTGCCCGGCGCGCCCCAGGACGTCATGGCCTATGAATTTACCGAAAGCCACGAAGTGGTGCCGGGGGAGTGGCGGTTCATGGTGTTCCAGGGGGATCGGCTGTTGACGCAGCAACGGTTTGTCGTGCGCTGAAACTTCATTTGCACAGATCAAAGTGTGGGAGCGAGCCTGCTCGCGAAGGCGGTATGACAGTCAGAGCGTTGTTGCTTGATACTAGGCTTTCGCGAGCAGGCTCGCTCCCACAAGGAATTTAGGCAATCCGCCGGACAAAAAACGCCCCGAACCAGTCGGGGCGTTTTTGTGTGTGGCGTACCAGCGGGAATTACTTGCCCTGCCAGCGCTTCATCACCAGGGTAGCGTTGGTGCCACCGAAGCCGAAGCTGTTGCTCATCACGGTGTTGATGGTGGCGTTCTCGCGAGTCTGGGTCAGGATAGGCAGGTCGGCCACTTCCGGATCCAGTTCGTCGATGTTGGCGGAACCGGCCATGAAGTTGCCTTCCATCATCAGCATGCAGTAGATCGCTTCGTGAACGCCGGCGGCGCCCAGGGAGTGACCCGACAGGCTCTTGGTGGAGCTGATGGCCGGGGCCTTGTCGCCGAACACTTCGCGCACACCCTTCATTTCCGCGACGTCGCCGACCGGGGTCGAGGTGCCGTGGGTGTTCAGGTAGTCGATCGGTGCATCGACGGTGGACATGGCCATCTGCATGCAGCGCACGGCACCTTCACCGCTCGGTGCGACCATGTCATAGCCGTCGGAGGTGGCGCCGTAGCCGACGATTTCCGCGTAGATCTTCGCGCCACGGGCGAGGGCGTGTTCCAGCTCCTCGACCACGACCATGCCACCACCGCCGGCGATGACGAAACCGTCACGGTCGGCGTCGTAGGCACGGGAGGCTTTTTCCGGCGCGTCGTTGCGCTTGCTGGACAGGGCGCCCATGGCGTCGAACAGGAACGACTGGCTCCAATGTTCTTCTTCACCGCCACCGGCGAACACGATGTCCTGCTTGCCCATCTGGATCTGTTCCATGGCGGTACCGATGCAATGGGCACTGGTGGCGCAGGCGGAAGCGATGGAGTAGTTCAGGCCCTTGATTTTGAACGGCGTGGCCAGGCAGGCCGAAACGGTGCTGCTCATGGTCCGCGTGACGCGGTACGGGCCGACACGCTTGACGCCTTTTTCGCGCAGGATGTCCAGCGCTTCCATCTGGTTCAAGGTGGAGGCGCCGCCGGAACCTGCTACGAGGCCGGTCCGTACGTTGGAGACCTGCTCTTCGGTCAGGCCGGAGTCAGCGATGGCGTCTTTCATGGCCAGGTAGGCATAAGCCGCTGCGTGGCCGACGAAACGGTAGATCTTGCGATCGATCAGCTCTTCGAGGTTCAGGTCAATGGAGCCGGAAACCTGGCTACGCAGACCCATTTCGGCATATTCCGGATTGAACCGGATGCCAGGGCGACTTGCACGCAGGTTAGCGGAGACGGTCTCTTTGTCATTGCCCAGGCACGAAACGATGCCCAGACCAGTGATAACGACGCGGCGCATGCGGATAACCCTTAGAAGTTGTCAGTGGAAGTGAAAACGCCAACCCGGAGGCCTTCGGCGGTGTAGATCTCGCGACCGTCGACAGCCACCGAACCATCGGCGATGGCCATGTTCAGCTTGCCCTTGAGGACGCGTTTGATATGGATGTTATAGGTGATCTTCTTCGCAGTCGGCAGTACCTGACCGAAGAACTTCACTTCGCCCGAACCCAGGGCGCGGCCGCGACCCGGCAGGCCTTGCCAGCCGAGGAAGAAGCCGACCAGTTGCCACATGGCATCCAGGCCCAGGCAGCCGGGCATCACCGGATCGCCTTCGAAATGGCAGGCGAAGAACCACAGGTCCGGAGTGATATCCAGCTCGGCGACCAATTCACCTTTGCCGTACTTGCCACCCTCATCGCTGATATGGGTGATGCGATCCACCATCAGCATGTTCGGGGCGGGCAGTTGCGCGTTACCTGGGCCGAACAGCTCACCGCGACTGCAGCGCAGCAGATCTTCCCGAGTAAAGGCGTTTTGTTTGGTCATGCGAGCTCCTCAATAGTCCCATGCGGCAGGGTGGGGCAAATCTTCCCGACCGATCGAAGCGTTCATGCCTCGAGTCGGCAGCCTACTCATAGACTATTGCGTTGTAGTGAAAGTCACAGCACACGGGAAAATCAATGTACACCTGTGCACTGAAATAGTTATTCCTTCCCCGATCGACGCGTGGCCGGGTGCTTAAGACTGCCGCACTTTCGCCTTTCACGCCAGTCGCAGATAGTCCTAAGCCCTGCATTTACCCGACCCAGCGTTGCAGAATCTGCTGCAAGTCGATTCGTTTGAAGGGTTTGGCCAGGTAATCGTTCATGCCCGCTGCCAGGCACGCTTCGCGATCACCCTGCAGCGCATTGGCGGTCAGGGCGATGATGGGCACGTCGGTGCAGCCGGGCAACTGGCGGATCTGCCGCGTGGCTTCGTAACCGTCGATGACCGGCAACCGGCAGTCCATCAGGATCGCTTCGAAAATCAGGCTCTCGGCGCTACGTACGGCCTGGGCGCCATCGGTGGCGACGCTGACCTTGAAGCCGAGGCTGCGCAGCATCGCTTCGATCACCGTCTGGTTAACCGGATTGTCTTCCACCAACAAGACATTGCGGCCTTCTCCGTCGCTACCGCCGCCGGGCAGGCGGGGGGGCAGGGTCGGTGGCGCCAGGCGCGACAGGGCCAGCGGGATTTCCAGGGTAAACACCGAGCCCTGGCCTTCCTGGCTCTGGGCCCGCAGCGTGCCGCCCATGCGTTCGGCCAGGGTGCGGGCGATCGGCAGGCCGAGGCCCGTGCCGCCGTAGCGTCTTGAAATGGAACTGTCGGCCTGCTGGAAGGCGTCGAACATGCGCTCCAGGCTTTCGGCCGGGATGCCAATGCCGCTGTCGCGCACGGTGCAGGTGAACCACAGCAATTCGTGATCAAGGGCCTGCCACTGGCACTGCACCGTAACGCGGCCCTGGTCGGTGAATTTCAACGCGTTGCCGATCAGGTTCACCAGGATTTGCCGGATCCGCGTCGGGTCGCCTTGTACCTGCAGCGGCTTCATGTCGTCGGGGACCAGCAGGTCCAGGCCCAGCTTGCGCTGCGCGGCGCTGTGCTGGAACGACTGCGCGCAACTGCCCACCAGCTCGGCCAGGTTGAACGGGATGTGCTCCAGCTCCAGCGCCGAACGCTCGATGCGCGAGAAGTCGAGAATGTCGTTGATGACCTTCAACAGGTGCTCGGTGGATTCCGATGCCAGCGCGGTGTATTCATGCTGCTCATCGGTCATATGGGTGGTTTCCAGCAATTGCAGCATGCCCAATACGCCATTCATGGGCGTGCGCAGTTCGTGGCTCATCATCGCCAGGAATTCCGACTTGGCGCTGTTGGCCTTTTCTGCTTCCTCCCGGGTCTTGATCAATTGAGCCATGGCCTGGTGCTGTTCGCGGCTTGCTTGTTCGAGGCCCGCGGCCAGGTTGTTGATGTGCCGCGACAGGGCGCCCAATTCCCCGTCGTCGACAATAGGCAAGGGCCTGCTGTAATCACCCTGCTGGATGGCCTTGACCGCATGGCCGATGTCGCGAATCGGCTGCGACAGGCTCGCTGCCAGGCGGCGCGCCACCAGGAACGTGAACAGCAGCGCAAACAGGGCCAGGACCGCTGCCTTGAGCAGGATCTCCTGCTGCCGCTGGCTGAAGGCGTCGCTGGACATGCCGACAATGACGCGGCCCAGGTAATCCTCGCCGGCCGCCTCGATGGGCGGACTGTTGCCTTGCAGGAAATCATTGTTCAAGGCAATGCGCTGCAGGCGAACGGGGGCCTGGAATACTTCGACCTGCTGGGAATGGTTGCGGGTTTGCAACGGCTGTTCCACGTACACGAGAACCCGCTCGGTGCGGTCCTGGACTTCCAAAAAGCGCACGTGAGGCGTGGCGAGCGTGGCCGTCAGCAGGCTTTCCAGAACATCATTGTTACCGGATATGACGCCATACTCCGCAGCTGGAGCGAGTTGGTTGGCGATCAGCTGCCCGGTGTGGTTGAGTTCCTGGCGCAGGTCCTGGATTCGCACGAAGGTGAAGAAGCTGATCAACAGCACCGTCAGCAGCAGTGCCGGCCCCAGGGCGATGAGCTGGGTACGGGTATTGATATCCCAGCGGCGACGCAAGGTCATGGACGGTGTTCTCCTTCTGCCAGCTGCGTAGCGACGGATTCGACGTCAATCGGTTCGATCCCCAACGAGCGAGCGACCTGTTGATTGCTCAAGACTTTGAAGCGGGGCGGATACAGGCTGCGCGGCCACGTGGCGGCGGGGCGGTCCAGCAATTCGTCGAGAATCGCCAGCCAGTCTTCCTGGTCGCTGTAGGTGCTGGCCAGGCTGCCGGCCTTGACGAAGGCGGCGCTTGGCCCGATCAGCGCGCGTTGCCGGGCGTAACTGCTCAGCAGCAGGTTCTTCACGGTCTTGGGGTTATAAAGGTCGGGGTCGTCGAGGCCCAGCAAGACGTCGCTTTGGCCCAGCAGGTTTTGCAAAGGGCGGCTGTCGTTGATGTCGTCCCAGCGTTCGCTGACGATTTGCAGGCCCAGCGGCAACGCTGCCTGCTGAAGGTCCTTGAGCAGGAACTCGCTGTGCCTGTCGTACAGCACGCCGACCCGCCGTACTTGGGGCAGGACCTGACGAATCAGGCGCAACTGCCGGCCCATCGGTGGATCGCTCCAGAGCAGGCTCAGGTGTCCGGGCGTCCCGTCACCCAGGCGTTCCCGGGCTTGCTGACGGCTGATCCGCAGCACCAGAGTGGCCGGCCCGCGAGGCGTTTGCAGGCGCCAGTCGAGGCTCGGCGGGTCGAGCAGGATCAGGCGCACGTCATCCGGCAACCGATCCGGCGCCGGCAGGTTGGCCAATGGGGTGAATCGCACGCGGTCCTGGGGACGCCGGGCCTGCAAGGCCTGGGTGAATGACTGCACGCCGGGGCTGTCCTGGGCGCCTGTCAACAGGACCTCGGCGGCCCGAGCCTCGAGCGTGACCAGCAGGCCGGCAAATGCCAGGCACAGTAACCACCACAGGCGGCCACGAAAGGGCGTCGTGCGGGGTTGGCATCGGGACATCTAGAAGGACAACTCCGCGCTGAAATACACCACATGGCGGGAATCGTAGCGGTTGTCGACGAACGTGGTCGGCTGGTCATCGAGGCGTTGCTGCAGGGTCCCCGCGACTTCCAGGCTGGCTTTGCCCAGGGGGATGCGCCGGGCGAGGCGGGTGTCGATCCGTTCGTAGCGGTAACCGTTGAGGGCGTCGGCGGCGTAATAGAAAACCGCGCTGTTCCAGCCCCGGCCCCAATCGCGCAGCCAGCCGGCCGAACCGCTGTTGCGGGCGGTCAGCTGTTCGTCGAGGGGGTTGCTGGCCAGCGCATCGACATAGGCGTAGGTCAGGCGCAGCCGGTCGGCCGCTGTCATACGCCAATCGAATTGGGTTTCGGCGCCGGTGAACTGCGATTCGTTGCTGTTGCTGGCGATGTACTGGTTGTTGCGCAATGGTTCGCTGATCATTCCGGTGATTTGGTCGTGGAACAGCTTCACGTCCACCGCCAGGCCCAAATCCATGAAATAACCGTTGTAGCCAAGCTCACGCGAGCGCATGTGCTCCTGATCCAGGTTGCCAGGGCCGCGCGTTCGAACGAAATAACGGGCGCTGTCCTGACCAAAGGCGGCCGGCCGTAGATTGGTGACTTGATAACTCCAGTTGACGTTGTTCTCGAACATGTCCGGCGAGCGCACCGCCTCGGAATAGACCGCCCGGAGGCCGTGTCGCGGGGTGATCAGGTAGTTGATTGCCATCCGAGGGGTCAGCGAGCTGCCCGTCAGGCGTGCGTCCTCGAACATCGCGCCGCCCTGCAACAACCAGTGTTCGCTGGCCCGCCATTCGAGCTGGCCGAACAAACGGTAGGTGGTGTCGTCCAGGGTGCCGTTGAAGTACGTCTGCGAATCGGCCCGGTCGTAACGATAATTCACGCCGGTGACCAGCCGCAGGCTGTCGGAGAGACTGAGGGTGTCCTGGACCTCAAGGTCATAGCGCGACTCCCGGGCGCTCTGGTCGATATCGCCACACAGTGTCCGGGAAGCACCGTTTCGCCATTGATCGAGCACTTGATTGGCCAGTGCCTGTTCCTGGGCCGTGCCGGCGGGGACCCCGGTATTCAGGAAACTGGGAATATTGCGCGCCAGCTTCTCGGCATAGTTGGGGTTGAGCTGCCACAGATCGGTCAATTGCGGGCTGAACGACACCTCGGCATCGCAGGCGCGCCAAGTCTGCTGGCGATCCCAATGCTGCATCGAACCCTGGATATAAAGGCTGTGGTTAGGATTCAGGTCCAGGTTCCAGCGCAGCGAAGCGGCGTAATCCTTGGCGCTGACGTCGGAGTTATCCCCAGCTTCGGTAATCCCGGCGAACACCGGACGGTAGGTGTAGGGCCGCTGGTTGGTCCCTTCCTTGGCATTCAACTGCCAGTCAATGCTCTGGTATTCATCCAGGGTTTGGCTGACGGACAGGTTGAAGCGGTTCAGGCGACGGCTGTCGCGGTAGTCGGCCCCGTTGCGGTTGCTGTCAAAACCGTCGTCTTGCTGGCCGGACACCGACAATCGCATGTCACCGTCTTCCCAACCTGTGCCCTGGCTGGCGTACCAGTCGCTGATGCCGTTCTGGCCTCGGGTAACCTTGAAACGGGTGCCGTGGCTGTCGGCCGGGGCGCGGGTGATGATGTTGACGACGGCCATCAGTGCATTGGCGCCATAGCTGACGGTGTTGGGGCCGCGAAAGACTTCGATCCGCTCGATGTCTTCCATGGCGACCGGTATATCGCTCCAGTCCACCGTCGCCAGGCCGGCCCGGTACACCGAGCGACCATCGATCAGCACTTGCATGCGCCGCGCTTCACTGGCACTGGTGCCGTGGTAGTTGGCGGTGGGCTGGTTGCCGCTGATGTTGCCGACCATCATGCCTGGCACCAGGCGCAACAATTCGCTGATGTCCCGAGCGCCGCTGGCCTTGATCAATTCACGGTCCAGCACGGTCATGCTGCCCGGTACCGCCGCCGGCGACTGCTTCAGGCGCGTGGCGGTCAATACCTGGGGGAGGGGCTGGTTGTCCACGAACAAGTCGTCGGCCACCGCTGGCGGGCTGATGATCAGCGCCAGTAGCAGTGATGAGCCTGGACGGGTGGGGCCAACGAACACGGCACAGCCTTTGGATAGAAGTAGGATGGCGGGCATGTTAACCGAGCCGAACGACTTTTCCATTCACGTTGACAGCATTTTCCTAGGAATTGGTGGTCAGCTTCCTACAGCGATGGGTAATTGCGGACGGGGCTGGTCGCGCTCTGGCTGCTCCGTATAATGCCCGGCATTGCCACTTGGTATGGAAGAGCGGATTGCATATGACTGAACAGCGCCCGATTGCGGTCCTGGGAGGCGGGAGTTTCGGCACCGCCGTGGCTAACCTGCTGGCGGAGAATGGCCACGCGGTGCGCCAGTGGATGCGTGACCCGGAGCAGGCCGAGGCCATCCGGGTCAACCGGGAAAATCCGCGTTATCTCAAAGGCATCAAGGTCCGCCCTGAAGTCGAGCCGGTGACCGATTTGCAGGCCACGCTCCAAAATAGCGATCTGTTTTTTGTCGCCTTGCCCTCTAGCGCCCTGCGTTCGGTGCTGGCACCTCACGCCGAGCGCTTGAGCGGCAAATTGCTGGTGAGCCTGACCAAAGGCATCGAGGCGCAAACGTTCAAGCTGATGAGCGAGATTCTTGAGGACATCGCCCCCAAGGCGCGAATCGGCGTGATATCCGGGCCTAACCTGGCGCGGGAGATTGCCGAACACGCCCTGACCGCCACCGTCGTCGCCAGCGAAGATGAAGAGCTGTGCCAGCAGGTCCAGGCCGCGCTGCATGGCCGCACCTTCCGGGTCTATGCCAGCGCGGATCGTTTCGGCGTGGAGCTGGGCGGTGCGCTGAAGAACGTTTATGCGATCATCGCCGGCATGGCGGTCGCCCTGGGCATGGGCGAGAACACCAAGAGCATGCTGATCACTCGGGCGCTGGCGGAAATGACCCGTTTCGCCGTGAGCCAGGGCGCCAACCCGATGACCTTCCTCGGCCTGGCCGGCGTGGGCGATCTGATCGTCACCTGTTCCTCGCCCAAGAGCCGCAACTATCAGGTCGGTTTCGCACTCGGCCAAGGCCTGAGCCTGGACGAGGCCGTCTCGCGCCTGGGCGAAGTGGCCGAAGGGGTCAACACCCTCAAGGTGCTCAAGGCCAAGTCCCAGGAAGCCGGCGTGTACATGCCGCTGGTCGCCGGTCTGCATGCGATCCTGTTCGAAGGGCGCACGCTGGAGCAGGTGATCGAACTGTTGATGCGTGGCGAACCCAAGACCGACGTCGATTTTATTTCCACCAGCGGTTTCAACTGATTCCGTTGACCGCAAGCAGGAGCGAACCATGAACGATCCGAAAGGGCAGCCGCAATACGAATCCATCCTGCTGCGAGTGCTGTGGATGGTGATTTACCTGCTGGTCTGGCAGGTGGCGCAATTGATCCTCGGCGCCGTGGTGCTGGTGCAATTGATCTACCGGCTGATCTACGGCGCACCGAGTGCCAGCCTGATGAATTTTGGCGACAGCCTGAGCCAGTTCCTGGCGCAGATCGGTCGCTTCGGCACTTTCCATAGCGACCAGAAGCCTTGGCCATTCGCCGACTGGCCAACCCCACGCACACCGGAAGGTGAAACGCCCCACACCGTTGCACCGGCACCGCATCCCGCCCGGGACGAGGAGCCGAAGCTATGAAATTGTGGGTGTTGCGTCACGGCGAGGCCGAGCCCCACGGTGTTCGTCCCGACCCTGAACGGGTGCTGACCATTCATGGCCGCGAGGAAGTCTTGCTCAGCGCCGGTCGGTTGATGGGCGAGCCCTTGCGGGCCATTTTTGCCAGCCCCTATGTACGTGCCCAACAG
The DNA here is from genome assembly GCF_048847255.1 of Pseudomonas algeriensis. NCBI lineage: Bacteria > Pseudomonadati > Pseudomonadota > Gammaproteobacteria > Pseudomonadales > Pseudomonadaceae > Pseudomonas > Pseudomonas algeriensis. The sequence continues at coordinate 33,729 of NZ_JBKKRK010000014.1, read as the reverse complement.
ACCGCGCAATTGGTTCGCGAGGCGCTGGGGTTCGAGCCGGAGTTGGTCACGGTTGATTGGCTCACGCCGGAAACCCGTCCGGCCGAGGTATTGAAACACCTGGATGATCAAGACAACGTGCTGCTGGTCAGCCATAACCCACTGGTGGGCAGCTTGCTGGGGCTTTTGCAGCACGGTCATCTGCAGCAACCGGAACAAGTATCGACGGCAGGCCTGGCCGAGCTGGAGGGCGACCTGCCGCTGGCCGGTTCGATGAAACTCAAGAGCCTCAGGCACCCCTGAGAACAACCGTCCCAAGACAAAACAAAAACACAAAGGAAGGGCAGCGATGAGTCTGTGGCGCACCACCCCCAACATTGAACAACTGAACGCGGCCGGTAAGAACACCATCAGCGAAGTGCTGGACATCCGTTTCGAATCTTTCGACGACGAATCCCTGACCGCGAGCATGGTGGTCGATCATCGCACCCATCAACCGTTCGGCCTGTTGCACGGCGGCGCGTCCGTGGTGCTGGCTGAGACAGTCGGCTCCATGGCGGCCTATCTGTGCGTCGACACGAGCAAGTTCTACTGCGTCGGCCTGGAAATCAACGCCAACCACTTGCGTGGCGTGCGCAGCGGGCGAGTAACCGCGACGGCCCGGATGGTTCACCTGGGCCGCACCACCCAGGTCTGGGACATCCGCCTGGTCAATGATGACGGCAAGGTCAACTGCGTATCGCGCCTGACCATGGCGGTGGTTCCATTGGGTGAGCAGCCGCCGGCGCGCTAAGAGACGTTACAAGCTAAGCAGTCCCGCTTTTACTTGTAGCTTGCAGCTCGAGGCTCAATGTTGCTGTCATCATTCCTGTCAGTTCCGGTCATTGCCGCACCATCAGGTTCTGCGCAAAATCGGTCGCAGTTCTCGCAATGGATCGGCCAATATGTCGCAACAGGTGTTTTTCGCCCACGCCAATGGTTTCCCCTCCGCCACCTACGGTAAGTTGTTTGCCGCGCTGGCGCCGCAGTACGAGGTTTCCCACCTCGAACTGCACGGCCATGACCCGCGATTCCCAGTCGACGACAATTGGAACAATCTGGTGGACGAACTGATTCACCACCTTGAGCGGCAATCGCAGCCGGTGTGGGGCGTCGGGCATTCTCTGGGCGGCGTACTGCATTTGCATGCGGCGTTGCGCTGCCCGCAGTTGTATCGTGGTGTGGTCATGCTCGATTCCCCGGTCCTGACCCGCGCCGACCGCTGGCTGATTCTTGCCGCCAAGCGCCTGGGCTTCATCGATCGCTTGACGCCGGCCGGGCGAACCCTGGGGCGGCGGGAAGAATTCAACGACCTGGCGTCGGCGCGGGAATATTTTGCCGGCAAGACGTTGTTTCGCTGTTTCGACCCGGAGTGCTTCGAAGCGTACCTGCAACATGGCTTGCAGCCGGTTGGTGATCGGTTGCGGCTGCGCTTCGACCCGGCCACGGAAATCAGCATCTACCGAGGCGTGCCGCACACCAGCCCCGGGAGGGCTCGAAAGCTCGACATCCCGTTGGCGGTAGTGCGGGGCCGACAGAGTCGGGTGGTGATGCGCCATCACGCCCGATCCGTGAGCCGCATGCCCTTGGGCGAATCCTTGACCATGCCGGGTGGTCACATGTTTCCACTCGAATATCCCCAGGACACGGCCAACTTGCTCAAGGGCCTGCTGCAGCGCTGGCAGGGTCGTAGCCCATGAGCGTCGTCGAAGAAATTCGCCTGAGCCTGCCCCACATCGAGTTGGCGGCCCATTTGTTCGGGCCGGAAGATGGCCGGCCGGTGATTGCCCTGCATGGCTGGCTGGACAACGCCAACAGCTTCGCCCGGCTGGCGCCTATGCTCCAGGGCGTACGGGTGATTGCCTTGGACATGGCCGGTCACGGACATTCCGGGCACCGTCCGCCCGGCGCCGGCTATGCCCTGTGGGATTATGCCCACGATGTGCTGCAAGTAGCCGAGCAACTGGGCTTGAAGCAATTCGGGCTGCTGGGGCATTCCATGGGGGCCATTGTCTCGCTGGTCCTGACCGGTGCCTTGCCGGAGCGGATCAGTCACTTGGCATTGATCGATGGGGTGATTCCTCCTACAGCGAAAGGCGACAATGCGGCCGAGCGCATGGGCATGGCCCTGCAAGCGCAACTGGATTTGCAGCAAAAACGCAAACCCGTCTACAAAACCCTCGACCGGGCCATCGAAGCGCGTATGAAGGGACTGGTGGCAGTCAGTCGCGAAGCCGCCGAGCTACTGGCCCAGCGCGGCTTGATGCCGGTGCCGGGAGGGTTCACCTGGCGCACCGACAATCGCCTGACCTTGCCCTCGCCGCTGCGCCTGACCGACGAACAGGCCATGGCCTTCGTCGCGCGGGTCGCTTGCCCCGCGCACTTGGTAGTCGCGGCCGACGGCATGCTTGCCCAGCACCCCGAATTGCTGGAGCGTCTACCCTTCAGTCATGAACAGTTACCTGGCGGCCATCATCTGCACCTGAACGACGAGGTCGGTGCCGCTCTTGTAGCAGACTGTTTCAATCGGTTCTTCAGCGTTTCTTGACTTGCGCCGGGCAAGTGTCGAGGCTGGGCGGGTTGAAAGGGAGCCAACCATGACAGATATCCATTCACTTGCCTTGTTGTGCATTGATGAACGCCTTTGCGTCGCGCGGACCCAGGCCAAGCCGATCCAATGAAACTATCCATTCGTTCATTCGTCCTGCTGGCACTGGCCGGTTTCAGCCCGCTATCCCTGGCTGCCGATGTACCCGGCAGCCGGGATCTGGAACGCGTGCCGCGCATGCCCGACGCGCAAATCGTCGATTATCGGCAAACCAGCGACCTTGAGCGTATCTACCCCATGGGGTCGATTCGCAAGATCAGCGGCCAACTGCGTTTCGACGGGCAGGTCGATGCCCGTGGCAACGCCACCTCGGTGACCTACGAACTGCCGCCGGAACATACCGCCACACAAGCGTTCACCGCCGCCCGCGAAGCCTTGCAGAAACAGGGCGCGGAGCTGCTGTTCTGGTGCCAGGCCCGCGATTGTGGCGAAAGCAGCCTGTGGGCCAACGAAGTGTTCGGCAATGCCAAGCTCTATGGCGCCGACAATGGCCAGGCCTACCTGTTGCTGCGCCTGGCGCCGCCGGCGGACAACACGCTGATCGCGCTGTATGCCATCACCCGTGGCAACCGCAAGGCCTACCTGCATGTCGAGCAGTTCGAAGCGAGCACGCCCCTGGGGGATGTGCTGCCGACTTCTGCCACGTTGTTGCGCCAGCTCAAGGACACCGGCGTGCTGGACTTGCCGCGTCTTGCCGGCGAACCGGAGGAAGCCTGGCTACGCCTGTTGTCTCGGGCCTTGAACCTGGACACCGGCCTTCGGGTCAGCGTCGCCGGCCCACACGCCGAGGCGTGGCGCCAGGCGCTGGTCGAGCAGGGCGTCCGGGCGGCAAGAATGGAAGCGGCCGGCGGTAACACGGCGGGCTTGCACCTGGAGCTGTTGCGATAAGCTGACGTGGCAAACGCGCGTGTCGTCCTAGCCCGGCCTTGTTCATTTCTCGAGACCTTACATGCTCAATAACGATCGGCTGTTGGTGCAAATACTGCTCCTGGTGTTGTTCGGGGCCAGCCTCTGGGTGATGGCTCCGTTCTGGTCGGCGCTGTTCTGGGGGGCTGTGCTCGCTTTTGCCAGTTGGCCACTGATGCGCCTGCTGACCCGTTGGGTCAACGGTCGCGAATCCTTGGCGGCGGCCTTGCTGACGGTCGGCTGGATGTTGCTGGTGGCGGTGCCGCTGGTGTGGCTGGGCTTCAATCTCGCCGATCATGTGCGCGATGCCACGGCCTTTGTCAGGGATGTGCAGGTCGATGGCCTGCCCGAAGCCCCCGACTGGCTCGCCGGCGTACCGCTGGTGGGCGGGCGCCTGGTAACGCTCTGGAACAGCATCGACCAGCAGGGCGCGGCGATGATGGTGTCCATCAAGCCCTACCTGGGACGTGTCGGCAACTGGTTGCTGGCCCGTAGCGCGCAGATCGGCGGCGGAATCCTCGAACTGACCCTGAGCATCGTGTTCGTGTTCTTTTTCTACCGGGACGGCCCGCGATTGGCGGCGTTTGTCCAGGGGCTGCTGGAGCGGCTGATCGGTGATCGTGCCGGGTACTATGTCGAATTGGTGGCCGGCACGGTGCAGCGAGTGGTCAACGGGGTGATCGGTACCGCCGCGGCTCAGGCGGTACTGGCGCTGATCGGCTTTTTGATCGCCGGGGTGCCGGGTGCGCTGGTACTGGGTATCGTCACCTTCCTGCTCAGCCTGATTCCCATGGGGCCGCCGCTGGTCTGGATACCCGCCACGGCCTGGCTGGCGTGGAAGGGCGAGTATGGGATGGCGGTGTTCCTGGGTATCTGGGGCACGTTCATCATCAGTGGCGTGGACAACGTGCTCAAGCCCTACCTGATCAGTCGTGGTGGAAACCTGCCGCTGGTGATCGTGTTGCTCGGGGTGTTCGGTGGCTTGATCGCGTTCGGTTTCATCGGGTTGTTCATCGGTCCGACCCTGCTGGCGGTGGCGTACAGCTTGCTGACGGATTGGAGCAAAAGCCAGGCGCGGTAACGCAGCGGTTCAGGCCACACGGGGCACGCGAATCACCGCCGTCAACCCGCCGCCGGGTGTTTCTTCCAGGCTCAAGTGCCCGCCCAGGCGTTCGGCGGCCTCCCGGGCGATGGTCATGCCCAGGCCGACGCCTCCCGAGTTGCGGTTGCGCGAACCCTCCAGGCGAAAGAATGGCTCGAATACCGCTTCGCGCTTGTCCGCCGCGATGCCAGGGCCGTGGTCAATCACCCGGATCAGCAACTGGTGCTGCTGATCGTCCAGCACGATCGATGCGTCGCCCGCGTAACGCACGGCATTGTCGATGAGGTTGTTGATGCATGAACGCAGTGCCATCGGTTGCACCCGCAAGGGCGCGCAGGTACCGCTGGCATGCACATTGGCGCCGTGGTCCTGGGCGTTTTCGCTTAATGATTCAACCAGCGCCTGCACGTCCATCCATTGCAACGCTTCGCTGGTGCGTTGTTCGTGGAGATAGGTCAGGGTCGCGTCGAGCATGCCGATCATATCGTCCAGGTCTTGACGCATCTGATCCTGCAACCGGGGGTCGTTGATCTGCTCCAGGCGCAGTTTGAGTCGCGCAAGTGGGGTGCGCAGATCATGGGATACCGCGCCAAGCATGCGCGAGCGTTGCTGCACCTGCTCGCGGATCCGTTGTTGCATCAGGTTGAACGTATGGGCGGCTTGGCGGGCCTCCCGTGGACCGTTCTCCTCCAATGGCGGGCTATGGAGATCCTCGCTCAGCCGTTGGGCGGCGTCGCTCAGTCGCTGGATGGGCCGAGTCAACAGCTTGGCGCCGTACCAGGCCGCAACGATCAGGAACACAAATTGAAACGTCAGGGGCACCACAGGCCCGCCAAACCGGGGGCGTGGGTCGGGTGGCGGGCCGGAGTGCGAGGGACCTGCGGTTTGATGGGAAAATTCCGGGGGCGGCCCGGGAGGTGGCTTGTCGTAATGAAAAAACCAGGCGAAGGCCAGCAGGTGCGCCAGCACGATCGCCACCAGCAGCACGCCGAACAGGCGGCCAAACAGGGAATCGAAGCGCAGGCGCATCAACCGATTTCCCGCGCATCGAACAGGTAGCCTTCACCGCGCACGGTCTTGATCAACTGCGGAGCCTTCGGATCGTCCCCCAGTTTCTGGCGCAAGCGCGAGACCAGCAGATCGATACTGCGGTCGAAGGCCTCGATCGAGCGACCGCGCGCGGCGTCCAGCAATTGTTCACGGCTGAGCACTCGGCGTGGTCGCTCGATGAACACCCACAACAGGCGGAATTCTGCGTTGGAGAGGGGCACTACCAGCCCGTTGGCGGAAACCAGTTGGCGCAGCACGCTGTTGAGCCGCCAGCTATCGAAGCGAATGTTGGCGCGCTGCTCGCTGCGATCGTCGCGCACCCGGCGCAGGATGGTCTGGATTCGCGCCACCAGCTCCCGGGGTTCAAAAGGTTTGGCCATGTAATCATCCGCGCCCAACTCCAGGCCGATGATGCGGTCGGTGGGTTCGCAGCGGGCCGTCAGCATCAGGATTGGAATATTCGACTCGGCGCGCAGCCAGCGGCACAGTTGCAAGCCGTCTTCGCCCGGCAGCATCAGGTCCAGCACGATCACGTCGAAGTGTTCGGCCTGCATCGCCTGGCGCATGGCCGCGCCATCGGTTACGCCACTGGCGCGAATGCCGAAGCGGCCCAGGTAGTCGATCAGCAGCTCGCGGATCGGTACGTCGTCATCGACGATCAGCGCGCGGGTGCTCCAGCGCCTGTCGTCGTCGGACACTTTCTGATCGCCAGAATTTGCTACAGGGGTGTACTGCATGAGATGCATCATCTGCCATTGGGGCTGCCAACCGAAAGAAGGCGGCGGGGGTGTGGGGTGAGCATAAGCTTCGCGGCGGTGGGCCGTGAAGCGTTGAAAGAGCGGCGTTCGGCGGCTGAGGGTAGCGTCCCGTCGTGTTATGCGCATGTCATGAATGTATCGGCGTTGACACACATGACGGTAGGGCCGATCAATGATTTGCCGATCATCGGGTCCCGCTAGGGCGCTGGTTCCGCTACAATGCGCGCCGATTTCGACTTGCCTGAGAGCTCATCCATGTCCGCCTGCCAGACGCCTATCATCGTCGCCCTGGATTTTCCTACCCGTGACGCCGCCCTGAAGCTGGCCGACCAGTTGGACCCCAAGCTCTGCCGGGTCAAGGTCGGCAAGGAGCTGTTCACCAGCTGCGCGTCGGAAATCGTCGGAACCTTGCGGGACAAGGGTTTCGAAGTGTTCCTGGACCTCAAGTTCCACGATATCCCCAATACCACCGCCATGGCCGTCAAGGCCGCTGCGGAAATGGGCGTGTGGATGGTCAATGTGCATTGCTCCGGTGGCCTGCGCATGATGGCTGCCTGTCGTGAAGTGCTGGACCAGCGCAACGGCCCCAAGCCGTTGCTGATCGGCGTGACCGTGCTGACCAGCATGGAGCGTGAAGACCTGGCGGGCATCGGCCTGGACATCGAGCCGCAGGAGCAAGTGCTGCGCCTGGCGGCGCTGGCGCAAAAGGCGGGAATGGACGGCCTGGTTTGCTCGGCCCTGGAGGCCAACGCCCTGAAAACGGCCCACCCCTCGTTGCAACTGGTGACCCCGGGCATTCGCCCGGCGGGCAGTGCCCAGGACGACCAGCGCCGCATCCTGACCCCGCGCCAGGCTCTGGACGCTGGCTCCGACTACCTGGTGATCGGCCGGCCGATCAGCCAGGCAGCCGATCCGGCCAAGGCGCTGGCGGCGGTAGTGGCGGAGCTGGCCTGACCCAACTACGCGGGCCCCTGTGGGAGCGAGCTTGCTCCCACAGTTGTTTTGCGTCGGCCACTCACAGTGATGTGCCTCAGACCTTCAACACCAACTTCCCAAAATTCTCACCACTGAACAATTTGGTCAGCGTCTCGGGGAATGTCTCCAGCCCTTCGACGATGTCTTCCTTGCTCTTGAGCTGCCCCTTGGCCATCCAGCCGGCCATTTCCTGCCCGGCGGCGGCGAACTGCGAGGCATAGTCCATGACCACGAACCCTTCCATCCGCGCGCGGTTGACCAACAGCGACAGGTAGTTGGCCGGGCCCTTGACCGCTTCTTTGTTGTTGTATTGGCTGATGGCGCCGCAGATCACCACGCGGGCCTTGAGGTTCAAACGGCTGAGCACCGCATCGAGAATGTCGCCGCCAACGTTATCGAAGTACACATCCACGCCTTTGGGGCATTCGCGCTTCAGGCCGGCGTGAACGTCTTCACTCTTGTAATCGATGGCACCGTCGAAGCCCAGCTCATCGATCAGGAATTTGCATTTGTCGGCGCCGCCAGCGATGCCGACCACGCGACAGCCTTTGATCTTGGCAATTTGCCCGGCAATGCTGCCTACCGCCCCGGCGGCACCGGACAGGACTACGGTTTCGCCGGCCTTCGGTGCGCCGACATCCAACAGGGCGAAATAGGCGGTCATGCCCGTCATCCCCAGCGCTGACAGATAACGTGGCAGCGGCGCCAGTTTCGGATCGACTTTGTAGAAGCCTCGCGGCTCGCCGAGGAAATAATCCTGCACACCCAAGGCACCGTTCACGTAGTCGCCTACCGCGTATCCGGGGTTATTCGAGGCGACGACCTGGCCTACGCCCAAGGCGCGCATGACCTCACCAATGCCGACCGGCGGGATGTACGATTTTCCCTCATTCATCCAGCCACGCATGGCCGGGTCCAGGGACAGGTACTCGTTCTTGACCAGGATCTGGCCGGGTGCCGGCTCGCCGACCGGGACTTGTTGATAAGTGAACGTCTCACGGGTAGCGGCGCCCACCGGGCGTTTGGCGAGCAGGAACTGGCGGTTGGTCAGGGCGGTCATGACAGGCACTCAAGATGAATGAAGCCTTGTTGATAGACGCTTGGAGCCTTCGCTGCAAGGTTTGCCGATACAGCGAATGCACATCGATCCAACCCAGTGATAATCCGCCGGGTATCGTTATCACTGGCGTTCATGCGACGCCAACCGGCGGTTGGATAGTGCTGCCGCACCGAAGCGATGGATGGCTATATTGCAGCGACAACGGTAATTCTTCGAGGCATTGACGATGAGCATGACGTTTTCCGGACAGGTTGCCGTGGTGACGGGCGGCGCGGCGGGCATTGGTCGCGCCACGGCCCAGGCGTTCGCAGCACAGCACCTGAAGGTAGTCGTCGCCGACCTGGACGTCGCGGGTGGCGAAGGCACGGTGCAGTTGATTCGCGATGCGGGTGGCGAGGCTGTGTTCGTGCGCTGCGACGTGACACTGGACAGCGACGTGCAAAATCTCATGAATGAAGTCATCGGCGCCTACGGTCGCCTCGATTACGCATTCAATAACGCGGGCATCGAAATCGAGAAGGGCAAACTGGCTGACGGGACGCTGGATGAGTTCGACGCGATCATGGGCGTCAACGTTAAAGGCGTCTGGTTATGCATGAAATACCAACTGCCCTTGCTGCTTGCCCAGGGCGGCGGCGCGATCGTCAATACGGCCTCGGTGGCAGGGCTTGGGGCGGCGCCAAAGATGAGCATCTACGCGGCGTCCAAGCATGCGGTGATCGGCTTGACCAAGTCTGCGGCGATTGAATATGCCAAGAAGAAAATCCGCGTTAATGCGGTGTGCCCGGCGGTGATCGATACAGACATGTTTCGTCGGGCCTATGAGGCGGACCCGAGAAAAGGCGAATACGCCAACTCGATGCATCCGGTGGGCAGAATCGGCAAGGTCGAGGAAATCGCCAGCGCCGTGTTGTATTTATGCTGCGACGGCGCGGCATTCACCACGGGCCAGGCGTTGGCGGTGGATGGGGGGGCTACGGCAATCTGATACCGACAAGCGCTTTTCTCGCTGCAGGACAAAGCCCGCACTGGTTGCGGGTTTTTCTTTGGAGGGCAAAGGTTCCCCTGATGGGTTTGCCATTGTATTTCAAGAAATGAGAATCAGCCGTTTTTGCGTGTTCTCTTACATCGTCCAGCATCGCCCTGTGCTTAACTGTTTGTGGAAATAAAACAAACGCTTAGGAGCTTGGTTACTCATGGAGTTGAGAATCGACCGGCAGGCCCTGGTGCCCGTCGTGCAGCAAATTGTCGATGCGTTGGCCTGCTGGATTCGACAGGGCGCGGTGGAGCCGGGGACTCGCCTGCCATCGATCCGCCAGCTGGCACGGGAGAACCTGCTGAGTCAGGCGAGCGTCCATGAAGCCTGCCAGCGTTTGGTCGCCCAGGGCTTGCTGGCGTCGCGCCACGGTTCGAGTTTTGTCGTGGCTCCGGCCGCTTGCGCAACGGAAGAAGCCTTGGCCCATGGCTGGCTGCAAGGTGTATTGGCCGATCATGACGCCCCGGCAGGCGTTATGTATCAAGCGCTGAAGCTGGGCGGCGGCGGGCTGCCTGAAAGCTGGCGCGAAAGTGATGACCTGGGGTATGCGATACGTCAGGTGACTCGCACCGACATGGCGGGGTTGTTCAACTACAGCACGCCACTGGGACTGCCAGCCCTGCGTGAGCAGCTGTCCAGGCGATTGAAACAGTTCGATATCGATGCCGATGAAAAACGCATCCTGACCACCCTGGGCGCTACTCACGGGCTCGACCTGATCGTGCGCACGCTTCTGCGACCGGGCTGCTGCGTGGTGGTGGAGAGCCCCGGTTACTCGAAGCTGTTCGACCTGCTCAGGCTGCACAAGATAGACATGATCGAGCTGCCCAGGACACCGCGTGGTCCGGACGTCGACGCCCTTCAACGCCTGCTGGCGATTCATCGACCCAGCGCTATTTTCGTCAACAGCGCCTGCCACAACCCAACCGGCAGCAGCCTGGCGCCGGCGGTGGCCCAGCGTCTGCTGCAACTGGCGCAAGAGCACGCGATGCTGGTCATCGAAGATGATGTCTACGCCGATTTCCAGGGGCCAACGCGGGCCCGATTGGCGGCGCTGGATACCGACGTGGTCTACCTGGGCAGCTTCTCCAAGACCTTGAGCAGCTCTTTACGCGTTGGGTTCATGGTGGCGGCGCCCTCCGTCATCGCGCGTCTGGGCGAGATCAAGGAGATCACTTGCCGGGGCGGTTCCCGATTCGCCGAGTCCGTGCTGGCCAGCCTCCTGGCCAATGGCGCCTATCGCAAGCTGGTCCAGCGCCAGCGCCAGCGCCTCAATGCCGATATGGCGGTGGCGTTGCAGCTTTTGGAGGATGCCGACTGGAAAGTATTCGGCAGACCGGCGGGAGGCCTGTTCATCTGGGCACGTCCGCCGCTGTGTGACCATGCTGAGGTACAGCGTCTGGCCAGGCGGTGCGGCATTCAGTTGTCATCCCGCACGGCGTTCAGCCCATCGGGTGCCGAGACGGATTGGCTGCGGGTCAACGTCGCCTATGCCCGGGATCCCAGGGCCTTGGCTTTCTTCCGGGCCACGGCTCTGGATCGACCTCAAATGTCCTGAAAACGACGCGGCTGTAGCTTTTTGCCATTATTCCGACGCCAGCATCTTGTGTTGCGGGGCGTCTCGTTGCGAATCTGCAATCAACACACACCGGCAGAGGACTGGGCGCAATGATTTCGGCCGTGCAAGGACGTTTTGCCAACCTGGGTATGGCAAAGAAATTGGGTATCGGCTTTGTCCTGGTGCTGCTGCTTACCGCAGTAGTGGCGGCCATTGGCGTCTGGTCCCTGCAAACCATCAGCCATCGCTTCGACGGCTTGAAGCAGATGTCATCCCTCAACAGCCGGTTGCTCAAGGTCCGGCTGCTGGAGCAGGAATTTGCCTTGCGTTCAGACCCCAAGTCCGCCGATGCCCTGCGACAGGGGGTCGATGGCTTGCTGGCCCTGGCGAACGACCTCAGGGCACGGTCAGACGGCAATGCGGCGGTGATGAATGAGGTGGAGCAGGCGCTGACGGCGTATCGCAAGGCCTTCGATGAGTTCGTCGGGCTGAGCCAGAGCAAGGACCTGGCGCTGGAAATGGCCAGCTGGTCGGTGTCCAGTGTCGCCAACAACCTGGATGTATTGCAGGCCGGACTCGCCGATGACGGCGCCTATACCTTGAAGGATTCCGAGGGCAAGGAGGGTGCAGAGTTCATCGAGCAGGCCAACCAGGTCAGCGAAGTATCGCGACTTATGCTGCAGTCGATGAACGAAGCGCGCGTTCGGTTGGACCAAAGCCGTAAAGGCAGTGATGAGGCTGCCGGGCAGGGCAATATCGAACAGGCCGAACAGGCCATGAAGTTGGCGGAAGCGCTCAAGGGCGCGGTCAAGGATCCGGGTTACCAGACCGTACTCAACGAGGTCGCCGGGCACATCGGCGGGTTCAATCAGCAACTGGCGGAATACACCGCGCTGCTGGCCAAGGAAAAAATCGTCTACCAGCAATTGCATGAGCGCGCCGATCAGGTGATGGCGCGGGTCGACCAGGCCTACAGCGCCGAAGACAGTGCCATGCAGGCGGAACTTAAGAAAAATTCGTTGATGATCATCGGCTCGTCGGCTTTGGCGCTGCTGGTTGGATTGATCGCGGCCTGGGTGATTACCCGGTTGATCGTCGCCCCGCTGCGCAGTGTGATCCGTGTCGCCCAGCGGATCGCCGCCGGGGACCTGAGCGCCAAGGTCGAAGTGATGCGCCGGGATGAGATTGGCCAGCTGATGTTGGCGATGCAACAGATGGGTGCCGGCTTGAGCAGTATCGTCAGCGGTTTGCAGGCTGGCATCGACCAACTGGCCAGCTCCGCCCAGTCGCTGTCGTCCGTCACTGAGCAGACCAACCTGGAAGTCAGCAGCCAGAAGGAAGAAACCGAGCAAGTGGCCACGGCGATGAACCAGATGACTGCCACGGTTCACGATGTAGCCCGCAATGCGGAGGAGGCGGCGCAAGCGGCCCAAACGGCTGATGATAAAGTCGAAAGCGGCCAGCAGGTCGTGCGCCAGAGCATGGTCCGTATCGAGCAACTGGCTGACTCGGCGACCATGGCGAGCACCAGCATCGAAAGCCTGAGCGCCGAGATACAAAACATCGGCACCGTGCTGAGCGTGATCAAGAGTGTCGCCGAGCAAACCAATCTGTTGGCGCTCAACGCAGCTATCGAGGCGGCGCGGGCTGGCGAACAGGGCAGGGGGTTCGCGGTGGTGGCCGATGAAGTGCGGGCCCTGGCCAGGCGCACGCAACAGTCCACCGAGGAAATCGAGCGCCTGGTCAGCGCGCTACGCTCTGCCGCTCAAGCGTCCGTACAGCAAATCCAGAGCAGTGGCGAGCTGGTAAAAATGGCGGTCAGCGATGCATTGCAGACCGAAAGCGCGCTAGGCAGCATCGCGGCGGCGGTGTCGTTGATCCAGCAAATGAACCAGCAGATCGCAGCGGCCGCCGAACAACAAAGCTCCGTGGCCGAAGAAATCAACCGCAGCGTCACCAGCATCCGCGCCAGCGCCGATCAATCATCCGTGGCCATGCAGGGTAATGCTGCCTCCAGCGTTGAACTGGCGCAGTTGGGCGTTGAGTTGAAAGCAATGGTGGGGCATTTCAAATTGTGAGTTGGGGAGCTGTTGCTGCCACTATCGCCAGCAAGCTGGCCCCCACGTGGGATGTCCGGTGAACACAAGGTTCATGTCGCCGCAAATCCTGTAGGAGCGGGCTTGTCCGCGAAGAGGCCAGCACGTTCCAACCTTCTCACCCCATCCCGCTCCGCATCCCAGCCTCAGTCGTAGACCTTCTTTTTCTTCCACTCGTCGTTCGCTTCGTCTTCCTTCAACCCCTCGGTCAACTGGTTCACCTCACCCTCCACAGGCTGAGTGCTCGCCAGGACCTGGGCATTGGCCCGAGCCAGAAGCTTTTCCAGATAAGCCAGCTGTTCAGCATAGACCTGCGGTTCCTGCTGCTTGCGCAAATACTGGACACCACGCTCGAACGCCAGGCGAGCCTGCCCGGGCTGTTCCTGCTGCAGCGCCTGCTGGCCGAGGTTGTTGAAGAATTCGATGTGCAGCAGCACCAGAATGTGCCGGACCTCGCGAACCCAGCGCTTGGCCTCGTTGGGCGGCAGGAAACCGTCCTGGGCCGCGCGGGTGATCTGGCCGTGCAAGGCCTCGAGCAGGAACCGAACGTCCTTGGCCTTCGCTTCGGTCTGGATCGGCGCCGGCGGGTTGTTGACCGGAATCGATTCACCCTGGGCGGCCAGTGCAGTCAGTTCGTCCAGGCGTGCCTTGACCTGAGCGTTGGACTTGTCGAGATTCAGCAGGCGCTGGCAGACGTTCAGCTCAAGACGCGTGATCAACAGCTTCAGGGCAGGGCTCATCAACTGGCCGGGGAAGGTTTCGGTGAGCTCGCCACAACGACGCAGGCGGTCGTTGAGCTCGACCTTGGTGCGGGCCTTTTCCAGCTTGTTGTTTTCCACCACATGGTTCATGTAGCCAATGGCGATCAACAGTGCGATCCCGGCTACGACGAGCAGGGTGATCATGAGTGGTGTCACCGGTAAGACCTCTTTAATGGGGAACGCATGTCATGAGTGTAGTGGCTTGGCTTTTAAGCGCATAGGCCCGAGCGACGCGATTAGACGGGCGTCGTGCTGTTTATAGGGCCTACAGCGGAGTAGATGCACATTGCCACTATTTTGCCTGGTGCGACTATAGCGCCTTGGCGGGTGACAGAATATAGGCGTCAGAGACCGGGCGGACAAAATTCGCGAAGCCGCTTCAAAGCGGGGGAAGTCATTGATTTAAATAAATTTATATCTGGGGGTTGACGACCCTCCAATCCATCCATAGAATGCGCGCCACTTACAGCGTAAAGCACCTAGCCAAACGCGATAAGCAGTGAATGTTGTACGTGTGTCCCCTTCGTCTAGTGGCCTAGGACACCGCCCTTTCACGGCGGTAACAGGGGTTCGAGTCCCCTAGGGGACGCCAATGCGGGAATAGCTCAGTTGGTAGAGCACGACCTTGCCAAGGTCGGGGTCGCGAGTTCGAGTCTCGTTTCCCGCTCCAATTTTAAACAGCGTTGCTTTCGGGCAGGGCTGAGTGAAGCCAGAGCCGACATCTTCGGATGCGGATTTGGGCACTGGAATACACACCATGTGTTCCAGTTAGTGTGTCCCCTTCGTCTAGTGGCCTAGGACACCGCCCTTTCACGGCGGTAACAGGGGTTCGAGTCCCCTAGGGGACGCCATTTGCGGGAATAGCTCAGTTGGTAGAGCACGACCTTGCCAAGGTCGGGGTCGCGAGTTCGAGTCTCGTTTCCCGCTCCAAATTCAAGAAAACGCCGCTCATTCGAGCGGCGTTTTTTTATGCGCCTATAAAAAGTCTCCTAGCCCTCCAGGCGGTCGCGAGCCGCGATGACTCAGCGATCGGGCTGGGTTGCGCTGCTCCACAGCAAAGAAAAAGCCCGCAAGGTGTAAGCCGTGCGGGCCTTTTTTTTACTGGCTGCGATCAGTGTTTGCTGTCCTGGTCCGACATCGCCAGCAATTGCTTTTCCTGGTTCCAATCGAAGGGCTCGTCGTTCTGCTCAGCTTCGAACCGACGTTCCTCCAAGGCCTGGTACAGGTTGATTTCTTCGTCGGGCATGTAGTGAAGGCAATCGCCGCCGAAGTACCACAGCAGGTCGCGAGGCACCAAGTGGGCAATCTGTGGATATCGGACGATCACTTGGCACAAGAGGTCCTGGCCCAGGTATTGGCTTTCGATCGGATCGACCGGCAACTGCGCGCGCAAATCATCAAAGCGTTCCAGAAACAGCGCATGGCTTTCTTCGGGCACCTGTTCGGCCTCACCCACGGCGACCAGGATGCTGCGCAAGTGGTCAAGCAAGACGAGGTGATCGGCAACGACGTTGGACACGAGATAAGTCCTCAAGAGCAAAACGGGCGCAGGAGTATAAAGCGCCTGCGCCCGCTTTTACATGCTGGTCGTCCGGATCAACGGACTTTGTCCTCAGTGAGCGTCAGCGCTTGCGGGTCGAAGTCGTCCACGTCGATGACCTTGCGGCGTGCCGTTTCAGCGGCTCGCAGGGTCTGCGCTTCAGTTGCATTCAGCACGCCCGCTTCGAGCGCTGCATCGAGAAGGGGCTCTCCAGGTGCCGGGTCGAGCTGACCCTGCTTCAATGCAACGTGCAATTTCTTGTGCAGCGGATGGGCGGTGGCCAGCAGGTCGGCGGCGTATTGCAGCGCACCGACAGGATCATCCTGTGACTGTGGGCGATAGCAGCCTTGAAGCAACTCCTCCAAAGTCGGATCGCCCTTGGCGCGACCGATAACCGCTGCCACCTCGGCATCGAGCCGGTCGCTCGGACCTTTATGACGCCGGCCGAAAGGAAACACCACCACACGCAACAGGCAGCCCAGCAGCCGGCTTGGGAAGTTGGCCAGCAGCTCGTCCAACGCCCGCTCCGACTGACCCAGGCTTTCTTCCATGGCCCACTGGAACAGTGGCGCCATATGGTCCGGCGAATCGAGATCGTGGTAGCGCTTGAGTGCAGCCGAGGCCAGGTAAAGGTTGCTCAACACATCACCCAATCGGGCAGACAAGCGCTCGCGGCGTTTGAGCTCACCACCCAGCAACATCATGCTCAGGTCCGCCAGCAAGGCAAATGCCGCCGCTTGCCGGTTGAGGGCGCGGAAATAGCCTTGGCTCAAGGCGTTGCCTGGCACGTTATCGAAATGCCCCAGGCCGAGATTCAGCACCCAGGTGCTGGCGGCATTGCTGACCGCGAAACCGATGTGCTTGAGCAGCAGTGCGTCGAATTCGAGCAATGCCTGGTCTTTGTCCTCGCGGGTGGCCAGGGCCATTTCCTTGAGCACGAACGGATGGCAGCGGATGGCACCCTGGCCGAAGATCATCAGATTGCGCGACAGGATATTCGCGCCTTCGACCGTGATGAAAATCGGCGCGCCTTGCCAACTGCGTCCCAGGTAGTTGTTAGGACCCATGATGATGCCTTTGCCGCCGTGAACGTCCATGGCGTGGCTGATGCATTCGCGGCCACGTTCGGTCAGGTGGTACTTGAGGATCGCCGACAGCACCGAAGGTTTTTCGCCGAGGTCCACCGCGTTGGCCGTCAGCATGCGCGCGGCGTCCATCAGCCAGGCGTTGCCACCGATGCGCGCCATGGCTTCCTGGATGCCTTCGAAGGCCGACAACGGCACGTTGAATTGTTCACGCACCTGGGTGTACTGGCCGGTGACCAGGCTGGTGAACTTCGCCGCGCCGGTACCGACCGCGGGCAATGAAATCGAGCGCCCGACCGACAGGCAGTTCATCAGCATCATCCAGCCCTTGCCGAGCATGGCCTGGCCACCGATCAGAAAGTGCAGCGGGATGAAGACATCCTTGCCCCAGTTCGGCCCGTTCATGAAGGCGGCGCCGAGGGGCAGATGGCGACGGCCGATCTGAACGCCGGGCGTGTCGGTGGGGATCAGCGCCAGGCTGATTCCCAGGTCTTCTTCGTCGCCCAGCAAGTGGTCCGGGTCATAGGCCTTGAAGGCCAGGCCGAGGAGGGTGGCGACCGGGCCTAGGGTGATGTAGCGCTTTTCCCAGTTCAGGCGCAGGCCAAGGGTTTCCTCGCCTTGCCACTCGCCTTTGCAGATGATCCCGGTGTCGGGCATCGCCCCGGCGTCGGACCCGGCCAGTGGGCCGGTCAGCGCGAAGCAGGGGATGTCGTCGCCACGGGCCAGTCGCGGCAGGTAATGGTTGCGTTGTTCGTCGGTGCCGTAATGCAGCAACAGTTCCGCGGGGCCGAGGGAATTGGGGACCATGACGGTGGAAGCCAGGTCGCCGCTGCGGGTGGCGAGCTTCATTGCCACCTGGGAGTGGGCATAGGCGGAGAACCCCTTGCCACCGTATTCCTTGGGAATGATCAGGGCGAAAAAACCATGCTCCTTGATGTGTGCCCACGCTTCGGGCGGCAGGTCCATCGCCTGGCCGATCTGCCAGTCGCTGACCATCGCACAAAGCGCTTCGGTAGGGCCGTCGAGGAACGCCTGCTCCTCGTCGGTCAGACGAACCTTGGGGTAAGCCAGCAGCGTGTCCCAGTCTGGCCGTCCACTGAAAAGCTCGCCATCCCACCATACCGTGCCAGCGTCGATGGCGTCGCGCTCGGTCTGGGACATGGGCGGCAGGGTTTTCTGGAACCAGTCGAACATCGGCGCGCTGAAGTATTTGCGGCGCAGGTCCGGTAGCAGCAGCGGTGCCGCGATGGCGGCGAGCACCAGCCAGAGAACGAGCATCAGCCAGCCGGGTGCATGGCTGGCGGTGCCCATCACCAGCAGGTAGACGGCGACGATGCCCAGCGCCGGTAGCGGGGCGGTGCGACGATGCGCCAGCCAGGCTACCCCGACGACCAGAACCAGTATCCACAACAACAGCATAAGTGATCCTCCGTGAACCAAGGCAAAACCGACCTTCAGAGCTTAGACGGCCCCTGCAAAACCGGCAGTCGGCGCGATGTGATTGATTTCGTGGGAAACCCTCGACGTATCGCGCCAGTCTGGTTGGCAACAACCGTGGGAAATCGTTCGTTGCCAGCGTGAGAAAACGCCATTGTTTGGCACAAATGCCTTGTCGGCCCCGGCTGGGTCGACAGCGCGCGTCGGCTCCGTGGCGGGTAATGATTTGAGCCGTTCCTCATCCGGCGTATGCTGCTGCGGCATTTATCCTTTGAGGAAGCCGAGATGCTAAAGATTTGGGGCCGGAAGAACTCATCGAATGTTCGAAAGGCGTTGTGGTGTGCCGAGGAACTGGGACTGGCCTACGAGGCCATCGATGCCGGCGGGGCCTTCGGTGTGGTGGATACGCCGCAGTACCGCGCCAAGAACCCCAACGGTCGGGTTCCGATGCTGGAAGACGAAGGCTTCGTGCTCTGGGAGTCGAATACCATCGTTCGGTACCTGGCCGCCCGTCATGCATCGGGTTCGGCTTGGTACCCCGACGATGTCCAGGCCCGGGCCAAGGCAGAGAAGTGGATGGACTGGACCACGTCCAGCTTCGCGGCCCCGTTTCGCACGGTATTCTGGGGCGTCCTGCGCACCCCGCCCGAGCAGCAGGACTGGGTTGCCATCAAGGCGGCGATCAAGGAGTGCGACGACCTGCTGGCGATGGTCGACCAGGCCCTGGCCGAACAGCCTTACCTTGGCGGTGATGAAATCGGCATGGGCGACATTCCCCTCGGCAGTTTCATTTATGCCTGGTTCGAGATGCCCATCGAGCGCGCCGCGCTGCCGAACCTCCAAGCCTGGTATGCACGGCTCAGGCAGCGTCCGGCCTATCAGAAAGCTGTCATGACCGCGTTGACTTAATAGTTACTATCGACACACTTCACTGTACTTGTGCGGCGACGCCACGCACCATTGCCTTCGTGCGCCATGGTTGCATTGCTCGCCGTGCGCCCTTATCTAGTGTTCTTCTTCCCCCTTCTTGGTGCGTAATCCGATATGAGTTCCGCTCTGTCCATACGGCAGTTAACCAAAACCTACGGCAACGGTTTCCAGGCCCTGAGTGGTATCGATCTGGACGTCGCCGAAGGTGATTTCTTCGCCTTGCTTGGCCCGAACGGGGCAGGCAAATCCACGACCATCGGCATTCTTTCCACTCTGGTGAACAAGACCGGCGGCACGGTCAATGTCTTCGGCCACGATCTGGACCGCGCGCCCGCCGCGCTCAAGCGCTGCATCGGCGTGGTGCCTCAGGAATTCAATTTCAACCAGTTCGAAAAGACCTTCGACATCGTCGTGACCCAGGCCGGCTACTACGGCATCCCGCCGAAGATTGCCAACGAGCGCGCCGAACAGTACCTGACCCAACTGGGCTTGTGGGACAAGCGCGACGTGCCGTCCCGTTCGTTGTCCGGTGGCATGAAGCGACGTTTGATGATTGCGCGCGCGCTGGTGCATGAACCGCGCCTGCTGATCCTCGATGAACCGACCGCGGGCGTGGACATCGAGCTGCGCCGTTCGATGTGGACCTTCCTGACCGAGCTGAACCAGAAAGGCATCACCATTATCCTCACGACGCATTATCTGGAAGAAGCCGAGCAGCTGTGCCGCAATATCGGCATCATCGACCACGGTACTATCGTCGAGAACACAAGCATGCGGCAGTTGCTGAGCCAATTGCACGTGGAAACCTTTTTGCTGGATCTCAAGCATGACTTGAGCGTCACCCCTCAGCTCGTAGGCTATCCGGCCCGGCTGCTGGACGGCCACACCCTGGAAGTCCAGGTCGACAAATCCGTCGGCATTACCGGGCTGTTCACCCAGCTGGCCCTGCAAAACATCGAAGTGCTGAGCCTGCGCAACAAGACCAATCGCCTTGAGGAGTTGTTCGTGTCCCTGGTGGAAAAAAACCTGGCGAAGGTGGCGGTATGAGTTCGGAACTGCGCCCCAACCTGATCGCCCTCAATACGATCGTTTATCGCGAAGTCCGACGCTTCATGCGGATCTGGCCGCAGACCTTGCTGCCCCCGGCCATCACGATGGTTTTGTACTTTGTGATCTTCGGTAACCTGATCGGCCGGCAGATCGGCGACATGGGCGGCTTTACGTACATGGACTACATCGTGCCGGGGCTGATCATGATGTCGGTGATCACCAACTCCTACGGCAACGTCGTGTCGAGTTTCTTCGGCAGCAAATTCCAGCGTTCGATCGAAGAACTGATGGTCTCACCGGTTTCGCCCCATACGATCCTGATCGGGTTTGCCTTGGGCGGTGTGTTGCGAGGATTGGCGGTGGGCCTGATCGTGACCCTGCTGTCGCTGTTCTTCACCGACCTGCAGGTGCATCACCTGGGCGTGACGATCCTGGTGGTGGTGCTGACGGCTACGATCTTTTCGCTGCTGGGTTTCATCAATGCCGTGTTTGCGCGCAACTTCGACGACATCTCCATCATCCCGACCTTCGTACTCACGCCGCTGACCTACCTGGGTGGGGTGTTCTATTCGATCTCCTTGCTGCCCCCGTTCTGGCAGACCGTATCGCTGGCCAACCCGGTGTTGCATATGGTCAACGCGTTTCGCTACGGGATCCTTGGGGTGTCGGACATTCGCATCAGTATCGCGATCACCTTCATGCTGGTGGCGACCGTGGTGCTTTACGTGGGGTGCGCGCGGTTGCTGGTGAGTGGGCGGGGAATGCGTACCTGAGATTGTCTTGGGTTCTTCGTTTTTTTGGGGTGCGTGAATACACATACCCCAAAATCATCACATCCGACTCCGCTTGCGCCGCCTCCATTGTCTGGTAACCCACCAGCGCCAGTACGCCATCGTCACGAAGTATGCCAGCGCCCCAAGCACCAACCCAGTCACCACCGAACCCAACAGAAACGGCTGCCACAACGTCGCCAGCTGGTGGGTGATCCACTCCCAGGTCAATTCGTCCGGCAACGTCCGGGCTGGCACATCCATCAGCCAGGCGCCGGTTTGATAAGTGCAGAAGAACACCGCCGGCATGGTGATGGGGTTGGTCAGCCAGACCAGGCTCACGGCAATCGGAATGTTGCCGCGAACCGTGATGGCCAGCGCCGCGGCCAGCAGCATTTGCAGGGGAATAGGCAAGAAAGCGGCGAACAGGCCGACGGCCATCGCCCGGGCGACCGAATGGCGATTGAGGTGCCAAAGGTTGGGGTCGTGCAGCAGCGTACCGAGAAAGCGTAAGGATTTGTGTTCCCGAATGCTCGCTGGGTCAGGCATGTAACGTTTGAATAGGCGCCGGGGCATAAGGCTTCTCGGTCGGATCACAGCAGTCAGGCCGCAAGTATGTCCGGATTCTACGACTGACAGATTCAGACTTTGTGACAATTGATAACGCGCAGGGTGCCATCGAGCGTCTAAGCCTGGAGAGGGAACTCTCAAGGATGGGCTTATGCGCACGGCAATGGTCGCGCTTGCACTGGGGCTGCTGGCCCCGATTTTTCTACCGGCCTTGCCGCCGTCCTGGTTGATTGCAGCCATGACTGTGGCGGCGTTGTTGGTGTTGCCGACGCGTACGTACTGGGCAGGCTTGTTCTTCATCGGGCTGGCCTGGGCCTGTTTTTGCGCACAGCTCGCATTGGACGATCGGTTGTCCGTCGCGCTGGAGGGTGAGACTCGCTGGGTCGAGGGGCGGGTCGTCGGTTTGCCGCAACAGGGTGATGGCGTCGTGCGTTTCGAGCTCGCCGATGCGCATTCCCGGCGTACGCGTTTGCCGGCGTCGATGCGCCTGGCCTGGTATGGCGGGCCGCTGGTCAGTAGTGGAGAGACGTGGCGCCTGGCGGTGAAACTCAAGCGACCCGCGGGGTTGCTCAATCCCCATGGCTTCGACTATGAGGCCTGGCTGTTGAGCAGGGGGATCGGTGCGACCGGCACCGTCAAGGATGGTTCGCTGCTACAGCCGGCCAAGGGCGCCTGGCGCGATGGGGTGCGCCAGGCACTGGCAAAGGTCGATGCCCAGGGCCGTTCCGGTGCGCTGCTGGCGTTGATCCTCGGCGACGGCGCCGGGTTGAGCCGCGAAGAATGGCGGGTGCTGCAAGACACCGGCACCGTCCATCTGCTGGTGATTTCCGGGCAGCATATTGGCCTGCTTGCCGGCCTGGTCTATCTGCTGGTGGCGGGCGCGGCGCGTTATGGCGTCTGGCCGGCGCGTTTGCGGTGGTTGCCCTGGGCGTGCGCCCTGGCATTTGCCGCGGCCCTGGGGTACGGCCTGCTCGCCGGGTTCGATGTGCCGGTGCGACGGGCCTGCGCAATGATTGGCCTGGTGCTGTTGTGGCGCTTGCGTTTCCGCCAGGCTCAACCCTGGTGGGCCTGGATGGCGGCGTTCGTCGGGGTGCTGGTGCTGGATCCGCTGGCCAGCCTGCGGCCAGGCTTCTGGTTGTCGTTCGCTGCGGTGGCGATATTGATGTTCACTGTTGGCGGTCGCCTGGGGCCGTGGCGCTGGTGGCAGACGTGGACCCGCGCCCAGTGGTTCATTGCCCTGGGGCTGTGCCCGCTGTTATTGATCCTGGGACTGCCGGTCAGCCTCAGCGGTCCTTTGATCAACCTGCTGGCGGTACCCTGGATCAGCCTGTTGGTGTTGCCCTCGGCACTGCTTGGCACGGCGTTGCTGCCGATCCCCTTCGTCGGTGAAAGCCTGCTCTGGATCGCCGGCGGGCTGCTCGATCTGCTGTTCAATGGGCTCGGCTTGGCTGCCGGGCAGGTGCCGGCCTGGGTGCCTCTCGCCATACCGCTGTGGGCGTGGTGCATTGCAGCGACCGGTGCTCTGCTGTTGTTGCTGCCCGAGGGCGTGCCCCTACGCCTCCTCGGATGGCCGATGTTGTTGCTGATGGTTTTTCCTCCCAGGGACGAAGTGCCTCCGGGCCAAGCGGAAGTCTGGCAATTGGACGTCGGCCAGGGATTGGCGATCCTGGTGCGCACCCATCGGCATACCTTGCTTTACGACGCAGGGCCGCGCTTTGGCGAGGCGGATTCAGGCGAGCGCGTGGTCGTGCCGACCTTGCACAAGCTTGGTGTGGAAAAGATCGACCTTCTGTTGCTTAGCCACGCCGATGCCGATCACGCCGGCGGAGCCCAGGCCGTGCGCAACCGATTGCCAACGACTCGGGTCATCAGCGGTGATCCGCAAGCGCTGCCCGGGGATTTGCAGGCGGGTTCATGCGATAGCGGCGAGAGCTGGGCATGGGACGGGGTCAGGTTCGAGCTCTGGCGCTGGGATTCAGCTGTCGAAAGCAATCAGAAATCCTGTGTCTTGCTGGTCATGGCGGGCGAGGAGCGACTGCTGTTGACCGGCGACATCGATACCCACGCCGAGCGCGCCTTGCTCGAAGGTCCCTTGGCGGGACCGATCCAATGGCTGGCGGCACCGCACCATGGCAGCCGCAGCTCATCGTCGATGGCGCTGCTGGCACGGCTCAAACCTCATTCGGTGTTGATATCCAGGGGGCGGAGCAACGCGTTCGGCCATCCGCACCCCTGGGTGATCGAGCGATACAGGAGGTTGGGCCTGTCGATTTTCGACAGCGCCGAGCAGGGCGCCATTCGTCTGCAACTGGGCGCCTTCGCGCCAGCGCGCACCCAGGCAGGTGTTCGGCGTTACTGGCGTGACCGGCTGGCCGCGGGGGCTTGGACAGAACATTGACCCAGCTCGTCAGTCATGGTCGTGTTGTCGGCGGCACGGGTCTGCACCGCGCGTCTGTATGATAAAGTGGCGCACTTTTTCGAGGGGGCAGTCACTGTGTGGGAATTGGTCAAATCCGGCGGCTGGATGATGTTGCCGATCATTCTGAGTTCCATCGCGGCATTGGGAATCGTTGCCGAACGCCTGTGGACCCTGCGGGTCAGCCGCGTGACCCCGGAGCATCTGCTCGGGCAGGTCTGGGTCTGGATCAAGGACAAGCAGTTGAACAAGGACAAGCTCAAGGAGTTGCGTGCCAGTTCGCCGCTGGGCGAAATCCTTGCGGCGGGCCTGGCGAACTCCAAGCATGGCCGCGAGATCATGAAGGAGTGCATCGAAGAGGCGGCTGCCCGGGTCATCCATGAGCTGGAGCGCTACCTCAATGCCTTGGGAACCATTGCCGCCATGGCCCCGTTGCTGGGATTGCTGGGCACGGTGCTGGGCATGATCGATATTTTCAGTGCATTTACCGGGACCGGCATGACCACCAATGCATCGGTGCTGGCCGGTGGCATTTCCAAGGCGTTGATCACCACCGCAGCCGGTTTGATGGTGGGAATCCCCTCGGTATTCTTCCATCGTTTCCTGCAACGTCGCGTCGATGAGTTGGTGGTGGGCATGGAGCAGGAAGCTATCAAGTTGGTCGAGGTGGTGCAGGGCGACCGCGATGTGGACCTGGCCGGGGGGAAGAAGTGAAATTCCGCCGCAAACCACGGGAAAACATCGAGATCAATCTCGCGTCGCTGATCGACGTGGTATTCATCCTGCTGCTGTTTTTCGTCGTGACCACCACGTTTACCCGGGAGACCCAGCTCAAGGTCGAATTGCCGCAGGCCGTCAGTGGCTCGCCGGCCGAAGACCAGCAACTGAAGAACCTGGAGGTCACCATCAGCGCCGAAGGGACGTTCTCGGTCAACAACAATCTGTTGCCCAAAAGTGACCTGGCGAGCCTGATCGAGGCCCTGCAGAGGGAGTCCGGCGGCGATACCAGCCTGCCGCTCTCCATCAGCGCCGACGGCAAGACGCCTCATCAATCGGTCATCACCGCCATGGACGCCGCCGGCAAGCTCGGCTTCAGCCATCTGCGCATGACCACCGTCGAGGCGGCGCCCGCACCCTGATGGCCATGTCCGATCGATTGCTTGCCGCCTGGTATGAAGGGCATCCCGCCCTCGCGCTACTGCGGCCACTTGAATGGCTGTACCGACGCGTCGTGGTCGGCAAACGCGAGCGTTTCCTGGCAGGCGAGGGTGAGGTTTACCAGCCGCCCGTGCCGCTGATCGTGGTTGGCAATATCACCGTTGGCGGCACTGGCAAGACGCCGCTGATTCTGTGGATGATCGAACATTGCCGGCGCAGTGGCCTGCGGGTCGGCGTGGTCAGCCGGGGCTACGGCGCCAAGCCGCCGCAAGTGCCCTGGCGGGTCGCGGCGGACCAGGGCGCCGACATCGCGGGCGACGAGCCGCTGCTGATCGTCCAGCGCACCGGCGTGCCATTGATGATCGATCCCGATCGCAGCCGCGCTGTCCGGGCTTTGTTGGAAACCGAGCCGCTGGATCTGATCCTGTCCGACGATGGCATGCAGCATTATCGCCTGGCGCGGGACCTTGAACTGGTATTGATCGACAATGCCCGGGGCCTGGGCAACCGGCGTTGCCTGCCTGCCGGTCCGCTGCGCGAGCCGGCCGAGCGCCTGCAATCGGTCGACGCCGTACTGTTCAACGGCGCCAGCGCTGATCGCGAGGACGGCTTCGCCTTCCAGCTCCAACCCACCCTGCTGGTCAACCTGGCCAGCGGCGAACGGCGCCCCCTCGATCATTTTCCACCCGGCCAGGCCCTGCACGCCGTGGCCGGCATCGGCAATCCGCAGCGTTTCTTCACGACCCTTGAAACGCTACACTGGCGGCCAATACCGCACGGGTTTGCCGATCACGCCGAATACAGTGCCCAGGCGTTGAATTTTACGCCGTCCCTGCCGGTGGTCATGACGGAAAAGGACGCGGTCAAGTGCCGTGCCTTCGCCGCGCCCGACTGGTGGTACCTGGCGGTGGACGCAGCACCTTCGCCGGCCTTCGCGGCCTGGTTCGATACGCAGCTGATGCGCCTGTTGCCGGATCGGCTCTTGCCTTAAACGTTTTTCCAGGGGATTTTTCATGGACACCAAACTGCTCGATATCCTGGCTTGCCCGGTCTGCAAAGGCCCGCTCAAGCTCAGCGCCGACAAGACCGAGCTGATCAGCAAGGGCGCCGGCCTGGCCTATCCGATTCGCGACGGCATCCCGGTGATGCTCGAGAGCGAAGCCCGCACCCTGACCACCGATGAGCGCCTGGATAAATGACCACAGCCTTTACCGTCGTCATTCCGTCGCGCTTCGCCTCGACGCGCCTGCCTGGCAAGCCGTTGTTGTTGATCGCCGGCAAGCCGATGATCCAGCATGTCTGGGAACAGGCCAGCAAGAGCAGCGCCCAGCGCGTAGTGGTCGCGACGGACGATGCGCGCATCGTTGAGGCGTGCGAGGGCTTTGGCGCCGAGGTGGTGATGACGCGCGAGGACCACAACTCTGGTACTGATCGCCTGGCGGAAGTGGCCGCGAAGCTCGGGCTGGCGCCCGATGCCATCGTCGTCAACGTGCAGGGCGACGAGCCATTGATACCGCCAAGTGTCATCGACCAGGTGGCCGCGAACCTGGCGGCCCATCCCGAGGCGCGCATGGCCACCCTGGCCGAGCCGATCGAGGACGTGCCGACGCTGTTCAACCCCAATGTGGTCAAAGTGGTCAGCGACCTCAACGGCCTCGCGCTCACGTTCAGTCGCGCCACCTTGCCCTGGGCCCGGGAGGCCTTCGCGCAGAGTCGCGACGTGCTGCCCGACGGTGTGCCGTACCGCCGCCATATCGGCATCTATGCCTACCGTGCCGGTTTCCTCCAGGACTTCGTCGCGTGGGGGCCGTGCTGGCTGGAAAATACTGAGGCCCTGGAGCAACTGCGCGCATTGTGGCATGGCGTGCGGATCCACGTCGCCGATGCCTTGATCGCGCCTCCGACCGGGGTGGATACCCCCGAAGACCTTGAGCGCGTTCGTCGCCTGCTGGAGGCTTGATGCGGGTTCTGTTCGTCTGTCTTGGCAATATCTGCCGGTCGCCCACAGCCGAAGGTATCTTGCGCCACAAATTGCGCGAAGCCGGGCTGCAAGAGCAGGTGGAAGTCGCTTCCGCCGGCACCGGCGACTGGCATGTCGGTAAAGCGCCGGACAAACGCAGCATGGCCGCGGCCCTGCGTCGCGGCTACGATTTATCGGCCCAGCGAGCCCGGCAGGTGACCCGCGCCGATTTCGCCACCTATGACCTGATCCTGGCGATGGACAGCAGCAACCTGCGCAACCTCAAGGTCTTGCAACCGGCCAATGCCCGAGCAGAGCTGGACCTTTTCCTGCGTCGCTACGAAGCCGAACTCGATGACGTGCCTGACCCTTACTACGACGGTGAGCAAGGTTTCGAGCAGGTGCTGGATCTGATCGAGCGCGCCACGGATCGTCTGGTGATCGAATTGAAGGGGCGGTTATGACCTTGCAAGTCCAGACGGGCGTCAGCCTCAAGCCGTACAACAGCTTCGGCGTGGATGTCGGCGCCCGGCTGTTCGCCGAAGCCCACAGCGATACGGATGTTCGGGAAGCCTTGGCCTATGCCGCCGGCCACGACGTGCCGCTGCTGGTCATTGGCGGCGGCAGCAACCTGTTGCTGACCGGCGACATCAACGCGCTCGTGTTACGCATGGCCAGCCGGGGGATTCGCTTGCTCGTCGATGACGGCGAGCGGGTGGTGATCGAGGCCGAGGCCGGGGAGCCGTGGCATCCGTTTGTCCAGCACACGCTGGCGCAAGGTTGGTCGGGCCTGGAAAACCTCAGCCTGATTCCCGGTACGGTGGGGGCGGCGCCGATGCAGAACATCGGTGCCTACGGTGTGGAAATAAAGGATGTTTTCGCCGGCCTCACCGCGTTGGATCGCTACACCGGCGAGCTGCGCGATTTCACCGTCGACGAATGCGCCTTCGCCTACCGCGACAGCCTGTTCAAGCAGCAGCCGGACCGCTGGTTGATCCTGCGGGTGCGCTTTGCCCTCAGCCGTATCGCGCATTTGCACCTGGAATACGGCCCGGTGCGCCAGCGCTTGACCGAACAAGGCATCGACCAGGCGACGCCTGCCGATGTCAGCCGGGCGATCTGCAGCATCCGCAGCGAGAAACTCCCAGACCCCGCCGTACTCGGCAACGCCGGGAGTTTTTTCAAGAATCCATTGGTGCCGGCCGCTCACGTGGCATATCTCAAGGCCCAATACCCCGACCTGGTGGCTTATCCACAGGCTGGTGGGCTGATGAAAATCGCCGCCGGCTGGCTGATCGAGCGGGCCGGTTGGAAAGGGTTCCGCGAAGGCGACGCCGGAGTGCATAAGTTGCAGGCGCTGGTGTTGGTCAACTATGGCAATGCCACGGGGCTGGAGCTGCTGGATCTGGCTCGACGGATTCAGAAAGACATCGCCGAGCGTTTCCAGGTCGAGTTGGAAATGGAACCTAATCGGTATTGATAGCCCTCGCAATCGCGTCAGGAAAAACGCCCTGCACCGCCCGCACAATGTGATTTGTGCAGGATTGTGCAGGGCGTTTTGCGTGTTCCTGGGTTAATTTAACTGGCTGATGATGCGAGCATTCGCGTCCCAAGGCCCGGTGCAGACGCTTGCTTGCGTATGCGCAACGAAGAGCCCGATTAGCCTGAGCCAATCTGCGATACCGAACCGATTACCCAACGGCAGATGGCTCGACCCTCATAACTCGATAACGATGCGGGCGTGCCCATGATTACCCTGAAACTCAATGGAAAAGATCACTCACTGGATGTGACCGAGGACATGCCTCTGCTATGGGCGATCCGAGACGTGGCCGGCTATAACGGCACCAAGTTCGGCTGCGGCATGGGCCTGTGCGGCGCCTGCACCATCCACATCGACGGCGCCCCGGCGCGCAGTTGCATCACGCCGATCGGCTCAGTGAAAGGCCAGAACATCAGCACCATCGACGCGCTTCACGTCGATCCGGTCGGGCAGGTCGTGCAGAAGGCCTGGCTGGATACCGCCGTCGCCCAATGCGGCTATTGCCAGGGCGGGCAAATCATGTCCGCCACGGCGTTGCTCAAGACCAATCCCAACCCCAGCGACGAGCAGATCGAAGAAGCCATGGCTGGCAACATCTGCCGCTGCGGTACGTATAACCGGATCAAGACCGCGATCCGCCAGGCTTCCACTCACTTGAAGGAGGCCAAGGCATGAGCCGCTTGCCCGCTGATTTCGCGCTGAGCAACCTCAGCCGTCGTGGATTTCTCAAGGGCGCCAGCGCCACCGGCGTGCTGGTCCTGGCCGCCACTTGGGGCCTGCCGGATGCCTTTGCCGAAGAGAAGAAGTTCGGCGCTGAGGGCATGCCCCATGGCGCGGTCGATGATCCGAAGGTGTACGTCAGTATCGCCGCCGACGGCAGCGTGACAGTGATCTGCAACCGTTCGGAAATGGGCCAGGGCGTGCGTACCAGCCTGAGCATGGTAGTAGCCGACGAACTGGATGCCGACTGGGCACTCGTCAAGGTCCAGCAGGCGCCGGCGGACGAGGCGCGTTTCGGCAACCAGGACACCGACGGTTCACGCAGCATGCGTCACTGGTACGAGCCGATGCGTCGTTGCGGTGCCGCGGCCCGGACCATGCTCGAACTCGCCGCCGCTGCGCAGTGGAAGGTGCCGGCGCAAGAATGCCGTGCACAGCTGCACAAAGTGGTGCATCAACCTTCAGGGCGCGAGTTGGGTTATGGCGAGCTGGCTGCCGCCGCCAGTGCCTTGCCGGTACCGGCTCGCGACAGCCTACGCCTCAAGCAGCCCTCGGAGTTCCGCTACATCGGCAAGCCAGCGAGCCGCGCCATTGATGGCGCAGACATCGTCAACGGTCGTGCGGTCTTTGGCGCCGATGTGCATTTCGACGGAATGCTCTACGCCGTCGTGGCCCGTCCGCCGGTCTATGGCGGCAAGGTCAAGTCCGTGAATAGCAGCGCAGCGCTGAAAGTACCTGGTGTGGTCAAAGTGCTGCAGATCGAAGGGCGCCCGTTGCCTTCCGAGTTCCAACCCCTGGGCGGCGTCGCTGTGGTGGCGAAGAACACTTGGGCGGCGATCAAGGGCCGCGATGCACTGAAGATCCAGTGGGACGATGGCCCGAACGCTGGTTATGACTCCATTGCCTACCGCAAGGAACTGGAAGCGGCCGCCCTCAAGCCCGGAAAAGTCCTGCGCAGCACCGGCGATCTCGACGGTGCGCTGACCCAGGCTGATTCAACTCTTGACGCGTCGTATTACCTGCCGCACCTGTCCCAGTCGCCCATGGAACCGATGGTGGCCGTCGCCCGGTTCAAGGACGGTCAATGCGAGGCCTGGGCACCCAGCCAGGCACCGCAGGTGACCCGTGAACGCGTGGCCGAGCGCCTGGGCATTCCTTTCGAAAAGGTCACGGTGAACATCACGCTGCTGGGCGGCGGTTTCGGACGCAAGTCGAAACCCGACTTCGTCGTCGAAGCGGCTGTCCTCGCCAAGGAATTTCCCGGCCAGGCCGTACGGGTGCAATGGACCCGCGAGGACGATATCCATCACTCGTATTTCCATACGGTATCGGCTGAATACCTGAAGGCCGGCCTGGACAAGAACGGCATGCCCTCCGCTTGGCTGCACCGCACCGTGGCCCCGACCATCACCGCGCTGTTCGCGCCCGGCATGACCCATGAAGCACCATTCGAAGTGGGCATGGGCGTGACGAACATGGCCTACGCCATTCCCAACATGCGCCTGGAAAACCCCGAGGCGGTGGCCCATACCCGGGTTGGCTGGTACCGCTCGGTCTCGAACATTCCCCATGGCTTCGCGATCCAGAGTTTCATTGACGAACTGGCCCACAAGGCCGGCCAGGATCCGCTGAAATACCACCTCAAGTTGCTGGGCCCGGACCGCAAGATCGATCCGAATTCCCTGAATGACGGTTGGAACTACGGCGAATCCCCCGAGCGTTATCCCATCGACACGGCGCGGATCCGTACCGTGCTGGAAACCGCCTCGAAGGCCGCCGGTTGGGGACGTGAGCTACCCAAGGGGCGGGGATTGGGATTGGCGGTGCACTACAGCTTCGTCACTTATGTGGCAGCGGCGATCGAAGTCGAGGTCAAGGACGATGGCACGGTGATCGTGCACAAGGCGGACATCGCCGTGGACTGCGGCCCGCAGATCAACCCTGAGCGCATCCGCTCGCAGTTCGAAGGCGCCTGCGTCATGGGCCTGGGCAATGCGATGGTCGGCGAGATCAGCTTCAAGGATGGCAAGGTGCAGCAGGACAATTTCCATATGTACGAAGTGGCGCGAATGTCCCTGGCGCCCAGGGAAGTGGCGGTGCATCTGGTCACTCCGCCGGGCGAGGTGCCGTTGGGCGGTGTTGGCGAACCGGGCGTGCCGCCCATTGCGCCGGCCTTGTGCAACGCGATTTTCGCTGCCACTGGCAAGCGTATCCGCAATCTGCCCGTGCGTTATCAGCTGCAAGGCTGGCAACAGGCCAAAGCCTGATGGACAGCGTTGACCTGAACGTATTGCGCAGCGTCCTGGAATGGCGCCGCGCTGGGCAGCGGGTGGTGTTGTTCACCGTGGTTCAGACCTGGGGCACCGCGCCCAGACCCCCGGGGGCCATGTTGGCCCTGCGCGAGGACGGCGTGGTGATCGGTTCGGTATCGGGCGGTTGTGTCGAGGATGACCTGATCGCCCGGCTGCACGACGGCCGTATTCCCGAGGACGGTCCGCCGGTGCAACTCATCACCTACGGCGTCACCCGTGAAGAGGCGGCGCGCTTCGGCCTGCCGTGTGGCGGTACGTTGCGCCTGACCGAAGAGCGGGTCGGCGATCCTGCCTGGGTCGCCGAATTGCTTGAGCGATGCGAGGCCCATGAAATCGTCGCCCGGGAGCTGACGATCGCCAGTGGCAATGTGACTCTGGCGCCGGCGAGCAAAACCGACGCCCTGATGTTCGATGGGCAGCTGTTGCGAGCCATTTATGGCCCACGTTGGCGGTTGCTGCTGATCGGTGCTGGGCAACTGTCCCGTTACGTGGCGGAAATGGCCCGATTGCTGGATTTCGAGGTACTGATCTGCGATCCGCGCAAGGAGTTTGTCTACGGTTGGGAAGAACAGCATGGCCGCTTCGTTACCGGCATGCCCGACGAAGCGGTTCTGGACATCCAGACCGACGAACGTACGGCGATCGTGGCCCTGACCCATGATCCGCGCCTGGACGACATGGCACTGCTCACCGCCCTGGATTCCAAGGCCTTTTACGTCGGCGCCCTGGGCTCGCGGGTCAACAGCCAGAAGCGCCGAGATAACCTGGCTCAGCTAGGCTTGTCCGCAGAGGCGATCGGACGCTTGCATGGACCAATCGGCCTGCACATTGGCAGCCACACGCCGGCGGAGATCGCTTTGTCGCTGTTGGCTGAAATCGTGGCCATCAAAAATGGAGTGGAACTGCGGCAGAAAAAAACGTTGTAGGCCGTGGACGAGGAGGGCGTATGGAAAAGTCGATTGGCGTGATCATCCTGGCGGCGGGATCGGGCAGTCGCTTTCGTCAGGTAGCCGGCGCGGACAAGGATAAGTTGCTG
The DNA here is from genome assembly GCF_048847255.1 of Pseudomonas algeriensis. Classification (NCBI taxonomy): domain Bacteria; kingdom Pseudomonadati; phylum Pseudomonadota; class Gammaproteobacteria; order Pseudomonadales; family Pseudomonadaceae; genus Pseudomonas; species Pseudomonas algeriensis. The sequence goes on along the minus strand of NZ_JBKKRK010000014.1, from coordinate 1,274 downwards.
GCCGACTGCACGGGGCGTGACGGCGCCGTCAGATCGGTTATCGAGCATGTGTTGGTCAACCTGCCGGCATCCTTGGAACGGCGCGTTCTGGTGGTGAACAACGACCGGCCGCAAGCCATTCGCATGGCCCAGGCCTATGGCTGCGATATCGTGGAACTGAACTCCCCCGGCCTGGGGGATAGCATTGCCGCGGGTGTCCAGGCCTGCCCGGATGCCGATGGCTGGCTGATTATGCTGGGCGATATGCCTTTCATCCTGCCGTCGAGCATCGAGCAAGTGGCCGCGGTAATTAGCGAGGAGGGCATCAGCGTGCCGGTCCTCACCGGTGAGTACGGACACCCGGTGGGATTTGGTCGTGGGTTCGGGCCGAAACTGATGGCACTGACCGGGGATTTTGGTGCCAAGGCGCTGTTTACCGGAGCGCAAGTGCTTGAGGTTCCGGTGGACGACCCTGGCGTAACCTGGGATGTCGATGTGCCAGAGGCGCTGGCCTTCAAATAAACCGTCGACGATGGACCATGACTGGTGTCGGCTGCACATCCTTTCTGGGAGCTTAGTGGATATAAATCCTGTGCCTGGCCCGAATCCCCTGTGGGAGCGAGCCTGCTCGCGATAGCCGTCTGGCATCCACCATGGTTGCAAGCTGAGCTGGCGCCATCGCGAGCAGGCTCGCTCCCACATTGGATCTTCAGTGGATATAAATCCTGAGGCCGGCCCGAATCCCCTGTGGGAGCGAGCCTGCTCGCGATAGCCGTCTGGCATCCACCATGGGTGCAAGCTGAGCCGGCGCCATCGCGAGCAGGCTCGCTCCCACATTGGATCTTCAGTGGATATAAGTCCTGAAGCCGGCCCGAATCCCCTGTGGGAGCGAGCTTGCTCGCGATAGCGGTCTGCCATTCACCCTGGTTGCAAGCTGAGCCGGCGCCATCGCGAGCAGGCTCGCTCCCACATTGTGGATCTTCAGTGGATATGAATCCTGAAGCCGGCCCGAATCCCCTGTGGGAGCGAGCCTGCTCGCGATAGCCGTCTGGCATCCACCATGGGTGCAAGCTGAGCCGGCGCCATCGCAAGCAGGGATGTGTTTGTATATCTGCGTGCATGAAAAAGCCCCGCCTGGCATCACCAGGCGGGGCTTTTTTACTGGGCGTGTCTCGTCCTGAATAAGGTTTACACCTTCTGACCTATCCTCAGGAGGAACCAATGGAATCAGGAAAAAGGCGCAGTCAGCGTGATTACACGCTGGGCTTTAAATTGGCGGTCGTCGATCAAGTTGA
>NZ_JBKKRK010000013.1:0-161656 GCF_048847255.1 Pseudomonas algeriensis | reverse complement strand
GTAATCCGAATGAACCCACCCCCACACGCCAGGGTGAGGCCATTCTTCGCCGTCACCTGCACATGCCCCTGCACCGACTGCACGGTGATGTCCTGCTGGGCTTTCATGCCCAGCCCATCGCCGTGGGATTCGATGTCCAGGGGTCCTTTGCCGGAGACCAGGCGCAGGCCTTCCTGTTGGGCCAGCAGCGAGATGCCCTGGTTGGCGTGGGCCGACAGCCGCTTGGCGGCGGCGAGGTTGATTTCGTTGTGGCTTTGCAGGTACAGCGCGTCGCCGCTCTTGAGCAGCAGGCTGGCCGGGGTGACGGCGCCGATGCCCTGGGGGGCGCTGAGCAGGATGGCGGCAGCCGAAAGGTCTTTTGCGTCGGCCTGGAGTTGTTCCAAGCCGCGCAGGTCGGGTTTGCGGCTGTGGTGGGCCTGGGCGATGTCCTGCCATTCGGCCATCTGCTGTCTGGCACCTTCGACCTGGGCGGTGGCCGGGTTCATGGTGAGGACGTCGCCCTTGGCCTGGGTTTGCTCATCAGCACTGATAAACACCCCCTTGCCCGCACGAAGGGCGCCATGTCCATCGGTGCGCAACTCAAACCCTTCCCCCCGCTTCGTCTGCTCGGCATCCACCAGATGCCCCAGGTTCAACTGGCTCTTGCCGCTGTGCTCGGTGCTGAGCTTGATGTGCTCCTGCCCGCGGGTGTCGTCCATGCGCAGTTTGTTGTTGCTCGGGGTGCGCAGCACGTTGCGGCGCTCGTTGCGGGCGGTGACGGGGTCCGGGTGCCGGTCGTCGTGCAGGGCGTGGGCGATGTAGGGGCGGTCGGGGTCGCCGTGCTCGAAGGCCACCGCCACTTCGGTGCCGGCCTGCAGCGGGAAATGCAGGCCGTGGGTGTCGCCGCCGTAGGGTCGGGCCAGGCGCAGCCAGGCGCTTTCGCGGCCGGCTTGCCAGGTGTCGCGGTCGAACAGGAAGCGCACCTTGTAGCGGCCCTCGAAGTCGAGGTCAGCGTACGGCGGGTTGACTTCCGGGTGACTGACGCGGGCGGGAATGGTGCCGCTGATGCGCGGCTTGGGCGGCAGCGGTGGGCGAAAGCACACGGTTTCCGAGTAAGGAATCGCTTGGAAGGTGGCGATGAAGCTGCGGTCCCGGGCCGCTTCGGTGCGCAGGCTGACGATCACCGCGCCAAACTCGAAGGCCTGGGGCGCGCCGCCGGTGATTTCGAGCATCTGGGCCGGGGCCAGGGTGGCGCTGCTGGTGGTGCCGCTGAGGCGGGTCTGGTCGTTGAGGTAGAGTTCATGGCGCAGGCGCGCGTAGAAAAAACCACTTTCGCTTTGCAGGTCCTCGTCCAGGGCGTAGCGCTCGCCCAGCACCGTGTAGGGTTCGCCGTAGTGATAGGCCTCGCCGTAGGTGCCCTTTGCGCGGCGGGTATGGTCGACCTCGCCGTCGAGGAACGCGTAGGCCTCGCGATGGTGGTAGGCGCGAAAGTTGATGTTTTTTTCCACCACCTGGTGGGCGGTTTGCAGGTGCCAGACCGCGTCCTGCTCGCTGGCGCACAAGCCGGACGGCGGGCGACACGGCAACTTGACGCCGCGCTGGTAGTGCCGCTGATCGTCGTGAAACTCCACCACGTCGATGCTCAGGCGGTCATCGCTGACGACCCGGTACCAGATGCCGACATCAGCCAGCAGGCGCTCGATGAAGGCCAGGTCGCTTTCGTCGTATTGCATGACCTGTTCACGCCGGGGGTAGTCGCGCACTACATTGAAATAGAAATGCTGGCCCCGGAAATCATGGCGCGTGCGCAGGATGTGTTCGACGATCTGCGGCACCGACTGGTGCTGGTAGATCCGAAACTGCTTGCCCCGCGCCAGCAGCGCGAAACGCGGTTGCAACGTGATTTCGTAGCGGGCTTCGTCGTTGGAGCCGGACAGGCGCTTGAACGCCGTGATCGCGCCATTGAACGTGCGCAGCGGCTTGATCTCCGGCGGCGCGAAGCCCTTGGGCGTCGGCGGTGGCGGCAGCGGGTAAAGACTGAAGTAAGCATCCCGGTTGAGCAGGTCGGTGACCACCAGGTCGCGCTCGGTGCAGGTGAATTCGATGCGGTAGTGGTAGGGCCGGCTCAGGTGCTCCTCGCCGGTGAAGGCCAGGACGTCGAGATGGGCTGTGAGGTCGCAGACGCTCAGGGTGTGGCGGCTGTGGTCGAAGAAGGTGGCCATGTTCATCGCGCAGGCTCCATGGCGACGGTGCCGGTCCCGGCCGTGTCCGCGACATCGATGAAACGCAGGGTGATGCCCTCCTCCTGGCAATAACCCAGGCGCACCCCGTTTGTTCTTATCTGCGCGGCCCGGCGTTGCAACAACTGTTGGCTCAGCACGGGCAAAATCTGTTCGTTGAGCAGGCTATCGATGTTGCGCGCCCCGGTATCGGGCAGCAGGCAAGCGGCAACCATCGCTTCGCCGAGGGCATCGTCGAACTCGCAGTCCAGGCCATAGTGGCGCCGCAAACGGTGGGCAACATGGCCTAGCTTGATCGCAACGATGCATTGCAGCGCACCGACTTGCAGCGGGCGATAGATGAGGGTCTGGAAACGCGCCAGCAAGGCCGGCTGAAAGTGTTCGCGCAGGATCGGTCGCAGGCATTCATGCAACGTGCCGTCCGGCGCGTCGGGTTGAACGTGAAGGCAGGCCTGCAACGCGTCGCTGCCCAGGTTGGAGGTCATCAGAATGACGGTGTTGCGAAAATCTACCTCTCGCCCTTCTCCATCACGCATGAAGCCACGATCGAACACCTGGTAGAACAGGTTCAGGACGTCGCGATGGGCTTTTTCCACCTCGTCGAGCAGCACGACGCTGTAGGGCCGTTGACGCACGGCTTCGGTCAGCACACCACCTTGTCCGTAACCGACGTAACCGGGCGGCGAACCTTTGAGCTGGCTGACAGTGTGGGCTTCCTGATACTCGGAAAGGTTGAGGGTGACGAGCGCCTTTTCGCCGCCGAACAGGGCGTCGGCCAAGGCCCGGGCGGTTTCGGTCTTGCCTACCCCGCTGGTGCCCACCAGCAGGAAAACGCCCAGGGGGCCTTTGTCATCGGCGAGCCCGGTCTTGGCGGCACGCAGGCGCTGGGCCAACGCTTCGAGGGCTGGGGCCTGGCCGACGACGCGCTCCGCCAATTGTTGTTCAAGCTCCAGCAGGTGCGCTTGTTCATCTTTGAGCAAACTGCCCAGGGGCACCCCAGTCCAATCGGCGATCACCTCAGCTACGCTGCGGGCGTCGACATCCAGGGATAACATCGGCTGATTGCCTTGGATCGCATCCAGTTCCTGTTGCAACTGGACACAATCCACCCAGCGCGGCGGCTCTGCCTCGCGAGCATCGAGTAATTGTTGAGAGAGATCGAGCACCTGCCTGTATCGGCTCAGCAGCTCGATTCGGCCGCGTTCCAATTCGGCATGTTGCGCAGCGATCTGCCCGAGGCGTTCGGTGTCGACGCGACTGCCCAGGCCCTGGTCGGCTTCCAGTGCCTCTCGCTCCAGTTCCAGGGCAGCCTGCCGCGCCTTGACGTGGACCAACGCCTGGGGTTCGCAATCGACACTCATGCGCACCCTTGCACAGGCCGTGTCCAACAGGTCGACGGCCTTGTCCGGCAATTGACGGCCCGTGAGGTAGCGCCGCGACAGGCTGACGGCCGCCTGCACCGCCGCATCCTGGATGTGGACGCCGTGGTGGCTCGCGTAGCGGGCCTTGAGGCCGCGCAACATCAGGCAGGCATTGGCATCGTCCGGTTCGTCGACCTTGACCTGCTGGAAGCGACGCTCCAATGCCGCATCCCGCTCGAAGTATTGCTTGTATTCGCCCCAGGTGGTCGCGGCGATGGTGCGCAATTCGCCACGGGCCAGGGCGGGTTTGAGCAGGTTTGCCGCGTCGGCGCCCCCCGCCTGGTTGCCGGCGCCGATCAGCGTATGGGCTTCGTCGATGAACAGCAGGATCGGCGTTTCGGACTGCTGCACCGCGTCGATGACGCTTTTGAGGCGGTGTTCGAACTCCCCCTTGACCCCGGCACCGGCTTGCAGCAACCCCAAATCCAGCGCGCGCACGCAGACGGACTTCAGGCTTTCGGGCACGTCGCCTTGGGCGATGCGCAGGGCGAGGCCTTCGACCAGCGCGGTTTTGCCCACGCCCGGCTCACCGACCAGGATCGGGTTGTTCTTGCGTCGGCGACTGAGTATGTCAATGACCTGACGTATCTCATCGTCGCGACCGAACACCGGATCAATTTGCCCTTCCCCAGCCCGGGCGGTCAGGTCCAGGGTGAATCTGTCCAGCAGTAGCGTGCGTGCATCAGGCTTGGCGTCTCCGTTCAAGGCGGCGATGGGATCGCTTATCGCAACAGGCTCCTGCCCTTGGGGACGCTCTTCGGAGACTTGATCCAGCAAAGCAAACAGGCGTTGCAGTTGGAGCTCGCCGAGGCTGAGCAGCGGCCAGGCCGCTTCGCAAACCAGCAGCCCGGGGTCGTCCATCAGCGCACCCAGCAGATGGGCGGAGCGCAGCCGGTCGTTGTCGTCATCCAGCGAGGCCCGCAGCCAGGCATGCTTGACCAGTATTTGCAACGGTTCAGACAGCTGTGGCTTGGCCTGTACGCTGCGCGGCAGGTTATCGAGGTGGTTGAGCAGGCCGCACCAAAGCGCCTCCAGGTCCAGTTCGTGACGACGGGCGATGACGGTCAGGTCGCCCTCGCCCTGCCCCAGCAACTTGAGCAACCAGTGCTCGATGGTGATGTGGGCATGGGCGCGGCTCTGACACATTGAGGCCGCGTCGCTCAGGGCCTGGGCGCAGTAGGGATTCAAACGACGAAGCAGACGCGAGGGGCTTTGTGCCATGGGGAGCATCCTTGTTCGGGTTCCGGTACAGGTCGGGTAAACGGGGGAAACAGATGTTCTTGGCTGAGCGCCCGCGAACGGACGCTCAACCCAGCACACCGGCAATCGGCGGCGCCGCAGTGGCCTTTGGGCTTATTCGCCTCAGGCGCTTTGGCGTTCGCTCCAGGAATCGGAATGAATGATGTTGCCGTCCTTGTAGGTCCAGGTGACCTTCTCGTAGCGCAACTCAATCTGTTCCAGGTGGTTATGCTTCTCTTTGGTCGGGTCTTTGATGTCGTGCATTTTTGGCGCGACCTTCACCACCTTGACGTTCTCCAGCTTGGTGATGAAGTACTCGACCTCCTGCCCGGCATCATCGATGCGGTACCACTTGAATTCGGCGCTCTTGAGCGTCTGCCCGGTGGTAACGGCCTTGTAGAGGTAGGGACTGGAGGCGTCGATTTCCTTTGAAAACAGGAACGGCGTATGAACCCGCGCGCCGGTCAGCTTGCCGGTGTTGTTATCGGTCGGGATGTACAGGCTGTGATCCTGAGCAACCACTTCGATGCTGCCCTCGCGCTTTTGTACATCCACGGAACCTTTGATTTGCGCGCCGCCGTCATCTTGCAGCCAGAGGTAAATGGGAATTGCCATGTGAAGCTCCTTTTCAAGATTGAATGTCGCTGAATGCGACTGGGGGTTGACTGTCCGACCCTGTCGTGGGGAACGCACAAGCGCCCACTTCAGGTACCAGACGGATATCGACTCGGCGGTTGGCCGCACGCCCCGCCTCGGTGTCATTGCTGGCGATCGGCTGGCTTGCGCCAAACCCTTGCACGGCGAAACACGTGTCAGGCATGCCGCCCACGTGCAGCATCCATTCATGCACGGCGGCGGCACGGGCTCGGGACAGCTTGAGGTTGTGCGCGGCTTCGCCGGTGGCATCGGTGTGCCCGGCAATCACGATCAGCCAGCCGGATCGTGCCTTGATGCCGACCAACGCTTTGACCAGTACCTTGGTTGAACCCGGCTTGAGCCGCGCGCTGCCCGGGCTGAACAGGGACAGGCTGTCTAGCCTCACGGGTTCGGACGCTTGCGCAGGCATTGGCCCGGGCGACGTCAGACGACTGGAAAGCGCCGCCCTCAATGGCTCGCGCAAAAGGTCACCGCGATATAGCCCCATGCCCAGCGCCAGGGGTTCACCCTGTCGGTGGTAGGTCTGCAGCCGATGCGCGGTCTCACGGAGGTTGACCTCGGCTTGCTGGCGCCAGCGAGATGTTGGTTGTTCCTGAGGTTCCATCTCAAGGAGCGGCGCATAGCGGCGCAGGTCATCAGTGACCTGGCGGACCAACAAGTTGTTCTGCCATGCGGAACTGGCCAGGGCGATCCCGCCGGCCAGGGCATACATCCACACCGCGATGATGGCGGCACGCTGCATCGAGGTACGTTGGGCCCGCAGTGGAATCAGGTTCAGCAGAGGATCCGGAAACGGCAGCACCGCTTGCATCTCCCCTGTCCTGGTGTCGACCAGCGCCACTTTGCTACGTAGCCGCTGCTCCCAGAGATTCCCCTCCACGGTTTGCGGTATTGCCGGCACCAACTTTATCGACCAGCACACCGCCGAGCCTCGCCCGTCACCGCGTGAATTGAAATGCGGCAGCACCATCTCGTGCAGCCACGCCACCGCATTGTTCAGCTGCACGCCCGCATGCAACCGTGTCGCCCGCAGCGCCGAACGGGTGGGCTGTTGCAGCCAGTCAGCCAGATCGACACAGGCTCCGGCATCATGAACACGAGGATTATTGGGAGGACCATCCACCCAGCAGAACCATGGGTCCACGCGCTGAGGTGCGCGGACATAACTCACCAGCATCATTGGCAAGGACGCACCCTGCCTGCCTGCCAGCGCGGCTTGGTGACGAAACGCTCGTATCCGCCCCGCCAGTTCAGCTTCATTCCCGTGTGCTGCAGGGTTGATGACGAACATCACGCTGAGCTGAGCACCCCACCCCGGACGCAAGGCCAGCAGGCTCTCGGTCACGTTCGGCAACTGCTCGACACTCGGCACCCGTAAATAGCAACCTTGATGGGTGACGCGTAGCGCCCATCGCTCGGCGGGGACGGTGCCGAACAGGCCATCCAGGGCGTCGCCGCAGACCAGGACCACCGGTTGACGAAACGACGAGGGTGGCATGGCCACATCGGCGGCGAACTCTACCGACTGGCGCAATCGAGCCGCACGATGATTGGCCATCGCCCAAACCACCGTCGCAACGCCGATCATGACCAACACCGCGATCACGCGTATCCGGGTGTCGAGCGGGAGGATGAACAGCAATATCACGCCAAGCATCCCGGCCCATGCCCAAAGGACTCGTTTCAATGGAATCGTCATAGGGCCCCTCATGCCTGGCCGGGCATGAGGGAAACAACCACGCCGGCCAGCCAGTGATCCATTGCCCACCAGACACCGGCATGCAGCAGCGCCACCGCTATTCCATGGAACCATGGGGATTGATGCCGACCCAGGCGACCGCCCTTTCGCGTAGCAAGGTTCTGGCTGATATTCAAAGGCGGGACCTGAGCGTCGAGGGCGGCAAGCACTTGCTCGCGCTCAGGGTCGTCAGGGTCCGTGTAGCGGCCTCCGAAACCCAGCATGAGTACCCGATGGAACACGACAAGCACCCGTGGATCCGGTGATGGTTCGCGCAATACCAGGCGCATTTCCTCGTAGAGAAACTCACCGGCCTGGTGCCGGTTGAACAGCTTGGCCTGTAGCGGTTCGCGGCTCCATTCGGCTCGTATCGGGCCCTTCGTGCAGACGAGGATGGCTTCGTCGAGCAGCGCACATTGGGCATGACTGATGTGTTCGATGCTGCGCGGTTCCACCGCGAGCTGTTCGAGCTGCCGTCGAACCTGCTCGACCTGTTCAAGGCAAAGCTGCTGCAGCGCCTGGGTGTCGTGTACCGAAGTACCATGGCGTAACTCGACCACCAGCAAATAACTATCCTGCAGCAAGGCGTCGATATGCTTCGCCATTGCGTGGGTTTGTTTCGTGAAGTTCAGCGTCATGTGCGTAACACCGCAAACAGTTCAAGTTGGACTTGCGACAAAGTGCTGGGCACGTAGCAAGCAAAAGCCCCGGCGGCCAGCATGGCCTGGCCCTTGGCGTGACCGAGATCGAGGGCGAAGTACTGGTTTTCCAGGCGCAGCGCGATGGCCGCGGGCACATGGCTGAGGGGCTTCAGGGGGACGCCGTCGAGCGCCGCATTGATCAGGTTGTCGACATCGGCCGGCGCGCCGACCTTGCACAAGCGAGGAAATTGCTCCTGCAACTGTGCCGCCGGTAACTGGCAGCGCACCGAGAGGTAGAAATCAGCGCCGTCAGGTTCACGTAGCCGGGCATCGTTGAGCGTTACCTGCCAGCGATTGGCGCTCGTGTTCTCCAGGACCAGTGCTATGACGCGCGAAGGCAGGCTGGCTTCAAGCAACGTTGCGATACAACGCATCAGCGGTGCAAACACCGTCTCCAGTTGCTCATGCCGATAGGCTGGAATCCTGTCGATATCGTGTTCCAGCGAAAACGTCAGCAGCCCCCCGGCCAGCTTGGCGAGCTCCAGATAGACCTGCTCGGGATGTCGCTGGGGATAGGACTTGATATCAGCCAGCACCGGCTCGTAGGTGTTCAAGGCGTTGAGCAACCAGAACAACGACACATCGGCTACAGCGAAGTCAGCCATGCGTTGATTGCTCTCCCGGCGCATGCCCATCAGGCGCTGCCGCTTGGCCGACAGCTGCGTCAATAGGTTGTCCAGCTGGAGCAACAGACCCGGGTGCGCGGCGAAACTGAGCAATGGCGGTACGTAGGCCGGATCGAGACGCCACTTGCCCTGCCCTTCACGTATCAGGCGCGCGATGGGACAGACCAGGTAATCACCGTTGTCGTCCTTGTCCAGGCGCAGCGACAGGTTGTGCTCCAGCACGGCGATCGACTGCACTTCCTGCGCATAGAGATCCTGCACGCTACGCCAGTCTTGACGGTAACGGGTGGGCCGATCGGCGCGGCCCTCCTCCATCAGGCAATTGTTTCCGTTGGCCTGTTCCAAGGGCAGGGCCAGCAGCACGAGCGCCTCCCGGGTGTCGTCGGTCAATAACCGCGACAACTCCAGCCCAGGCGGAAGACGATCCACCCGTTCGCTGTCGAGCAGGGTACCGTCGGGCATGCACACGCTTAGCCGGGTTGCCTTGAGCTTACCAAGGCCCAATGCGTCGGTATCGAACTCGACGGCCGTCACGCCCCAGGGATGCGCCAAGGCCAAGCCGGCGCGTTGCTCGTTGGCCCACGCTTCCCAGCGCGCCTGTTGTTGAAACTGTTGCGCAGACAACAGGGTGCCGGACGTCCATAAGGGACGATCGATTTTCATGGCGTCATTTCCTTGAAAGCGAGTCAGGCTTTCGCCTTGGGCATTTGCGAGACCAGGGATAAGTTGACGTCCATGCCCTCGACCTGAAAGTGCGGCACTGCGTACAACTTGACCCGGAAGAAACCGGGGTTGTCCTCGATGTCCTCCACCGTCACCTTTGCGTCACGAAGAGGGTGCGAAGCCTGCAGGTCATCGCCCGGATCGGTCATTTCGGTGACAAGTCCACCGATCCACTTGTTGAGTTCCAGCTCCAGCAAACGACGATCCTTGGTGGTGCCGATGTTTTCGCGTTGGATCAACTTCAAGTAATGGGCAATGCGCGAGAGCAGGAAGATATAGGGCAGCCGTGCGTTGATCCGGCTGTTGGCGGTAGCATCCGCGGTGTCGTACAACGCAGGTTTCTGAGCCGAGCTGGCGGAGAAGAAACAGGCGTAGTCGCGGTTCTTGTAATACGACAAGGAAATGAAACCGAGATTGGCGAATTCAAATTCGCGGGTTTCCGGGATCATCACCTCTGAAGGAATCTTCACCTGGTTGCCAGTGCCCAGGTCATACAAGTGGATCGGCAGGTCGGTGACTGCGCCGCCCGATTGAGGCCCACGGATCTGCACGCACCATCCATTGGCGATGAAGCTCTTGACCATGTTGGCGGCAAAGGCAAAGGATGCGTTGGTCCACAAATACCTGTCGTGATCGGGGCCCTTGACGCTCTCGATGTAATTGAAGCTGCGCACTGGCACGGTATCCGGGCCATAGGGCAGGCGACCCAGGACCCTCGGCATGGTCAGGCCGATGTATCGCGCATCGTCACTGTCGCGAAACGCCTTCCACTTGATGTATTCGGCGCGATCGAAATAGTTGCCGATGTCCTTGATGGCAGCCACTTCCTCCATGGATCGCTTGCCGAAAAATGCCGGTCCCACCGAACCGATGAAGGGCATATGGGCTGCCGCGGCGACTTTCGAAATATTACGCAGCAAGGCGATGTCCTGCGGGCTACGATCGAACTCGTAGTTGGAGATCGCTGCCGCGATCGGCTCTCCGCCCGGCGTGTCGTATTCACGGGTATAGGTATGCAGGTACAGCCCGCTCTGGGCGATTTCGGGGGCGTCTTCGAAGTCTCGTACCAGATCATCCTTGCTGATATCCAGCAGTTCTATTCGCACGTTCTGTCGAAAATCGGTCTGGTCGACCAGGGACTTTACGCCGCGCCAGGTTGATTCGATTCTTTGGAATTCGGCGTGATGCATGACCGCATCAAGTTGACGACTGATTTGCATGTCGAGCAACGCTATATGCTCATCCAGCAGCACTTTGTCCAATCGTTCCACTCTGTGCGGCGATTCCTTGAGCAACTTCAAGAACACACTGACAGCGGCAGTGACGCGCTCGTCAACCGAGGCCTCGGACAGCGCCTCGGCATGCTGGAAAGTTTCGATGCTTCCCAACTCCGCGATGGGATTCAAATTGATCTTACTGAACAGGGCTGCATAAACTCCCTTATCTTCAGCCAATACTGTAGCGCCGCGCGATTGCACGTTATTACTTTCAGTAGACATATGAATTTACTCTTTGGGCTGCCGCCCGTATTTGATTAGCGAATGTCTTTTGGCGCCAAGGCCGCCAATTCGTCCCGCAGTTCATTGCTGAGCGCATCATCCTGGAGGATGCGCTCCAATTCTTGACGGAAGGCCATGTTATCAAGCAGGTTCGACTTCAAGTCGCGTAGAAGATTGCGCATGGCCAGCAGCGCCCGTAATTGAGGGATCTGCCTGGCTACTTGTTCCGGCTCAAAGTCTTTCATGCGATGAAACTGCAGTTCAATTGAAATATCCTCGCCGTTGTCCGCGAATGTGTTATGCGCAGCGATCGTCAAAGTTGGCGAAAACTCGGCCAGGACATGATCGACGTTGTGCTTGTTGATATTGATCTTGTCTCTGACGGATAAAGGGAGCTGTTCCCTGCCGTTGCTGTAATCTCCCATCACCATCAATTTGAGTGGCAACTCAACTTTCTTTTGCGCGCCGCCAGTGTGCAGATCAAGTTTGATATTGATCCTGCTCTTGGGTACTTCATTCTGGAAACTGTATGAAGCCATGCCTATTCCTCTCAAACCGGATGTTAAGTGTTCGCTGTACAAACATAGCGAAGCGGCGCAGAGCCGGACAGGTCTAAACCCAGGCCATTTCTACGAAAGAGAATGGACTCACAAGCTGTCGGAAAATGGCCTACAGATACGGTTTACAACGAAGCGTTGCCGACGTCGGTGCGCGGTTGACACCCGAGACGCGAGGGAGAGGCTTACAAACGAGGAATGACGCAAACCCATTTTCAAGCCGGGTTTCGCGGCGTCTATCTTGGAGCGGTTGCCGCCATGCGAAGTTCAAGGCTTTTGTCTTCCGGATGATCTATACCTTCAGGTACACGTCGTCAGGCCAAGGGACAGGCCGACGTGTAGCCAATAATAATGTCGTGCCCTCGGTCGGGTGCTGCTTGCTTTGGACAGCAGGAGGCTATTTGCGCGCCGCCTCCCTCAATAGAATGGCGCGCCTTTCAATGCCTGAAGTAACGATCATGAGCCGGATCACCCGCGTATTGAATGACCGTACCAGCGTATTGTCGCTGCTCTGCCTGCTCCTGGCTGTCGATAGCGCGTGCGGCGAGCCCCAGGTCATTGAACTGCACATCCTCGACGCGCCCCCGTTGACACTCCTCAACGACCCCAGGGGCCACGGCATTGTCGGCGATGTCGCCGTGAAGGCGATCACCCGCGCCGGGTATGCGGTAAAGATCCATGTGCTTCCCTGGGCCAGGGCGCAAAAGCACGTCAGCGAGGAGCATGACTTCTTGATAGCGCCGCTGTCGCGCATTCCGGGGCGAGAAACCCGCTTCACCTGGATTTCGTCGATCATGCCCATGGAGCGCGCGTTCTTCAGCCTCGATCATAAGGTCGGCAGCTTTGCCCAAGCGAAAGGAACCTTTCGCAAGGTGGGCGTCGGCCTGGGCAGCGCGCAAGAGGAAATCCTGCGCACCGAGGGCTTTCGGGACGACCAGATCTACCCGTTGGCCATCGGCGACAACCCTGCCCAAATGCTCCTGATGGGGCGCATCGATGCCTGGTTCAACGGCGTGCCCGAAAGCCGATATATCTGGCCAAAAGTGTCCAAGCGCAAGCTGCTCATGAGTACAGTGGGCAGCAGTGCCGACCTCTATCTCGCGTGCTCCAGGCAATGCTCGGCGAAACTCGTCGAGGATTTGCGCGGCGCGGTGGAAGCGTTGCGCAATGAAGGGGCGATCAAGCGTATCCATGATCTTTATGTCCCGTGACATGGCCGAGCGGGCGATGGCATCAGTCTTGCGAACCACCTGAAGGGATATCAACTGGATTGATAGCCAACTAACGAAAGCCCCGCGATAGAGGCCTCGTCGATGACTTATATCATTCCGGATGATAGTTACCTTTGTTTCATTCGATTCGTTCCTCTGCGCCTCGACACGCATCATCCGCCCATCTCAATACACTTGGCGGATGCTATCCATGGAACATTCACTTTCTAAATTGCGCTTTCCCCTCGCACTGTTGGCGGTGCTGGTGATCAGCGCTTGCGGTAAGACTCCCGATACGGCAGCTTCGATGCCGGCGGCCAAAGTCAGCGTGGCCAAGGTGCTGGAGCAGCCCGTCAACGAATGGGATGAATTCACCGGGCGCCTCGAAGCGCCGGAAACCGTCGAGATACGCCCGCGGGTTTCGGGGCAGATCGATCAAGTTGCTTTCACCGAAGGCGCCCTGGTCAAGAAAGGCGACCTGTTGTTCCAGATCGACCCCCGCCCCTTCCAGGCGGAAGTGCGTCGTCTCGAAGCGCAACTGGCGCAGGCCCGCGCCACCGCGACCCGCAGCGAGAACGAGGCCCAACGTGGCGAACGCCTGCGTCTGAGCAATGCGATTTCCGCTGAGCTGGCGGATTCGCGTACGACCGCTGCACAGGAAGCCCGCGCCGCCGTGGCAGGTATTCAAGCGCAGCTGGACCTGGCCAAGCTGAACCTCAGCTTCACCCGAGTTACCTCGCCCATCAACGGTCGTGTCAGCCGGGCGGAAATCACCGCCGGCAACCTGGTGACCGCCGACGTCACGCCGTTGACCAGTGTGGTGTCCACCGACAAGGTCTACGCCTACTTCGACGCCGACGAGCGTGTGTTCCTCAAGTACACCCAACTTGCCCGCCAAGGCCAGCGCGGCCAAGCCACGCCGGTCTACATGGGCCTGTCCAACGAAGACGGCAATCCGCACCTGGGCCAGATGAACTTCGTCGACAACCAGGTCAACCCACAGACCGGCACGATCCGTGGTCGCGCGGTGTTCGACAATAAAGACGGCGCCTTCACGCCAGGCCTTTATGCCCGACTGAAGCTGGTGGGCAGCGGCACCTATTCCGCCGTGCTGATCAACGACGAAGCCGTAGGCACCGACCTGGGCAAGAAATTCGTCCTGGTGATGGATGGCGAGAACAAGCCGGCCTACCGCGCTGTCGAGC
Source organism: Pseudomonas algeriensis (assembly GCF_048847255.1). Lineage (NCBI taxonomy): Bacteria > Pseudomonadati > Pseudomonadota > Gammaproteobacteria > Pseudomonadales > Pseudomonadaceae > Pseudomonas > Pseudomonas algeriensis. The sequence continues at coordinate 147,860 of NZ_JBKKRK010000013.1, read as the reverse complement.
TGGGGCCAAAGATCGAAGGCCTGCGCATCGTGCGCAACGGCCTGAGCAAGGACGACACCATTATCGTCAAGGGGCTGCAACGGGCCCGTCCGGGTTCGCCGGTTACGCCTGAAACCGTGCCGATGGCCAGCGAGCAGACCCTCGCCGCCCTGGCACAACAACGCAAAGCGCTCGAAGCCAGCAATCTGCCCCAGGTCGCGCCCTCCAAGGCAGCGTCCGGAGCGGCAGGCAAACTGGCCTCTGCGTCCCCACGCGGTTAAGGGACTGAACTCAAGATGAAATTTTCCCAGTTCTTCATTTCACGGCCGATCTTCGCAGCGGTGCTCTCGCTGCTGATTCTGATCGCCGGCGCTATCTCGCTGTTCCAACTGCCGATCAGCGAATATCCGGAAGTCGTGCCGCCTACCGTAGTGGTGCGCGCCAACTTCCCGGGCGCCAACCCCAAGGTCATCGGCGAAACCGTGGCCGCGCCCCTGGAACAAGCCATTACCGGCGTCGAGAACATGCTGTACATGTCCTCGCAATCCACCGCCGACGGCAAGATCACCCTGACCATCACCTTCGCTCTGGGCACCGACCTGGATAACGCGCAGGTGCAGGTGCAGAACCGTGTCACCCGCACCGAGCCCAAGCTGCCGGAGGAAGTGACCCGCATCGGCATCACGGTGGACAAGGCGTCGCCCGACCTGACGATGGTCGTGCACTTGACCTCGCCGGACAAACGCTACGACATGCTCTACCTGTCCAACTACGCCTTGCTCAACATCAAGGACGAGTTGGCGCGCCTGGGTGGCGTGGGTGATGTGCAGCTGTTCGGCATGGGTGACTATTCCCTGCGGGTCTGGCTGGACCCGAACAAGACCGCTTCGCGCAACCTGACCGCCACCGACGTGGTGACCGCGATTCGTGAGCAGAACCGCCAGGTCGCTGCCGGTGCCCTGGGTGCGCCGCCCGCACCGAATGCCCAGGCCTTCCAGCTCTCGATCAATACCCAAGGCCGCCTGGTCAATGAGGAAGAGTTCGAGAACATCATCATTCGTTCCGGCGCCAACGGTGAAATCACTCGCCTGAAGGACATCGCTCGGGTGGAGCTGGGCTCCAGCCAATACGCCCTGCGCTCGCTGCTGGACAATCAGCCGGCGGTGGCAATCCCGATCTTCCAGCGTCCTGGCTCCAATGCCATCCAGATCTCCAACGATGTGCGGGAGAAAATGGACGAGCTGAAGAAAGGCTTCCCGGCCGGCATGGACTACAGCATTGTCTATGACCCGACGATCTTCGTCCGTGGCTCCATCGAAGCGGTGGTGCATACCCTGTTCGAAGCGCTGATCCTCGTGGTGCTGGTGGTCATCCTGTTCCTACAGACCTGGCGCGCCTCGATCATCCCATTGGTGGCCGTACCGGTTTCGCTGATCGGTACCTTCGCGGTCATGCACCTGTTCGGATTCTCCCTCAACGCCCTTTCGCTGTTCGGCCTGGTGTTGGCCATCGGTATCGTGGTGGACGACGCCATCGTGGTGGTGGAGAACGTCGAGCGGAACATCGAACTGGGCCTCACCCCCGTGGAGGCGACAAAGCGCGCCATGGGCGAAGTGACCGGCCCGATCATCGCCACCGCCCTGGTGCTCTGCGCGGTCTTCGTTCCTGCGGCATTCATCAGCGGCCTGACCGGTCAGTTCTATAAGCAGTTCGCCCTGACCATTGCGATCTCCACGGTGATCTCGGCGATCAACTCGTTGACCCTGTCGCCGGCCCTGGCCGCAGTTTTGCTCAAGGGGCATGACGCACCCAAGGACCGTTTCTCCAGATTCCTGGACCGGGTCTTTGGTGGCTGGCTGTTCCGTCCGTTCAACCGCTTCTTCGAACGTGCCAGCCATGGCTACGTGGGTACTGTCGCTCGGGTGATCCGCAGCAGCGGTATTGCCCTGATCGTCTACGCAGGCTTGATGGTGTTGACCTTCTTCGGCTTCTCCAACACGCCGACCGGTTTCGTGCCTGGCCAGGACAAGCAATACCTGGTGGCCTTCGCCCAACTGCCGGACGCCGCGAGCCTGGACCGCACCGAAGATGTGATCAAGCGCATGTCGGACCTGGCCCTCAAGCAGCCTGGCGTGGAAAGCGCCGTGGCCTTCCCTGGCCTGTCGATCAACGGCTTCACCAACAGCCCGAACGCCGGCATCGTGTTCGTGACCCTCAAGCCTTTCGACGAGCGCAAGGACCCGAGCATGTCGGCCGGCGCCATCGCCGGTGCCTTGAACGGCCAGTACTCGGAAATCCAGGAAGCCTACATGGCGATCTTCCCGCCGCCGCCGGTGCAAGGCCTGGGCACGATCGGTGGTTTCCGCCTGCAAATCGAAGACCGGGGCAACCTGGGCTACGACGAGCTGTACAAAGAAACCATGAACATCATCGCCAAGAGCCACAACGTGCCGGAACTGGCCGGATTGTTCACCAGCTACACCGTGAACGTACCCCAGGTCGATGCCGCCATCGACCGTGAAAAAGCCAAGACCCATGGCGTGGCCGTCAGCGACATCTTCGACACCCTCCAGATCTACCTGGGTTCGCTGTATGCCAACGACTTCAACCGTTTCGGCCGCACCTACCAGGTCAATGTCCAGGCCGAGCAGCAGTTCCGTCTCGAATCGGACCAGATCGGCCAACTGAAGGTGCGCAACAACCGTGGCGAGATGATCCCGCTGGCGACCTTCATCAAGGTCAGCGACACCTCGGGGCCTGACCGCGTGATGCACTACAACGGCTTCATCACCGCTGAAATCAACGGCGCCGCCGCCCCTGGCTACAGCTCCGGACAGGCCGAGAAAGCCATCGAGAAGCTGCTCAATGACGAACTGCCCAATGGCATGACCTACGAGTGGACCGACCTGACGTACCAGCAGATCCTCTCGGGCAACACTGCGCTGTTCGTGTTCCCGCTCTGCGTATTGCTGGCGTTCCTGGTGCTCGCCGCGCAATACGAAAGTTGGAGCCTGCCATTGGCGGTAATCCTGATCGTACCGATGACGCTGCTGTCGGCAATTACCGGGGTAATTCTGTCCGGTGGCGACAACAACATCTTCACCCAGATTGGCTTGATCGTATTGGTAGGACTTGCCTGTAAGAACGCGATTCTGATCGTCGAGTTCGCCAAGGATAAACAGCTCGAAGGCATGAGCCCGCTGGCGGCGGTCCTGGAAGCGTGCCGCCTGCGTCTGCGGCCGATCCTGATGACCTCCTTCGCCTTCATCATGGGCGTGGTTCCCCTGGTGTTCTCCAGCGGCGCCGGTGCGGAAATGCGTCACGCCATGGGTGTGGCGGTGTTCTCGGGCATGCTCGGCGTGACCTTCTTCGGCCTGCTGCTCACCCCGGTGTTCTACGTACTGATCCGTAATTTCGTCGAGCGCAGCGAGGCCCGCAAAGCGGCCCGGGCCTTGAAACTGGAGGCGCAACAATGAGTTTGAAAGCGTTCCTGCCGAGCCTGCTGGTGCTTGCACTGAGTGCCTGCGCCGTAGGCCCGGACTACAAGGCACCGCAAACGGAGGCGGCGAATATCACCACCGCCACCGACGGCGCCGCCGGCCAGAAGAACTTCGACCGCGCCCGCTTCGAAGGCGTCTGGTGGCAGCAGTTCGACGATCCGACCCTCAACTCGCTGGTGACGCGTTCTCTGGAAGGCAACCGGGAATTGCGCGTGGCCTTCGCCCGCCTGCGGGCTGCCCGGGCGATTCGCGACGACGCCAGCAATGACGCCATGCCGACCATCACCAGCCGCGCCAGCAGCGAACTGGGCAAAGGCCAGAACCCGATGGGGCAGACGGACGATCGGGTCAACTCCGAGCGTTATGACCTGGGCCTGGACATGGCCTGGGAGCTGGACCTGTTCGGACGCATCCAGCGCAACCTGGAAGCGACCGATGCCGACCAGCAGGCCGTCGAAGCCGATCTCTACCAACTGCAGGTGACCATAATCGCCGAGCTGGTGGACGCCTACGGCCAACTGCGTGGCGCGCAGCTTCGGGAGAAAATCGCCCTGGCCAACCTGGAGAACCAGCAGGCGTCCCGCAAGATCACCGAAAGCCTGCGTGATGCCGGCGTCGGCGATCAGCTCGACGTGGTGCGTGCCGACGCCCGTTTGGCCGCGGTGGAAGCCAGCGTGCCGCAACTGCAGGCCGAACAGGCGCGTCAGCGCAACCGCATCGCGACATTGCTGGGCGAGCGCCCGGACAAGCTGAGCGTGGACTTGAGTCCTAAACAGCTGCCAGCCATTGCCAAGGCCCTGCCGATTGGCGATCCAGGCCAATTGTTGCAACGCCGTCCCGATATCCTCAGCGCCGAGCGTCAACTGGCAGCCGCCACGGCGCGCATCGGCGTGGCCAAGGCCGACCTGTTCCCCAGGGTCAGCCTGAGCGGTTTCCTCGGGTTTACCGCCGGACGTGGTTCGCAGATCGGCTCCTCGGCCGCCAACGCCTGGGCGCTGGGCCCGAGCATTACCTGGGCTGCTTTTGACCTGGGCAGCGTGCGGGCTCGCTTGCGCGGCGCCAGCGCCGATGCCGATGGAGCACTGGCGAACTATGAGCAACAAGTGCTGCTGGCCCTGGAAGAGTCGGAAAATGCCTTCAGTGATTACGGCAAACGCCAACAGCGCCTCATCTCGCTGATCCGCCAGAGCGAATCGAGCCGCGCGGCCGCCGACCTGGCCGAAATCCGCTACCGCGAAGGCACTGAGGATTTCCTCGTGTTGCTCGACGCCCAGCGTGAACGCCTGGCGGCCGAAGACAGCCAGGCCCAGGCCGAAGTGGACCTGTATCGCGGCATCGTCGCGATCTACAAGGCCCTGGGCGGAGGCTGGCAACCGGAAACCGTCGCCAGCAACTGACACCCTTCCCAACCGAGCTCCTTTGGTTGGCCGCAACCAACCAATTGTTTGCCCCGCGCCTCATTCGGACGCGGGGCTTTTTTATGGATGTCAGAATCCATTGTGGGAGCAGGCTCGCACCCGCGGGTCCCTCACCGCGATTACAGGTTTGACTCAAACGCGGACCTGACCGAAGCTTGCGGCATTTCACGCTCCTGGTTATGGATTACCTGCATGTCTTCGTCTCGCCGCTACCTGCTGTTCACGCTTGCGGTTGTCTTGGCAATCGGTCTCGTCGCGATATGGCTGCGCAATGCCACACCGCAGATTCCCGAGGCCATCAAGCGTGGTTACAGCGAAGCATTGGAAAGCGCCCGCAACGGACAGCCAGGGGCGGCGCGGATGCTTTACCAGCAACTGGGACGCCCGGACCTCTCCCCCAAGCGCCGGGTATGGCTGCACGGCGAACTGCCCAACTATCCAAGCCCCCAAGCGTTGAAACTGGCGCAGGCGGATTTGCACAGCGAATCGCCGCAGGTCCGCCGCGCGGCGATCGGCAGCATCGTCGGGCTGGTGCCGAACGCCCAGCGCAGCCTGCTGCTCGGCCCGCTCCTGGATGAAAACGACCCGGATGTCCGGTTCGCCGCCGTAAATGCATTGCTGGGGCTGTCACCCGATGAACTTGGGCTGTATTTCGGTGCGATGCAGATCGCCATCGATACCTGGAAGCAGTCGTTGAACGACAGCCCACCCTCCCCCGAATCCCTCTTTCAGCTTGCCCGGCTGTATAGGCATGACGCCCAACTGGAAAAAGCCCAACAGGCATTGGAGCATCTTCTGCGCCTGCAACCCGACAACCTGCCGGCGCTGGTCATGCAGGTCGATGTGCTGGATAAACAAGGCCAGGGAGAAGCCGCCCGCCAGTTGCTCGCTCGGCAGTTGCAAGCGCAGCCGGCATCGGCTTATCTGCAACATGCGCTGGGCATGTGGCTGTTGCAGCACGGCCAGAGTGAATACGCGGTGCTAGGCTTGGCGAAAGCGGTGGAATTGGAGCCTGATAACCGGCAATACCGTTTTGATCTGGCGACTACGCTGCATGAAGAGCAGGAAGTGGAAGCGGCGCAGAAACAGTTGCAGGAAATCGTCCAGCGCTACCCCGCCGACCGCAACGCCCGGGTGTTGCTGATCAACTATTGGAAGGAGACCGGTCAGTTGCAGCATGTCCAGGTGCTGTTGGCCCAGTTGGAACAACTGAACCCCGACGACCCGGCGATACAACAAGGTTTATAGGGCAATAGGCGTATACCGAAAGTTGTGCAACAGTACGCGTTTTGTCAAAGGAAGCGGAACCGCCATGACTGCCGAAGGTCAAGTGTTCAGGCGGTTCATTTCAGGCGCTAACCCGCCAGCTGCCTACTTCCCTAGTCATGAGAGGGTTATTTTTGATTACATCTAACGAGTTGATCAGCGCAAAAGCCGCCACCGGTATCGAAGGGCTGGACGACGTCCTTTCCGGTGGTTTGTCCCGAGGCCATGTGTTCCTCCTGGAGGGAGAACCGGGCACTGGCAAAACCACGGTCGCGTTGCACTTCCTGCTAGCCGGTGCAAAGGCCGGCGAGCGCTCGTTGTACATCACGCTATCGGAAACCGAGCGTGAACTGCGCCAGGGCGCAGCCTCCCACGGCTGGACCCTGGATGAAAACATCCATATCTTCGAATTGACCCCGCCCGAGAGCCTGCTCAATGCCGAGCACCAGCAAAGCCTGCTGTACTCCTCGGACCTGGAGCTGGGCGAAGCGACCCGGCAGATCTTCGAAGTGGTCGAGCGCGTCAAGCCGACCCGCGTCGTGCTGGACAGTCTCTCGGAGATTCGCCTCCTGGCGCAGAGTTCCCTGCGCTATCGCCGGCAGATCCTGGCGATCAAGCACTATTTCGTGCGCTACGACGCTACGGTAGTGCTCTTGGATGACCTGACCACCGAGTCCCTGGACAAGACCGTACACAGTGTCGCCCACGGCGTTATCCGCCTTGAAGAACTGACCCCCAGCTACGGTGCCGAGCGGCGTCGGCTGCGGGTGGTCAAGTACCGTGGGCAGAAATACCGTGGCGGCTACCACGACTTCACCATCATGGGCGATGGCGTGCATGTATTCCCTCGCCTGGTGGCCGCCGAACACCGTGGCCAGTACGTGCGCCAGCAACTGTCCAGTGGCATCAAGGAAATGGACGCCCTGCTGGGGGGCGGCATCGAGACCGGCTCCAGCACGCTGATTCTTGGCCCGGCGGGTACCGGCAAATCCTTGATTTCCTTGATTTTCGCGGCGGCAGCGGTGCATCGCGGCGAAAAAGCCGCACTGTTCATTTTCGATGAAGAGCTGGGGCTGCTGTTCGAGCGCATGAAGCACATCGGCATCGACCTGCTGGAACTGCAAAATACCGGCAATCTGCTGATCGAACAGGTCGATGCGGCCGAGCTTTCGCCCGGCGAGTTTTCACACCGGGTACGCCGTTGCGTCAACGAAGGCGACATCAAGACCGTGGTCATCGACAGCATCAATGGCTATCAGGCCGCCATGCCCGAAGAAAACGCCTTGGTTCTGCACATGCACGAGCTGTTGCTCTACCTCAACCGCAAAGGCGCGGCGACGTTCATGACCGTCGCCCAACACGGCCTGGTGGGCGACATGCAAGCGCCGGTGGACATCACCTACCTGGCCGACACCGTCATCCTATTGCGTTATTTCGAGGCGCTGGGCAAGGTTCGCCGGGCCATTTCCATCATCAAGAAACGCACCGGCAGCCATGAATCCACCATCCGCGAATACCGCATCAACAAGCAGGGCATGACCATCGGTGAACCGCTGGAAGCGTTCCAAGGCGTATTGCGCGGAGTGCCAACCTATATGGGAGCGGGACACCCGTTGCTTGAGGATGATCCCCAGTGACGTCGGGCGAGCCACTGTCCGAGCGGGCGCTGATTCTCGCGCCCCTGGGACGGGACAGCCAGATTGCCCTGATGATTCTCAACGAGGCCGGCTTTAATGGCCTCGTGTGCAGTCATCTGGGTCATTTGTGTGAAGAGTTGGAACACGGGGCGGGCCTGCTGGTGATTTCCTCGGAAGCGCTGGTAGGGCCCGACCTGGAGAACCTGCTCCAATACATCGAGCAACAACCGGCATGGTCCGACCTGCCCATCGTCCTGCTGACGCACCACGGGGGGCCGGAGCACAACCCAGTCGCACGTATCGGCACACAACTGGGCAATGTGACCTTCCTGGAGCGGCCGTTCCACCCGGTGACGCTCGTCAGCCTGGTGACCACCGCCCTGCGCGGCCGCCGAAGGCAATACGAAGCCCGGGACCGCCTGATCGACCTGAGCACCAGCGAACAACGCCTACAGAACACTTTGGAAACGCTGGAACAGCAAGTCGAGGAGCGTACCGCCCAACTGCGTCACAACGAGGAAGCCCTGCGCCAATCGCAGAAAATGGAAGCGGTCGGCCAGCTCACCGGCGGCATCGCCCACGACTTCAACAACATGCTCACCGGCATCATTGGCAGCCTCGAACTGCTGCGTCGACGCCTGGCGCGAGGCCGCACCGAAGATCTCGACAGCCTGATCGACCTGGGCGTGACCTCGGCTAATCGCGCCGCGGGCCTGACCCACCGGCTGCTGGCCTTCTCCCGCCGCCAGTCGCTGGATTCCAAGGCCGTTCAGATGAATACCCTGGTGCTATCAATGGGCGAACTGCTTCAGCGCAGCCTCAACGAAAGCATCGCCCTGGAAATGCGCCTCGACGAACACCTATGGATCGCCGAAGCCGACCCCAACCAACTGGAAAGCGCCCTGCTCAACCTGGTCCTCAACGCCCGCGATTCCATGCCCGACGGTGGCAAGCTGGTGGTGCAGACCTTCAATAAATACCTGGACACCGGTTTTACCGACGCCTACAGCAACCTCGAGCCCGGCGACTATGTGGTGTTGAGCGTTCAGGACACCGGTTGCGGCATGCCCGAAGCGGTGATGCATCGCGCGTTCGACCCCTTCTTCACCACCAAGCCCATCGGCCAGGGCACGGGCCTTGGGCTTTCGATGATCTATGGGTTCAGCAAGCAGTCACGCGGACACGTGACCATCGACAGCGAGGTCGGCAACGGCACCACCGTGAATCTCTACCTGCCGCGCTTCATCGGCGAAGAAATGCACGAACCGCAAGTCGTCGTCCCACAGGCGCCTTATGCGCAAGATGGCGAAACCGTATTGATCGTTGAAGACGACCCAGCGGTGCGGGTCCTGGTCAGCGCGGTGCTCAGCGAATTGGGCTACGCCTTCGTCGAGGCCGGCGACGCCAACGGCGCGGTGCCGATCCTGCAATCGAACCAGCGCATCGACCTGCTGATCAGCGACGTGGGGCTGCCCGGCATGAACGGAAGACAACTGGCCGAAATAGGCCGCCAGATCCGCCCTGACCTCAAGGTATTGTTCATCACTGGCTACGCTGAACACGCGGCGGTGCGCGGTGGTTTTCTTGACCCTGGCATGCAGATGATCACCAAGCCGTTTACCTTTGATTTGTTGACGGCGAAGGTGCGGGAGATGATCAAGGTTTGAGGCGTGGCACCGCTTTTGATTTTGATCTTGATCTTGATCTTAACGCCCCGTTAACCACGCTGGCCGAACGCAGGCCTTGCGCAGTGGGCACCTCGGCATGGATGCCGAGGTAGCCGCGCTGGGCCATGGATGGCCCTTCGCGGCGGCCCACGGAGCAAGGCCTGCGTGAGGGCACACCGAGCCTCGGCGAGGTGCCGAGTGGTGGGGCGAAGCCTTTTTTGCTTACTTTTTTTGGCGTCTGAAAAAAAGTAAGCCACCGTAAGGGCGGAACCGCCAGCAGCAATTACCACAGAAACGGATATGTACCCAATCAGCCGTATACCCCAGTCAACCGCAGAAACAAAACTAAGACAACATCCCCTGCATAATCCCCTGCAACACATCCAAATCAAACGGCTTATCCAAAATCGGCGCCTTGCGGGTAATGGGGCTATCCGTCTCGCGCACTTCCTGGGCGTAGCCACTGATGAAAATAACCTTCAGGTCCGGACGCAACCTCACCGCCGGCTCAGCGATCTGCACTCCGGAAATACCCCCGGGCAGACGGAAGTCGGTAATCATCATGTCCAGATGAGGCTTGCTCGCCAGGATCTCGAACGCCTGCTCGCCGTTTTCAGCCTGCAGCACCCGATACCCCTCCCCGGAAAGATAGGCCGACAGCACCATCAGGATCGAAGGGTCATCCTCGACGATCAATACAACGTCTTGCGCATCTTCACTCATGAGAAGCCTTTGTTGAATCAATAGCTGCTGATACGACCCTGGGGTCGCTCAGAGGTTGCGTCCGTTCGCCAGTTTTCTGAAAAGGCAGACAAACGCGAAACAACGCCCCTTCGTTGAGGCGGCTGTTGACCGTGATGATGCCGCCGTGGGCGGTGACGATCTGCTCGGAAATGAACAGCCCAAGGCCCAGGCCGGCGGCGGCGGCCTTGGACGACACCCGTTCGAATTGCTGGAAAATACGCTTCTGGTTCTCTTCGCTGATCCCGATCCCGTGGTCCTGGACTTCGATACAGGCATGCTCCGACGTCTGGTAGACGCGCACCTCGATCGGGCTCTTGCAGCCATAGCGCAACGCGTTCGTCAGCAGGTTCGAAACCACCTGCTCGATACGAAACTCATCCCAATGCCCTTCCACCGAAGGTTCGGCGGTACAAGTCACGGTGCATTCGGCGGCACTGATCTGTGGTTGGAAGTTGTGCAGCAGGTTTTGAACCAGCGCCGTCAGATTGAAACGGGTCGGACGGATGGACAACTTGCCGGTGCGGATCCGCGATACGTCCAGCATGTCCTCGATCAAACGGATCAAGCTCTTTATCTGGCGTTCGTCGCGCTCGACCATCGCCTTCACTTTATCCAGGGTGAAGGCGGCGGCGTTGTCCCGCGCCAGGTGCATTTTACGCAACTGCGTTTCCAGGATCAGGCCGTTGAGTGGCGTGCGGACTTCGTGGGCGACGATCGACATGAAGTCATCGCGCATGCGCACGGCCTGCTCCAGCTCGCCGCGAGTGGCTTGCAATTGCTCTAGCAACAGCTCTTGCTCCCGGCGGCTCTGCTCCAGGGCAAGCACTTGCTCCTTCATCGCCTTTCGCTGGCGATAAAGTTCGACGAACACATTGACCTTGCTTTTGACCGCATGGGTATCCAGCGGCTTGTGCAGGAAGTCCACCGCGCCGTTTTCGTAGCCGGTGAACGCGTAGTTGCGCTCCCGGCCGGCCGCGCTGACAAAGATGATCGGGATACTGCGGGTCTTGTCCGTGCCGCGCATCAACTCGGCCAGTTCGAAACCGTTCATGCCCGGCATCTGCACATCGATGATCGCCAAGGCAAAATCATGTTGCAAAAGCAGCGACAGCGCTTCGTCCGCCGACAAGGCCTTGAACACCTCGCGGTCATCGCGCTGGATCAGCGCTTCCAGGGCCAACAGATTCTCAGGCAGATCGTCGACGATCAGCAGTTTGGCTTGAATATCTCTTGGCATTTAGTTCATTCCAGCCCGGCCAGCAATTGGCCGATGCCCTGCAAAGTTAGGATATGGTCAGGCTCGTGCAAGCTAAGGGCCGCTTCAGGCATGGTGCAAACCTGCGCCTCCTTCGGGTCCTGGACGACCGTGATGCCGCCCAGCGCCTTGACCCTGGCCAAGCCTAGGGCGCCATCGCTGTTGGCGCCGGTCAATACCACCGCCAGCAGACGAGGGCCATAGACATCGGCGGCTGACTCGAACAGCACGTCGATCGACGGCCGCGAATGGTGAACCGGCTCTTCGAGGCTCAGCGACAGGCTACGGTCGGCCTCGATCGAAAGGTGATAACCAGGGGTTGCAACGTACAAGGTGCCCGGAAGGATGTCTTGCTTGTCGCGGGCTTCTTCAACGGGTATCGCCAGGCGATGACGCAATACCTGGGCTAACTGACTGTCCCGCTCATCGGGCAAATGCAACACCACCAGCACAGGCAGGCTGAAGCCTTTGCGCAAGTGGCTGAAAATCTTGAGCAACGCTTCGACGCCGCCGGCGGATGCGCCGACGACGACTGCTTCGATCAAGTGGCTGGATCTGTCCGTCAGTGGATTCATAACTTGCGATAGATCCGTTCCTGTTTGACCAGCGGTTCGAACTGCGCACTGAACGCCGAAAAATCCAGCGTCTCCTTGCTCCCCAACACCAGGAACCCACGGTGGCAAAGGGACTCATGAAACAACCCGAAAGCGCGATCTTGCAGCTTTTTATTGAAATAAATCAATACGTTACGACATGAAACTAATTGGGTTTCTGAAAATACGCTATCGGTTGCCAAGCTGTGGTCGGCAAAGGTCACATGCTTGCACAAGGTCTTGTCGAACATCGCGTAATCGTAGGCGGCCGTATAGTAGTCGGCAAACGAACGCTTACCGCCGGCGAGCTGGTAATTCTGGGTGTAGGCCCGGACATTTTCCAGGGAAAAGATGCCCTGCTTGGCTTTTTCCAGGGAGCGCGGGTTGATGTCCGTGGCGTAAATGAACGTACGATCCAGCAACCCCTCTTCTCTTAGCAGGATGGCCATGGAATAGACCTCCTCCCCTGTGCTGCAACCGGCGATCCAGATCTTGATCGACGGGTAGGTCTTGAGCAGCGGCACCACTTCCTCGCGGATGGCAAGGAAATGCGCAGGATCGCGAAACATCTCACTGACAGGGATCGTCAGCAACTGCAGCAGTTGCATGAATGCGCCAGGGTCGTGCAACACACGTTCCTGCAAGGCCGATATGGTCTTGCATTCGAATTGGTTCAACGCATGCAGCACCCGGCGCTTGATGGAAGCGCCGGAGTAGTCGCGAAAGTCGTAGCTGTACTTCAAGTAGATCGCTTCGATCAACAAACGAAGCTCAATGTCTGTGTTTCGTTCCACTAGATTCTTTCCATATTCGGCAACCACACGCGAATCAGTGAGAACAGGCGATCCAGGTCAATCGGCTTGGCCAGGTAATCGTTGGAGCCCGCCGCCAGGCAACGCTCCTGATCATCCTTCATGGCCTTGGCGGTCACGGCGATAATCGGCAATTTGCGCCAGCGGGGGTCCTTGCGGATCAGCGTGGTCGCTTCGAAGCCATCCATCTCGGGCATCATCACATCCATCAGCACCAGGTCGATGTCTTCCACTTCATTCAAGCGATCAATCGCCTCATACCCATTGCGCCCGATCACCACGATCGCCCCCTTGGCCTCCAGGGCGCTGGTCAGAGCGAAAATATTGCGCACATCGTCGTCCACCAACAGCACCTTGCGGCCTTCGAAGACCTTGTCGCGGCTGCGGGCGGTCTGGAGCATGCGCTGTCGTTCATGGGACAACCGGGATTCGACTTTGTGCAGAAAGAGAGTGACTTCGTCCAACAGGCGTTCCGGCGAGCGGGCGCCCTTGATGATGATCGAGCGTGAATATTTGCGCAGCTCGGCTTCTTCATCCCGCGTCAGGTTACGCCCGGTGTAGACGATCACGGGCGGGAATGAACAGATCTCTTCGCTGGACATGCGCTTGAGCAAGTCATTGCCCAGCATGTCCGGCAGCTTGAGGTCGATGATCATGCAGTCGTAGACGTTATTGCGCAGCAGGTCCAGGGCTTGCTGCGCCAGGCCTACGGCGGTGATCTCGATGTCGTCGTCGCCGATCAGACGGGTAATGCTGTCGCGCTGCAAGTCATCGTCTTCGACCAACAGCACGCGTTTGACCTTCTGGGTCAGCTTGGCCTCCAGTCGCGCGAAGACGTCCTTGAGCTCTTCCCGGGTGGTCGGTTTGACGGCGTAACCAATGGCGCCCATGTGCATCGCCGCTTCGACGCGGTCTTCGACGGAGATGACGTGCACCGGGATGTGGCGGGTCTGGGCCTGTTCCTTCAGGCGTTGCAAAACGGTAAGCCCGGAGTGATCCGGCAGGCGCATGTCCAGCAGAATGGCATCGGGACTCAGTTGCAGGGCCAGATCAAAGCCTTCGTCGGCGCCATGGGCCACCAGGCACTGGTAGCCCAGCTCATGGGCGAGGTCGAACAGGATGCGGGCAAACTTGGGTTCGTCCTCGATGACCAGGATGCAACGGGAATCGAACGGCGCCTTGTCCCGGTCGTCGGCGAATTGCGGGAGGGGTGCGTCCACCTCGGCAATCAGCGGCACGGGTGCCGGGGCACGGGTCGTTGCAGGCACGGTTGCGGTCGGGGTAAAGGTCACTGGATTCACCGGATTTTCCCCGGGCTCGACGTAACGCTCCGGCAAGACCAGCGTAAAGACACTGCCCTGCCCTGGCTCGCTGGTCACCGAGATCGAACCGCCCAGCAAGGTCGCCAGGTCTCGGGAGATCGACAGCCCCAGCCCGGTGCCGCCGTAGCGGCGGTTGGTGGTGCCATCGGCCTGGCGGAACGCCTCGAAGATACTCTGTTGCTGATCGGCGGCGATGCCGATGCCCGAATCACGCACCATGAAGGCAATGCCCGAGCCCGGCTGGCCGGTTACGGACACCTGGACCGAACCCCGTTCGGTGAACTTCACCGCGTTGGACAGCAGGTTCTTGAGTATCTGTTCGAGGCGCTGGCGGTCGGTGTACAGCATCGACGGCGCGTCCGGCAGCAACTGCACCTCGAAGTCCAGTCCCTTTTCAGCCGTCAATGGCTTGAACGTATCCTGGAGCCCTTCCACCAAACGCGCCACGCTGGTGTTTTCCGGCCGCACTTCCAGCTTGCCGGCCTCGACCTTGGAAATGTCGAGGATGTCATTGATCAGGTTCAGCAAGTCATTGCCGGCGGAGTAGATCGACTCGGCAAACTTCACCTGTTCATCGCTGAGGTTATTGTGAGGGTTCTCCGCCAGCAATTTGGACAGGATCAGCGAACTGTTGAGCGGTGTGCGCAGCTCATGGGACATGTTGGCCAGGAACTCGGACTTGTACTTGCTCGAACGCTGCAATTCTTCGGCGCGTTCCTGCAATTGGATCTGGGCCAGGTTCAGCTCGCTGTTCTTCTGGTCCATGGCGTCGCGCTGCTCGGCCAGTTGTTCGTTGGTCTGCTCCAGTTCCTGTTGCTGGGCTTCCAGGTGCGCCTGGGATTCCTTCAGGATGCGTGACTGTTCTTCCAGCTCTTCGTTGGCGGTCTTGAGCTCTTCCTGCTGCACTTGCAACTCTTCGTTCAACTGCTGGGTTTCGGCCAGCACTTCTTGCAAGCGTTGACGATAGCGGGCCGCTTCGATGGACGTGCCGATGTTCCCGGCCACCAGCTCCAGCAGCTCGATGTCGCGCCCGGTCAACGGCCGCAGGAAGCCCAGTTCAACGACACCATTGATGCGGTCATCGTCACGGGTCGGCACCACCAGCACGCAGTTGGGCAGTCCCTCGCCGAGCCCGGAGCTGACCTTGAGATAATCCTGGGGCACATCGTCCAGCCGGATAAGACGCCCCTGCCGCACGGCCTGCCCGGCGATGCCCTCGCCATCGATGATGACCTGCTGGAGTTCGTCATCCTCCTTGGACATGCCATAGGTGGCGATACGCCGTAGCGTGCCGTTTTCTTCCCGTGCATAAAGGGCGGCGACCACGGTGCCCAGGTACTGGGCACAAAACTGCAAGATGTTGCGCCCCAGCAGATTCAAGCTCAACTGACCGAGGACCTGTTCCGCCAACTGGGTCTGGCCATTGCGCAACCAGGCCTGTTTCTCCAGGTGCAAGGCACTCTCCTGCTGGACTTTCAGGCTGGCGCTGTAGTTGCCAGACAGTGTCAGGAGATCCCGACGGCCAACATAGGCCAGCAGCCCACTGACTGCGGCGACGAACAGCAGATACAGAGCGATGCTCCAGACCGTGGTGGTGCGCACCTGTTCGTTACGTTCGGCGCGCAGTTGTTGCTCGGTCTCGACGACATCCTCGAAGGTCTTGCGTATTTCGTCGGTCAACCGCTTGCCCCGCCCGGCCTTGAGCGCACCGCGATAGTCGCCGCCGCTGCGATGAAGATCGATCATGCCTTGGGCGTAATTGGCCCATTCCACCTGGAGTGCCTCGATCCGGCGCAAGCGGTCGGTCTGTACCGGATTATCGGCTGTCAGTTCCAACAATGTGTCCAGTGCCACCGCAATCCGGGGCTTGGCCACTTCATAGGGGTCGAGGAAGTGCTCGTCGCCACTCAGCAGGAACCCGCGCATGCCTGTTTCCAGGTCAACGCTCAGCTTCAGCGCTTCGTTGGCGTTATTGATCACCCGGTCGGTGTGCCCGACCCATTGGATCACCGAGAGAAGGTAGGTGATCAGCACGATGAAAAACACCGCGCTGAGCGCACCGATACCCAAGGGGAGGCTGATGTTACGGCTCAGAAGCTTGCGAAAACTTTGTTCGTCGACCGAAGACGAAGGAGTCATGGAAAAGGCCTTGGTGAGCAGTTGAAAATCATGGAGTTTGCCCAAAAATACGGACTGGATCCACATTTCTGACGATTCAAGGTCGCAAATCCAAGGCGCTGTACCCCGGTTGTAAGGATGCGACTATCCTTGTCAGCTCTTGTACTATAGATCCTTTCTTGTACAGCTTCGGGAACTTGTGCCGCCTCTCGACTTACTCATGCATTACGGCCGGTTATTACCAAGCCCTTACGATTCCACCTTCCGAGAAGTCCATTATGTCCGTCCCTGCCCCTGTCACCCCTCCCACCATCCTGGTCGTCGAAGACGACAACATCGTGCGCATGTTGATTGTCGACGTGCTGGAGGAACTGGAATACGAGGTATTGGAGGCAGAAGGTGGCGAAGAGGCGCTTAAGCTCCTGGAGGAGAAAGACCGTTCCATCGACCTGATGATGACGGATGTCAGCATGCTGCCCATGGACGGTCGCGAGTTGGCAACAAAAGCACGCGAAGTGCGCCCCGGACTCCCCATCCTGTTCGCCAGCGGCTACGCCGAAAGCATCGACGTGCCCGAAGGCATGAGCGTCATCGGCAAACCATTCTCCATCGATCAATTGCGCGACAAGGTCCAAAAGATTCTTTCTTGAGCGCGGACGCATTGTTGGTCACTATCGGCGCCCCGCGCGCCGACTGCGCCTGAAAATGCTCCAAGGATTGCCCGTCATGCCTCACCCCACCACCAAAGTCCTGGTTATCGGCTACGTCTGGCCCGAGCCACGCTCATCGGCGGCCGGCGGGCATGTCATGCAACTGCTCGAAGCCTTTCTCGAACAAGGCTGGGACATCACCTTCAGCAGCCCCGCCAGACCCGGTGAGAACCGCGCCGACCTGATTGGCCTGGGCATCCGGGAAGTACCGATCGAGCTCAATAGCAGCAGTTTTGATGTGTTTATCAGTGAGCTGGCGCCGGATATCGTCCTGTTCGACCAATTCATGATGGAAGAGCAGTTTGGCTGGCGGGTCGAAAAGCACTGCCCCGACGCCCTGCGCGTGCTCGAAACCTCGGATCTGCAAAGCCTGCGTCATGCACGGCATCAGCGCCTGAAAGACCGCTTGAAGTCCGATGAGTCCTCCCAGGACTTCAGCGACCTGTTCGCCCCTGCCTTGCGCGAGGAATTCGAGCTGATGGCGGACACTGACATGGCAAGGCGGGAAATTGCAGCCCTCTTGCGTTGCGACCTGAACCTGATGGTATCTGAGTTCGAGATCGAGCTGCTGGTGGAACACTTCAAGGTGCCCCGCGAGCTGTTGCTCTGGTGCCCGTTGATGCTGGACTTGCCGACCGAGCCGTTCGTGCCCTTCGACGACCGAGCGCATTTTCTCAGCATCGGCAATTTCCGCCACGCACCGAACTGGGACGCCGTGCTCTGGATGAAAAACGCCATATGGCCGCTGATTCGCCAACGATTGCCGGGTGCGCAGCTGCATCTCTACGGGGCCTACACCCCGCCCAAGGCAGCGGCACTGCATAATCCTACCCATGGGTTTCATATCATGAACTGGGCCGAGGACGCCTTGCAGGTCATGTCCGCGGCACGTATCTGCCTGGCGCCGCTGCGTTTCGGCGCCGGCATCAAGGGCAAGCTGATCGAAGCCATGCTATGCGGCACGCCCAGTATCACCACGCCCATAGGTGCCGAAGCCATGCACGGCGGCATGACCTGGCCCGGGGTGATCGCGCAAAGCGCCGAGGCCATCGCCGAAGCCGCCGTACAGCTGTATACCGACCAGGCGCGCTGGACCCATGCCCAGGGGGCCGGGTTGGCCTTGCTCGCGGAACGTTTTCGCAGGCAGGTCCACGGCCCTGCCTTGATTGACAGTATCAATGCCTGCCGCGTCGACCTTGCGCGGCGCCGTCGGGACAATTTCACCGGCAGCATGCTGCGTCACCACCAGCACAAGAGCACCCAGTACATGTCCCAATGGATCGAGGAAAAGAACCGCAACAGCTGACTCAATCGTCGCTCCGAGGGCTGGAACCCGGGCGGCGAAGGGGGCATTATCCAGCGGCGATAACAACAAAAGCGCCAAACCCATGACCCGCACAGCCAGAGTCACCGACCCTTCCTATGAGTTGATGGACGACCACAACGGGCTGTCCATCATCTACCGCCAGCACGGTTTTCCCTGTCCGCTGGTGCGCTGGCATTTCCACAAGGAATACGAGCTGCACCTGATCGTCGCCAGCTCGGGCAAGGTTTTCATTGGCGATTACATCGGCAATTTCTCCCCGCAATCGCTGTTCCTCACCGGCCCCAACCTGCCCCATAACTGGATCAGCCAGGTCGCCGAGGACGAAGTGGTGGCCAAGCGCGACATGCTGGTGAATTTCACCGATGAGCTGTTTGAAAGTGGGCACCAGGTATTTACCGAACTCAAGACGCTCGCGCCGCTGCTCGAACGCGCTCAACACGGCATCGAGTTTCGCTGCAAGCGCACCGTCCGCCAGGCCATGACCTTGATGCAGCGCATCGCCGATGCGCAGGGCATGAGCCGGCTCGGCTACTTTTTCATCCTGATGGAGCTGTTGGCCAGCTGCGATGACTATCAATTGCTCTCTGGCGCCACCGCCCCACAAGCGGCTGATGAGCACAGCATCGACCGCACCAACCGCGCGGTGGACTATATTTTTGCCCACTACGCCCGGGAATTGCCCCTGGAAGAAGTGGCCGAGCACCTGGGGATGAAACCCACCTATTTCAGCCGGGTGTTCAAGCAAGCCACTGGGCGTTGCTTCATCGAATTCGTCAATCGGCTGCGCATCAGCAAATCCTGCGAGCTGCTCGCCGACGGCGACAAGCCGGTGACGGATGTGTGCTTTGAGTCGGGCTTCAACAATATTTCCAACTTCAACCGACGCTTCCAGCAACTCAAGGGCATGACGCCTTCCCATTATCGGCGGCTGGCGGTGCAGCGGTTGACCGAGCAGAACCAGGGCTGAATTTTCACCGCCGCCCGTGGCGAGGGAGCTTGCTCCCGCTGGGCCGGGCTGGCGCTCCAGCGCGAAGCGGCCCCAAAATGGGGCTGCTGCGCAGCCCAGCGGGAGCAAGCTCCCTCGCCACAGGTTTTTCGCGAATTTCACTCAGTGCAAAAAAGTATCAGTAAAAGTGCGACGGATGATTTGTCATGCCGTCCATTGAGGGCTGTAATCAGCGCACATTCTTCCTCTCATCCGGAAGACACAAAAACAATAACTGTCCTTCTGCAGCCCGTGGGCGCGGAAAAGGAGTGCGCGATGAAACCTTCGGTAAAAGCTCTGCTTGTCTCCACCTGCATGACCCTCAGCAGCGTCAGTTTCGGCGCGCAAACCCTGACCATTGCCACCGTCAACAACAGCGACATGATCCGCATGCAAAAGCTATCGAAGACCTTCGAGGCCGAGCACCCGGACATCAAGCTGAACTGGGTGGTGCTTGAAGAAAACGTCCTGCGCCAGCGCCTGACCACCGACATCGCCACCCAGGGCGGTCAGTTCGACGTGCTGACCATTGGCATGTACGAAGCCGCACTCTGGGGCGCCAAAGGCTGGTTGGAACCGATGAAAGACCTGCCGGCCGCCTATGACCTGGACGACATTTTCCCGTCCGTGCGCGATGGCTTGTCGGTAAAGGGTTCGCTATACGCCCTGCCGTTCTATGCCGAAAGCTCGATCACTTACTACCGCACGGACCTGTTCAAGGACGCCGGGCTGACCATGCCCGAGCACCCGACCTGGACCCAGATCGGAGAGTTCGCGCAAAAACTCACCGACAAATCCAAGGAACAATATGGCCTGTGCCTGCGGGGCAAGGCCGGTTGGGGCGAGAACATGGCGCTGATCACGACCCTGGCCAACGGCTTTGGCGCGCGCTGGTTCGATGAGAAGTGGCAGCCGCAATTCAATGGACCCGAGTGGAAGGATGCCCTGAACTTCTACGTCGACAACATGAAGAAATCCGGCCCGCCGGGCGCTTCCAGCAACGGTTTCAACGAAAACCTGGCCCTGTTCAACAGCGGCAAGTGCGCGGTCTGGGTCGATGCCAGCGTCGCGGGCTCGTTCGTGACCGACAAGACCCAGAGCAAGGTGGCCGATCACGTAGGCTTCACCTTCGCGCCCCACGAGAAAACCGAAAAAGGCACCTCGTGGATGTACTCCTGGTCGCTGGCGATCCCGGCCAGTTCCAAAGCCAAGGAAGCCGCCAAAGTGTTTACGACTTGGGCAACGTCCAAGGAGTACGGCCAGTTGGTCGCCAAGACTGATGGCATTGCCAACGTACCACCGGGCACCCGCGCCTCCACTTACAGCGACGAGTACATGAAGGCCGCGCCGTTTGCCAAAGTAACGCTGGAATCGTTGAAAGTCGCCGACCCGAAAGCCCCCACCCTCAAGCCTGTGCCCTACATCGGCATCCAGTTGGTCACCATTCCCGAGTTCCAGGCCATCGGCACCCAGGTAGGCAAGTTCTTCTCGGGCGCACTGACCGGCCAGCAAACCGTGGACCAGGCGTTGACCGCCGCGCAATCCACCACCGAACGCGAGATGAAGCGCGCCGGGTATCCCAAGTAAAGGCCTGTAGGTATCCATTTGTGGCGAGGGAGCTTGCTCCCGCTGGCGGGCGAAGCCCGCCCTGGCGATCTGAAAGATTGCCTATCGGTATGGGCCCGCTACGCGGTCCAGCGGGAGCAAGCTCCCTCGCCACAGGGAAACGCGTCGCATAAGAGTAAGCACTCATGAATACTTCAACAACGACAGTCAAAGCCCCCATCGAAATAGCCCCGCCGGCCCGCAAGATCCGCCTGGCCAACCCCGGCTGGTTCCTGGTCAGCCCTTCGGTCGCCTTGTTGCTGCTGTGGATGATTGTGCCCCTGGGCATGACCGTCTACTTCTCGATGATCCGCTACAACCTGCTGTACCCCGGCGAAAACGAATTCGTCGGGCTGGAAAACTTCACCTATTTCCTGACCGACTCGGGCTTCATGCCCGGCGCCACCAATACCCTGTTGCTGGTGGGCAGCGTGCTGTTGATCAGTATCGTCCTCGGGGTGTTGATCAGCGCGTTGCTGGAGGCCAGCGAGTTTTTTGGGCGCGGCATCGTCCGCGTGCTGCTGATCTCGCCGTTCTTCATCATGCCCACGGTCGGTGCGCTGATTTGGAAAAATCTGATTTTCCATCCAGTCTCCGGGATCCTCGCTTCGGTGTGGAAGCTCTTCGGCGCCCAACCGGTGGATTGGCTGGCGCACTACCCGCTGCTGTCGATCATCATCATCGTCAGCTGGCAATGGCTGCCCTTCGCGATCCTGATCCTGATGACCGCCATGCAGTCCCTGGACCAGGAACAGAAAGAAGCTGCCCGCCTGGACGGCGCCGGCCCCATCGCGATTTTCTGGCACTTGACCCTGCCACACCTGGCCCGCCCGATTGCCGTGGTGGTGATGATCGAAACCATTTTCCTGCTGTCGGTGTTCGCCGAGATCTTCACCACCACCAACGGTGGCCCTGGTTATGCCTCGACCAACCTTGCGTACCTGATCTACAACCAGGCACTGGTGCAGTTCGACGTCGGCATGGCGTCGGCCGGTGGGCTGATTGCCGTGGTCATCGCCAATATCGCCGCCATCATCCTGGTCCGGATGATCGGCAAAAACCTCACCGACAAGCACTGAGGCCGTCGCCATGACTCTTCAACAATCCCGTCGACTGCAAAGCCTGCTGTTGGGCACGCTGGCCTGGGCCATCGCGATCCTGATCTTTTTTCCGATTTTCTGGATGGTGCTCACCAGCTTCAAGACCGAAATCGACGCCTTCGCCACGCCGCCGCAGTTCATCTTCGCGCCGACGCTGGAGAACTACCTGCACATCAACGAGCGCAGCAACTACTTCAGCTTCGCCTGGAACTCGGTGGTGATCTCCTTCAGCGCCACTGCTCTTTGCCTGCTGATCGCGGTGCCGGCGGCCTACTCCATGGCGTTCTACGAAACCCAGCGCACCAAAGGCACGCTGCTGTGGATGCTTTCCACCAAGATGCTGCCGCCGGTGGGCGTACTGATGCCGATCTACCTGCTGGCCAAGCAATTTGGCCTGCTGGACACGCGCCTTGCGCTGATCATCATCTACACGCTGATCAACCTGCCGATCGTGGTCTGGATGATTTACACCTATTTCAAGGACATCCCTCGCGACATCCTCGAAGCCGCGCGGCTGGACGGCGCCACCTTGTGGCAGGAAATGGTTCGTGTGCTGCTGCCCATCGCCAAGGGCGGGCTGGCGTCTACCGTGCTGCTGTCGCTGATCCTGTGCTGGAACGAGGCGTTCTGGTCGCTGAACCTCACCTCGTCCAAAGCGGCGCCGCTGACTGCCTTGATCGCCTCTTACTCCAGCCCGGAAGGCCTGTTCTGGGCCAAATTGTCCGCCGTCTCGACCCTGGCCTGCGCGCCGATCCTGATCTTCGGCTGGATCAGCCAGAAACAACTGGTGCGCGGCTTGTCCTTCGGCGCGGTGAAATAACGCGCCTTACACAGTTATCAGAAGTGGAGGCCCATCATCATGGCCAACCTGAAAATCAAGAATCTGCAAAAAGGCTTCGAAGGTTTCTCCATCATCAAGGGCATCGACCTTGAAGTGAACGACCGCGAGTTCGTGGTGTTCGTCGGCCCGTCGGGCTGTGGCAAGTCCACGCTGCTGCGGTTGATCGCCGGCCTTGAAGAAGTCAGCGACGGCACCATCGAACTGGACGGCCGCGACATCACTGAAGTCAGCCCGGCCAAGCGCGACCTGGCGATGGTGTTCCAGACCTACGCCCTTTACCCGCACATGAGCGTGCGCAAGAACATGTCCTTCGCCCTGGACTTGGCCGGCGTGCCCAAGGCCGACGTCGAGAAGAAAGTCAACGAAGCGGCGCGCATCCTTGAACTGGGGCCGATGTTGGAGCGCAAGCCCAAGCAACTGTCCGGTGGACAGCGCCAGCGCGTGGCGATCGGCCGGGCCATCGTGCGCAATCCAAAGATTTTCCTGTTCGACGAACCGCTGTCCAACCTCGACGCCGCCCTGCGGGTGCAGATGCGTTTGGAATTGGCGCGTCTGCACAAGGAACTGCAAGCGACGATGATCTACGTGACCCACGACCAGGTCGAAGCCATGACTCTGGCCAACAAGGTCGTCGTGCTCAACAGCGGGCGCGTCGAGCAGGTGGGCTCGCCTCTGGAGCTGTACCACCAGCCGGCGAACCTGTTCGTCGCCGGCTTCCTCGGAACGCCGAAGATGGGCTTCCTCAAGGGCAAGGTCACCGGCCTGGACGACCAGGGTTGTGAAGTGCTGCTGGACGCCGGCACTCGCATCAGCCTGCCGCGAATTGGCTCGAACTTGAGCATCGGCGGCGCGGTAACCCTGGGGATTCGCCCGGAGCACCTTAACCTGGCCCAGCCGGGCGATTGCACGCTGCGGGTGACCGCCGATGTCAGCGAGCGCCTGGGCAGCGACACCTTCTGCCACGTCATCACCGCTTCCGGCGAAGCCCTGACCATGCGCGTGCGCGGTGACCTGGCGAGCCGATTCGGCGAGCAACTGGAGCTGCACCTGGACGCCGAACACTGCCACTTATTCGATGCCGAGGGCGTAGCGGTTTCCCGCGCGCTGCGCGCTGCCGCCTGATTGCCGAGATTTTGCGATGAAACTCAACCGACAGAACCTGCACAACCTCAACGCAGAGGTCGTCCTGCCCGCTTATAACCTGGACGACCGGCGCCAAGGCATCGCCCACATCGGTGTCGGTGGCTTCCACCGTGCGCACCAGGCGTATTACACCGATGCATTGATGAACACCGGCGAAGGCCTCGACTGGGCCATTTGCGGCGTAGGCCTGCGCCCCGAAGATCGCCGCGCCCGGGATGACCTGGCCGGCCAGGATTTCCTGTTCACCCTCTATGAACTGGGCGACACCGACGACACCGAAGTCCGGGTGATCGGTGCCATCACCGACATGCTGCTGGCCGAAGACAGCGCCCAGGAATTGATCGACAAGCTGGCCGACCCGCAGATCCGCATCGTCTCGCTGACCATCACCGAAGGTGGCTACTGCATCGACGACAGCAACGGCGAGTTCATGGCCCACCTGCCGCAGATCCAGCACGACCTGGCCCACCCCGACGCGCCGAAGACCGTGTTTGGATTTCTGTGCGCAGCCCTGGCCAAGCGCCGCGCCGAGGGGACGCCGGCGTTTACCTTGATGTCTTGCGACAACCTGCCCCACAACGGCGCGGTGACGCGCAAGGCGCTGCTGGCCTTCGCCGCGCTGCGTGATCCGGCGCTGGGGCAATGGATTGACCGCAACGTGAGTTTCCCCAACGCCATGGTCGACCGCATCACCCCGATGACCAGTGGCGCCCACCGCTTGCAGCTGCATGACGAGCATGGCATCGATGACGCTTGGCCGGTGGTATGCGAGCCGTTCGTGCAGTGGGTATTGGAAGACAAGTTCGTCAACGGTCGCCCGGCCTGGGAGAATGTCGGCGTGCAATTTACCGACGACGTTTCGCCTTACGAAGAAATGAAGATCAAGCTGCTCAACGGCAGCCATCTCGCCCTGACCTACCTGGGTTTCCTCAAGGGTTATCGCTTCGTCCACGAAACCATGAACGACCCGTTGTTCGTGCGCTACATCCGCGCCTACATGGACTTGGACGTCACGCCCCAACTGGCGCCCGTACCCGGCATCGATCTGACACTGTACAAGGACACCCTGGTGGAGCGCTTCTCCAACCAGGCCATCGCCGACCAACTGGAACGGGTGTGTTCGGATGGCTCGTCGAAATTTCCGAAGTTCACCGTGCCTACCCTCAATCGCCTGATTGCCGACGGCGGCGAGACCCGCCGCGCGGCGTTGGTGGTGGCGGCCTGGGCGGTGTATCTAAAGGGTGTGGACGAAAATGGCGCGGTCTATTCAATTCCCGACCCTCGCGCGGCTTTCTGCCAGGCGCTGGTGGCTGACGATGCCCTGGTGACCCAGCGAATGTTGGAAGTAGAAGAAATCTTCGGCACGGCTATACCTCGCTCACCTGAATTCGTGGCAGCCTTCGAATGGTGTTGCAACAGCTTGCGCGAGCATGGGGTAACGCGGACGCTTGAGCGAGTGCTGGCGGATCAAGACTAGGTACGGCCCGCCTTTCGTGGCGAGGGAGCTTGCTCCCTCGCCATAGGTTTTGTATGTCCCTGACGATAATCTGATGCTGATCCGAGGATTTCCATGGCAAACCAACAACTGTTCCTGGGCATCGACTGCGGCACCCAAGGCACCAAGGCGCTGATCCTCGACGCGGCCAGCGGCCAGGTACTCGGCCTGGGCGCCGCGGCCCACAGCATGATCAGCGGCGCCAACGGCCGCCGTGAACAAGAGCCCCAGCAGTGGCTCGACGCATTCACCCAGGCGACGCACCAGGCATTGGCCGCCGCCGGGGTCGATGGCCAGGCGATTCTCGGCATCGGCGTGTCCGGGCAGCAGCATGGCTTGGTGCTGCTGGATGACCAAGGCCAGGTCCTGCGCCCGGCCAAGCTTTGGTGCGACACCGAGACCACCCCGGAAAACGATCGGCTGCTGGCGCACCTGGGCGGTGAAAGCGGCAGCCTCGAACGCCTCGGCGTGGTGATCGCGCCGGGCTATACGGTATCCAAATTGCTCTGGACCCAAGAGCAGCACCCCCAGGTCTTCGAGCGCATCGCCAGCGTCCTGCTGCCCCACGACTTCCTCAACCACTGGCTCACCGGTCGCCATTGCAGCGAATATGGCGATGCCTCGGGTACGGGTTATTTCAACGTACGCACCCGTCAATGGGACGTGGCGCTGTTGCGGCATATCGACCCCAGCGGCCGGCTGCAATCGGCTTTGCCCGAACTGATCGAGGCTCACCACCCTGTCGGCAGGATCCTACCGGAGATCGCCGCACATCTGGGGCTGAACCCCGAGGCGGTGGTGTCCAGCGGTGGCGGAGACAACATGATGGGCGCCATCGGCACCGGCAACATCCAGCCCGGCGTGATTACCATGAGCCTCGGGTCCTCCGGCACCGTGTACGCCTATGCAGCGGAGCCTACCGTCAGTCCGCAGCCATCGGTAGCGACCTTTTGTTCCTCCAGCGGCGGCTGGCTGCCGCTGATCTGCACCATGAACCTGACCAACGCCACCGGGGCCGTGCGCGAGCTGCTGGACCTGGACATCGACACCTTCAACACCCTGGTATCCCAGGCACCGATCGGTGCCGAGGGCGTCTGCATGCTGCCATTCCTCAACGGTGAACGTGTCCCCGCCCTGCCCCACGCCACTGGCGCCCTGCTGGGCCTGACGACCACCAACCTGAGCCGGGCCAACCTGTGCCGCGCGGTGGTCGAAGGCACGACATTCGGCCTGCGCTACGGCCTGGACCTGTTGCGTGCCAATGGCCTTAAGGCCCAGAGCATCCGCCTGATCGGCGGCGGCTCGAAGAGCTCGGTCTGGCGGCAGATCGTCGCGGATATCATGGACACCACCGTCATCTGCACCGAGCAGAGCGAGGCGGCGGCCCTGGGCGGGGCAATCCAGGCTGCATGGTGCCATGGCGGCGCACAAGAACCCCTGGCCGATCTGTGCGAACGCTGCGTCACGCTCGACCCGGCCAGCGAAACCCGCCCCGTCACCGAGCATGTCGCAGCGTCGCAACACGCCTACGAACGTTACCGGCAACACGTCGCAACCCTTTGAGAGCAGGCAATTATGTATTTGGTGTGTGGTGAAGCGCTGTTTGATTTCTTCAGCGCAAATGAAGCACGAACCCCGGCTTCCCAAGTGAATTACAAAGCGATTGCCGGCGGCTCGCCCTTCAACGTGGCGGTGGGGCTGCGGCGGTTGGGGGTCGAATCAGCGCTGTTTACCGGGCTTTCCGCCGACTATCTGGGTCGTCGTCTGCACCAAGTGCTGGTCGACGAAGGCGTCAGCACTCGGTTCGCCCATGACTTCGATGTGCCAACGACCTTGGCGATGGTAGCTGTCGGGGCCAACGGCTCGCCGCATTACAGCTTCCGTGGCGAAGGCTGCGCGGACCGCCAACTGAGCCTCGACCATCTGCCGACCCTGGGCCCGGAGGTGCGCGGTTTGCACGTCGGCTCGTTTTCCCTCGTGGTGCAACCCGTTGGCGATACATTGCTTGCGCTCGTGCAACGCGAGAGCGGCAAACGCCTGATCAGCCTGGACCCGAACGTGCGGCTCAACCCGCAACCGGATATCGAGCTCTGGCGTTCGCGAATAGCGACACTGGTACCGTACGCCGACCTGATCAAAGTCAGTGACGAGGACTTGAGCCTTCTTTATCCCGACCGCGATCCACAGGATGTCATCGCAGGTTGGCTGGAACACCGCTGCCAACTGGCGTTCCTGACCCGTGGGGGCCAGGGCGCGACGGTGTTCAGCCGTCAGCATGGGGTGTGGTCGCTCCCCGCTTGCCCGGTGCAAATTGCCGATACCGTGGGCGCAGGCGACACGTTCCAGGCGGCGTTGATCGCTTGGCTGACCGAACAGCGATTGGATGATGTGGAGGGTTTGCATTCGCTGGACGCTGGGCAAATCGGCAAGATGCTCGACTTCGCAATGCGCGCTGCTGCGTTGACCTGCGCCAAAACCGGGCCGGATTTGCCGTACCGCCAGCAGCTCGATTAGAAAGGAATGACTCGACGCCGGGTTCGAACACATCGGACCCGGGCGTCAGGCTTACTTAGGTTGGGCTGGGGTTAGCGCCCGTTCATTCGGTGCTGCTGATGAAAATAATTGCCTGAACCGTGACCGTGATCCAGTTCAGTACGCAGCTCGGCAATCAGATCATTGATCGCCCGGCAGCCCGTGAGCTTGGTGGCATCGATGTCGCTCTTGACCAGTGCTACGCGATCGGTTTCATGATCGTCGTAGATCTTGACGGTCATGGACAAGTCCGGTGACAAGGTGCATTGCGACCGCTTGGGCAGCAGGCTGCTTTCGATGATGTTTCGCATTTCGAGGGCAGATAAAAACATGGCAACTCTCTCCTGTTGAGCCAGCCAATTCATGTTCACGACGGCGGTATTTTCGTCCGTTTCTTCCCTGCGGACTGGACTGTGAATGCCGTGCCGTTCGTTCATTTTGGCGTTTTCTGGTGTTGGGGCCCGTAGATCGGGCTCCTGTATTTACCCGCAATTAATATGCCCATGTCTGAATACTTCCAGACTGTTACAAATCAATGACTTAGCCAGTAACGCCCCTGGAAGGACCGTGCAAAATGCATGGCGAGGGCCTTTCTTCCATGCAAACTGCAATCAGTCAGTTCGACTTGCCACGCTCAGAGTAGCCACTGTTTCGACTTCATGGCCGGGCGTCCGTCGGCTGATTCAAAAAAAGTTCGCCTGACGGTTCAACATCAAGCGATTTCCACGGCAGCACGTTCCGCCACGTGGCGCAAGCTGTCGAAGTTGATGTTGCCGCCAGAATCGATAGCAACGAACGTATGCCCTTGCGCTCCGCTTTGCGCCACGTGTTGCTTGATTCCCGCTACCGCCAGTGCACCGGAGGGCTCGGTGATCGAACGTGTAACTTTCACCGTGCAACAACGCCTCGGCGCCTCGGCTGCGCACACCCGCAACTTTAGTTTCATCGCCTCGCGATTACTTCAGTCCGACCTTGTACAACGCGCCGTCATCTTCGTCCGTCAATACGTAGAGGAAACCATCCGGGCCCTGGCGAACATCGCGGATGCGCTCCTTGAGCTCACCCAGCAAGCGCTCTTCATGAACGACCTTGTCACCTTCGAACTCCAGGCGAATCAGGTCCTTGGACACCAGCGCGCCGATAAACGCGTTGCGCTGCCAAGGCTTGAAACGATCGTTGTCATAGAACGCCATGCCGCTGAGCCCCGGCGATACCTGCCAGACGTGGTGCGGCCCTACAGTGCCTTCGACAGTCTTGCCCTGGGCCTCGGGAATCGGCGCGCCGGAATAGTTGTCGCCATGGGTCGCCAACGGCCAGCCATAGTTCTTGCCTCGCTCGATGATGTTCATCTCGTCACCACCCTTGGGGCCGTGCTCGTTTTCCCACAACGTGCCGTTCCAGGGGTTCAGCGCAGCGCCTTGGGGGTTACGAATGCCGTATGACCAGATCTCCGGGCGTACGTTTTTCTGGCCGACGAAGGGGTTGTCGTCAGGCACTTTGCCGTCGGGGTAGACCCGCACGATCTTGCCCTGCAGCTTGTCCAGGTCCTGGGCGGTGGCACGGTCGTTGTTCTCCCCAAGCGTAATGAAGAGATAGCCATCCCGGTCGAACACCAGGCGGGAACCGAAGTGGTTGCCAGTGGAGAGCTTGGGCTGCTGTCGGAAAATCACGTCGAAGCCGTCAAGGCTTTTCAAGTCCTTGGACAATTGCCCCCGGCCCACGGCGGTGCCGGCCTTGCCGTCCTCCCCAGCCTCGGCGTAGGACAGATAGATCGTGCGGTCCTGCTTGAAGTCCGGAGACAGCACCACATCCAGCAAACCGCCCTGCCCCTTGGCCCAGACCTGCGGAACACCGTTCAGCGGTGCAGACAATCTTCCATCGGTGCTAACCCACCGCAGGTTGCCGGCGCGCTCCGTCACCAGCATGCCTTGCTGGTCAGGCAGGAACGCCACGGACCAAGGGTGCTTGAGCCCCCTGGCTACCGTCGTGACTTCGAGGGTGCCTTCCTCGCTCTTGAATGCCTGGACTTGCGCGGCGAAGACCGGCGTGGCGAGGACCACCATGGCGCTGGCAAACAGGGTGGCCCGGAATGTTTTACGCAACATGCACACTTCCTTCTGTGGTGACGTGGATCAGGATGGCGCCTCAGCGATTGCCGTTGTTCGTGTTCCTGGGGGGTGTCGGAGATTCGATCGTCGGCCGTGGCGAACCGGCTGGCGAGCCAGCCCGAGGATAGCCGTTGCCGATACCGCCATTTTCCAGGGTCGGGGGCCGCGGCACCGGCACCGTCGGGTTGCTGCGAATGGTTGGCACGTTGGGCTGGGTGCCCTGCATGCTGTTGGGGTTGGCCCGGCGGATCGGGCTGTTGTACGGATTGTTGTTGCCT
Source organism: Pseudomonas algeriensis (assembly GCF_048847255.1). Taxonomy (NCBI): domain Bacteria; kingdom Pseudomonadati; phylum Pseudomonadota; class Gammaproteobacteria; order Pseudomonadales; family Pseudomonadaceae; genus Pseudomonas; species Pseudomonas algeriensis. The sequence goes on along the minus strand of NZ_JBKKRK010000013.1, from coordinate 117,425 downwards.
GGCACGTTCTGCGCTAGCAACACGGGCCCGGTGACCGGGGTAACGGCCTGGGCCGTGGCGCTCATGAAAAGCGCTATCAAGGCGAGCACCCGCCTGTTCATGGAAACCTCCCTGCAACACGAGACGATACCGGCATATCGAAAGCACGCTACGCCGCAGGTTCGTTGTTGTTAAGCGAAATATCCCACTGAAGATGTAACGAGGCATCTCCGCCTGCGGCCTCCCATGGACGTCAACCGCAGCCAGCCGGCGCCCGGCGGAAACTTTTCCCAAGCCAGTGGGGTCACCAGAGAGACCACTCACCGGTAAGGAAAAATGCACCATGGCACGGGCAATCTGGAAAGGCGCAATCAGTTTCGGACTGGTCCACATTCCCGTGGCGCTGGTGTCGGCCACAGCGTCCCAAGGCGTGGATTTCGACTGGCTGGACAAACGCAGCATGGATCCGGTGGGGTACAAGCGTGTCAACAAGGTCACCGGCAAGGAAGTGACCAAGGATGACATCGTCAAAGGCGTGCAGTACCAGAAGGGTCAATACGTGCTGATCAGCGAGGAGGAAATTCGCGCAGCCCACCCCAAGTCCACCCAGACCATCGACATTTTCTCTTTTGTCGACAGCGAGAAGATCCCGCTACAGAACATCGACAAGCCTTATTTTCTGGCGCCGGACAAGCGCGGCGGCAAGGTCTATGCGCTGCTGCGCGAGACCCTGCTCAAGACCAACAAAGTCGCCCTGGCGAATGTGGTGCTGCATACCCGCCAGCACCTGGCGGCGCTCATGCCGCTGGAATCGGCCCTGGTGCTGGTGATGCTGCGCTGGCCTGCCGAAGTCCGCGAACTCGATGTACTGGAATTGGGCGACGAAGTGACCAACCCCACGTTGGCGAAAGGCGAACTGGAGATGGCCAAACGCCTGGTGCAAGACATGAGTGGTGACTGGGAGCCCCAGGAGTACCGCGACAGTTTCCAGGAAAAAATCATGGAGCTGGTGGAGAAAAAGGCCACCGAAGGCCGGCTCGAAGCGGTGGAAACCGACCCTGGCGAAGAACAGCGCAAGACCGCCGACGTCATCGACCTTACCGAACTGCTCAAGCGCAGCCTTGGCGGCAAGGGCAAGGCCCCGGAAAAACCAGCCGAAAAGACTGCGGCAAAATCGACCAAGACGCGTAAATCCGCTCCAGCTAAAAAAGCCACCAAGGCCTCCCAGGGCTAAACCCCGGGCGCCTGCAATACAAGGGAATCTGTCATGGCCAAGGCCGAGAGTGAATCTGCCCGTCTGTCCGATGTGGAAGCGGACCCAATAACGACTCGTACCCGTGCCCGACGGGGCGAACAGGTGGACAACGGCCGGCTCCCGGAACGTCTGTCACCACCGTTGGCCACGCCGGTGGAGCACCCACCGGCGGGTGAATGGCGTTATGAAGTCCAGTTCCACGGGTATCGACTCCTGGCGCGAATCGAGAACGGCGAAGTACGCCTGTTGAATCGCAGCCACACGGACTGGACCGAACGGCTCAGGCTGCACGCCGACGCCCTGGCGAAGTTGGACCTGGGTGACTGTTGGCTCGATGGGGAACTGGTGCTACTCGACGACACCGGCCATTCCGACTTCCCTGCCCTGCGCCAGGCCTTCGAGATCGGTCGTAGCGTCGACATGGTCTACTTTCTTTTCGACGCGCCGTTTCTCAATGGCATCGACATGCGCCAACAACCTTTGGAAGAACGCCGCGCCGCACTCAAGAACGCCCTGAAGAACAACACCAGCAAGCGCCTGCGGTTTTCCGAGGCATTCTCCGCCAGCCAACACGACATCTTCGAAAGTGCCACCGCCCTTTCCTTGGACAGTGTGGTCGGCAAGCGCCTGGGCAGCCCCTATGTCTCCGGCCGCAATCCCGATTGGGTCAAGCTCAAATGTCGGCTGCGCCAGTGCTTCGTTATCGTGGGGTTCACGCGCCCGCAAGGCAAACGCAGCGGTTTTGGCGCACTGTTGCTGGCGGTCAACGGGCCGTCGGGGCTGGTGTACGCCGGTCGGGTCGGCACGGGCTTCAGCCAGTCCCAACTCAAGCAACTGCATGAACAACTCTGCGCCCAGGAGCGCGAAACCTCACCGCTGGACAAACCGCTCAGCGGCGCACAGGCACGCGGCGTGCATTGGGTCGAGCCGACGCAAGTCTGCGAAGTCGAATTCGCTGAATGGACCGGCGACGGCCTGGTCCGCCAGGCGGTATTCCTTGAGCTACCGGGCGACGGGCAAGCCAGTCGCGTTGTGCGCGAACAACCCATGCCGATAAAAGCGGCGGCCCCCAAGCCCAAGCGTCGGACCAAGGCCAACGCCGCCAAGGTCGACGGCGTGGTGATCACCCACCCCGACCGCGTCGTCGACAGCGTCAGCGGCGTGCAAAAAGCAGAGCTGGCGCAATACTACCTGGACATCGCCCCGTGGATCCTGCCCCACCTCAAGTTGCGCCCGGTCGCGCTTGTGCGGGCACCGGAGGGGATCGGCGAAGAACTGTTCTTCCAGAAACATGCCGACCGCCTGGAGATCCCTCATATCAAACAGCTGGACCCGGACCTGGACCCAGGCCATGCGGCGCTGATGGAGATCGACAGCGTCCATGCGCTGGTCGGCGCCGCGCAGATGGGCGCGGTGGAGTTGCACACCTGGACGGCGACCCATGATCGGATCGAGACGCCCGACCTGTTCGTCCTGGACCTGGACCCCGACCCGTCGCTGCCCTGGAGCGCCATGCTGGAAGCGACACGCATGACCTTGTCGGTGCTTGACGAACTGGGCTTGCAAGGATTTCTCAAGACCAGCGGTGGCAAAGGCATGCACGTCATCGTGCCGATGGCGCGCAGCGAGGGGTGGGATGTCACCAAAGCCTTCGCCAAGGCCATCTCACAATTCCTGACCCGGCAGATGCCGCAACGAATCACCGCGACCATGGGGCCGAAGAACCGAGTGGGCAAGGTGTTTGTCGACTATCTGCGCAACGCCCGTGGCGCCAGCACCGTGGCCGCCTACTCGGTGCGCGCAAGACCAGGCCTGCCGGTTTCGGTCCCGATAGCACGGGACGAACTGGACGGCCTGCGCAACGCCCAGCAATGGGACATCCAGACGGCGCTGGAACGGGCCAAGGGCCTGGGCGCCGATCCGTGGGAAGGTTATAGCCATCGCCAGCGGATCACCACCAGGATGTGGACACAGCTGGAGGCTGAAAAGCCCGGTTCCTGAACCTTTCAGATCCAGACGAAAATAGCCAGCAGAGCGCCGAAGAACGCCCATTTCTGCAAGTAGTACAACTTGCGGTTGCGTTTCTTCAGCGCTTTGCCTTGCAGACGAATCTTGTACAACCGTGAAAACGCCCGGTTCAGGCCGCCAGTCTTGTCACCGGCGTCGTTCGGCGCTCCAGCGGAGGACATCACGGTACGGCTGAACCAACGGTTGAACGCCGTGGCCCAACGGTACTTCATGGGCCGTTCCACGTCGCAGAACAAGATGATGCGGTTATCTGGCGTCGTGTTTTCGGCGTAATGGATGAACGTCTCGTCGAATATGACCGCCTCGCCGTCCCGCCAGTGATACGACTGGCCGTCGACATCGATGTAGCAACCGGCATCATTGGGCGTCTGCAGGCCCAGGTGGTAGCGATAGGAGCCGGCGTACGGATCACGATGTCGGACCAGTTTCGAGCCCGGCGGCAGTTCAGCGAACATGGCCGCCTTGATCGAGCCGATGCCCTGCACCAGCTCGGTGGTGCGTGGGCACAGCTTCATGGCCGACGGATGGCTGTCGCCATACCACTTGAGATAGAAACGCTTCCAGCCGGTCTTGAAAAAGGAGTTGAAGCCCACGTCGTCATATTGGTTCGAGCGCTTGATCTCGCCTGCTTGCAACAGGTTCTGACCCTCGGCGCGAATTTCTTCCCAATGGGCCTGCAACGGGCTCAGGTCCGGGAACTCGCCTGGGCTGAGGAACGGCTTGTTGGGGAATTTCGAGCACAGGTAGAGCAGGCAATTGACCGGCGCGAGGAAGGACGAGTGATCGCTCAGCTGGCGTCCGAGCTTATGCCGCACGCGCCCACGCAGATGCACATAGCCGATGGAGAGGATATAGATCGCAACGATGATGAGCTTCACGGAGTCCGTCACAATGCAAGAGTTGACAGGCGGCGTCTCCTGGCCAGCCAAGCGGCGAGGTAGAGGGCGTCGAGTGAGATGGCATTTTAGCCAGACTTTGTAACTGAAAGTTATCCTCAGTTGTGAAAAACTGTCTCGCCCGGGCAATACCCTATCGTTAACGCGTCCAGATCAGTACAATCGCCGCCCAATATCACGCGCCCCCTTTTGGCCGATGCCGGAAAACCGACCTCGGCGCCTATCCATTCGGGCGAGGCGCTCCGTATGCAGCTGTCCTCTTATGCCGGATGGACCCTTGCGCTTGCGACCGCGAAGCTTCCAGCGCGGTGCGGATCGGCGCAAACAGGTACTGAACAGGTACTGCCGCACCCTTAGCTACTCTGAATGTTCCGCAGGATAAACCTTTGATTTCTACAGCTAACATCACGATGCAGTTCGGCGCCAAGCCGCTGTTCGAAAACGTCTCTGTCAAATTTGGCGCGGGTAACCGCTACGGCCTGATCGGTGCCAACGGTTGCGGCAAGTCGACCTTCATGAAAATCCTAGGCGGCGACCTCGAGCCATCCGGTGGCCAGGTGATGCTGGAGCCGAACGTGCGCCTGGGTAAACTGCGCCAGGACCAGTTCGCCTACGAGCAATTCACCGTGATCGATACCGTGATCATGGGCCACGAAGAGCTGTGGAAGGTCAAGGCCGAGCGCGACCGCATTTATTCGCTGCCGGAGATGACCGAAGAAGACGGCATGGCCGTGGCCGAGCTCGAAACCGAATTCGCCGAGATGGACGGCTACACCGCCGAATCCCGCGCCGGTGAACTGCTGCTGGGCCTGGGCATTCCCCTGGAACAGCATTTCGGCCCGATGACCGAAGTCGCCCCAGGCTGGAAGTTGCGTGTGTTGCTCGCCCAGGCATTGTTCTCCGATCCGGAAGTGCTGTTGCTCGACGAACCGACCAACCACCTGGACATCAACACCATCCGTTGGCTGGAAAACATCCTCACGGCGCGTAACAGCACCATGATCATCATTTCCCACGACCGGCACTTCCTCAACAGCGTCTGCACCCACATGGCCGACCTGGACTACGGTGAGCTGCGCCTGTTCCCAGGCAACTACGACGAATACATGATCGCGGCCACCCAGTCCCGCGAGCAGTTGCTGTCGGACAACGCCAAGAAGAAAGCCCAGATCGCCGAATTGCAGACGTTCGTCAGCCGGTTCTCGGCCAACGCCTCGAAAGCCAAGCAGGCCACTTCCCGCGCCAAGCAGATCGACAAGATCCAGCTGGCCGAGGTCAAGCCATCGAGTCGCGTCAGCCCGTTCATTCGCTTCGAACAGACCAAGAAGCTGCACCGCCAGGCCGTGACCATCGAGCGCATGTCCAAGGGCTTCGACGGCAAGACGCTGTTCAAGAACTTCAGCTTCACCGTCGAAGCCGGCGAGCGCGTGGCGATCATCGGCCCCAACGGCATCGGCAAGACCACCCTGCTCCGCACCTTGATGGGCGAGCTGACACCGGACGCCGGCTCGGTCAAATGGACCGAAAGCGCGGAACTGGGCTACTACGCCCAGGACCACGCCCACGACTTCGAGGACGACGTCAGTCTGTTCGACTGGATGGGCCAGTGGACTCAGGGCGAACAGATGATCCGTGGCACCCTGGGTCGCATGCTGTTTTCCAACGATGAGATCCTCAAGTCGGTCAAAGTCATCTCCGGTGGTGAACAGGGCCGCATGCTGTTTGGCAAGCTGATCCTGCAAAAGCCGAACGTACTGGTGATGGACGAACCGACCAACCACTTGGACATGGAATCCATCGAAGCGCTGAACCTGGCGCTGGAGAACTACCCGGGCACGTTGATCTTCGTCAGCCACGACCGCGAATTCGTATCGTCCCTGGCGACCCGCATCATCGAGCTGAGCGCCGATGGCGTGGTCGACTTCAGCGGCACCTACGATGACTACCTGCGCAGCCAGGGCGTGATGTTCTAAGAACAGCCACGAGCCGTAAGCCTCAAGCTGCAAGCGAAAGCCCTGTCCAAGTGACGGGGCTTTTTCGTTCTAAACCCAAAAACCGGCGGGAGCGAGCCTGGTCGCGAAATGGCCACTCCTGCCAGCATCCCATTGCCTGACCCACCGCCATCGCGAGCAAGCTCGCTCCCACGGGGCACTCGTGGCCTGCCCCAGGGCTCAAGTACACCCAAACACTGTGGGAGCGAGCCTGCTCGCGATGGCGTTGGCACAGCCATCCCGCTCAACAACCGTTAGCCAGCTTCCTTTTCTCCCCGCCACGCGCCATGATGAAGCACTCCTGCCGCTGCCCGCGAACGAGCCACCATGCCAACAGCCCAGCCCGCTCCCAGCTCCTTGTCGATCACCTTGCAGATCGTCTCCATCGTTTTCTACACCTTTATCGCCTTTCTTTGCATCGGCCTGCCCATCGCCGTGTTGCCAGGCTATGTCCACGATCAATTGGGCTTCAGCGCCGTCATCGCGGGTCTGACCATCGGCTCGCAATACCTGGCGACCCTGCTCAGCCGCCCCATGGCCGGAAGGCTGTCGGACAGCGTCGGGACCAAGCGGGCCATCGTGTATGGTTTGCTGGGGATTCTGCTCAGCGGCGTGCTGACGCTGATCTCGACATTGCTGCAGGATTTCCCGCTACCAAGCCTGGTGATCCTGATCGCGGGACGTTTGCTCTTGGGGGTCGCCCAAGGGCTGATCGGTGTCGGGACGATCAGTTGGTGCATGGGCCAGGTCGGCGTGGAGCACACCGCCCGCTCGATTTCATGGAATGGGATTGCTTCCTACGGCGCCATCGCCATCGGTGCGCCGCTGGGGGTGGTGATGGTCGGCAGCCTCGGCTTCGACAGCCTGGGCATCGCCTTGTCCTTGTTGGCCGGCATGGCGCTGCTGCTGATTCGCAACAAGCCGTCGGTACCGGTCGTGCGCGGTGAGCGCCTACCCTTCTGGGCCGTGTTCGGGCGCATTTCGCCCTTTGGCGCGAGCCTGTGCCTGGCCTCGATCGGCTACGGCACGCTCACCACCTTCATTACGCTGTTCTATGTCAGCCGCGGGTGGACCGGCGCGGCGTGGTGCCTGACGGTCTTCGGCATCTGCTTCATCCTGTCGCGGCTATTGTTCATCTCCAGCATCGCCCGTTTCGGTGGCTTCAGCTCGGCCATTGTCTGCATGAGCATCGAGACCGTGGGGCTGGTGATGCTCTGGCTCGCCCCCTCCACCGCGTTTGCCCTGGTGGGCGCGGGCCTGGCCGGTTTCGGCTTGTCGCTGGTCTATCCGGCGTTGGGCGTGGAAGCCATCAAGCAGGTGCCCAACAGCAGCCGAGGTGCCGGGTTGAGCGCCTATGCGGTGTTCTTCGACCTGGCATTGGCGATTGCCGGCCCACTGATGGGCGCGGTGGCGTTGAACCTCGGCTACTCGTCGATCTTTTTCTTCGCGGCCTTGTTGTCGCTTATCGGCCTGGGCCTGGCGCTACTGCTGCGCCGGCGGGCCGAGCGTAGCGATCACTGATCGGCCGTCCTCATGCCCGCGCGGGTCGGCTTGCCCAGTGCCTGGCTGAAGAAGCGACTGGCCTCGGAGATCATGGTGCGGTGGATGTCCTTGCGATCGACCCCATCGGCATCGGTACACAGCGCCGGCATTGCCGCGATCTGCTCGTCGGTGCATGGGGCCATGAAGACGAAGTGGCCGGCCCCGGCCAATGTCTTGAAGTCCGGCGCGGTGGGCAGCTTGCGCGCCAGGGCCGCGGCGTTCTTGTCAAACGCCACCAGTTTGTCGCCGTCGCCACTATAGAGCAGCACCGGCACATGGACGTCGGCCAACGTGTGACGGCCGAATTTCAGGCTCAATGGCGCCATCAGCAACAATGCGCGAACCCTGGGATCAGCCACCGGCGACAGGTCATCGCGATCGGCAATCAGCTCACCCTGGGTATTGCAGGCGTCACGGTCATCGGGCCGTTCCTGGCAATAGCGCCGCAGGCGATTGAGGTCTGGCGTGGCGCCGGAAAGAATCAAGGCGGTTTCACCGCCCGCCGAATAGCCGATCACGCCCACCTGTCCGGCATTGACGAATGGCGAGAGCATGGGGTCGTTCAACGTTGCGGTGATGGCTTCGGAGATCTGGATCGGCCGCCCGTACAAATTGCTTAAAGTACCGAGTCGGCTGTGATCCTGGGCATTGTCCCCCGGATGTATCACCGCCACCACCACGAACCCCTTGCGTGCCAGCGACGTGGCCAGGTCATGCAGGGCCAAGGGCGTGCCGGTGTTGCCGTGGGAGAGCATGAGCAATGGAAACCGGCCGATGGCGATCTGGGCATCCTGCGCCGCGTCGATCTGATAGCCGCCCAGGGAGCTGGACTGATCCTTGGCGGTGGACGGATAGAACACGATGGCATGCATCGGCTGCTGGTCCAGCGGATCGAGAAAATCCAACTCATGGAAACCGGCGCTCCAATGCGGATGCGGCGCCGGCGCGGCCTGCACCGGGCCGAGGCAGGCAAACAGACAAAGCAGTAATGCTGCACCAACACGTGTCATCGAATCTTCCACCTTCGCACGCACGGGGAAGGCCCCGTCGTTAGCGTTCTGGCCGTGCATAACCTGCGCCATCCAGCCCCGCGCCGACATACGAAAAAACCCCGTATTCCAGCCGCTTCATGGCGACGAGAATACAGGGTTTTGCAAAGGTTGCCCGAAGCGCCTGGCGCCTTTACGCAAGCCTTACGCGGCAGCGAATTGCTGGCCGATCTGCAGCTTGGCTTCGCTTATCGCTTTGCTTCGCATGTCATCACCGTAGGCCAAGCCTTCGGCGCGGACGAATTCGATGTCGGTGATGCCCAGGAACCCGAACATTTGCTTCAGGTAGTCCTCATGGCCTACGCCACTTGGTTGCCCGGCATGCAGGCCGCCGGAGGTCGAGACGATTACCAGCTTCTTGCCGCCGCACAGGCCTTCGGGGCCGGCTTCGGTGTAGCGGAACGTCTGACCAGCCACGGCGATGCGGTCGATCCAGGCCTTGAGCTGGGTCGGAATGCTGAAGTTGTACATCGGAGCAGCGATCACGACGGCGTCTGCCGCAAGGAATTCGGCCATGGTCGATGCGCTGAGGTCGGCTTCGTGCTTGAGGGCAGCATCGCGCAGCTCAGCGCTGGTGCCGGCGGCGACCAGCGTCTGGGCGGAAAAGTGGCTGATGGCGTCGGTCGCCAGGTCGCGGTAAGTGACGGTGATGCCCGGCTCGGCGGCTGTCCAAGCCTGAACCAGTTCGCGGCTCAATTGGCGCGAAGCGGAGTTGTCGCCGAGGATGCTCGAATCGATGTGCAACAGTTTCATGTGAGTGCTCTCCAAGTGAGGATCGCGACCAGGCGATCAATTGAGAACAATCCTATCGATGAAACCAATAGCCGATAAGACACCAACAATGCGATAGTTTGTTCCACTGACAGGACAATCGAGCTGGCCATGCAGGACCTCAACGATCTTTATTACTTCGCCAAGGTGGTCGAGGCCGGCGGCTTCGCGGCGGCCGGGCGCTTGCTCGGCATACCGAAGTCGCGGCTGTCACGGCGTATAGCCGAGCTGGAAGAGCGTCTCAATGCTCGCCTGTTGCAACGTACGACTCGCCAACTGAAGCTGACCGCCGTGGGTGAACGCTACCTTCGCCACTGCCAGGCGATGTTGCTGGAAGCGGAGATGGCCGACGAGGCCGTGGCGAGCATGTCCAGCGAGCCCCGTGGACGGCTGCGGGTGTCGAGCCCGGTGGGATTGGCGCACCAGTTTTTGCCATCGATCATCGAAACTTTCCTGGCGAAATACCCGCAGGTCCAACTGGAGATGATTCTGCTCAATCGGCGGGTGGACCTGGTCAGCGAAGGCATCGACGTGGCGCTGCGGGTGAGAGACCTGGGTGACGAGGACCCACTGTTGATGACCCGCCGCTTGCGCCAGGCCCGGTTGATCATGGTCGCCAGCCCCGCCTTTACCGAGGGGCGGCGAATCGAAACCCCTGAGGATCTACGGCAACTGCCGGTGCTGGGGGCGTTGGAAGCAGATCGACAGGTTCACCTGCGCCTGCTTGACCGCCGTGGCCAAAGCACCGAACTGGCCTTGGAAGCGCGCCTGGGCATCGATGATTTCATCGTGCGCCGCGCCTGCGCCCTCGCCGGCCTGGGCTTTACCCTGCTGCCGAGCATGTATTGCGAAGAGGAATTGCGCGACGGCAGGTTGGTGGAGTTGTTGCCTGGCTGGTCATCCCCCGATGGCTGGCTCTTGGCGGTTTATCCTCACCGGCGCGGTATGCTGCCGGCGGTGCGCGCCTGGATCGATCATTTGGTGGCGGCGTTCGAACAATGTGGAGAGAAAACGCTATGAGCTTGAGCGAAGAGGATGTCGCACGGTTTTGCCTGGGCTTGCCTGGGGTCAGGGAAGACTACAAGTGGGGCGGCGTGCGGGTATTTTCCATCGCTGGAAACAAGATGTTCGCCTTGCAGGGCCTGCGCAGTGATTCGTTGGCGTTCAAGGTCGACAAGGATCTGTTTCTAGGCCACTGCGACCGGCCCGGCATTCACCCCGCGCCTTATCTGGCCCGGGCGCAGTGGATCATCATGAACGTGCCCTACCCGCTGGGCGATGACGAATTGCGGGGGTTGCTGCAACGCTCCCATCAACTGGTGGTCAGCAAATTGCCGAAGCGGACGCAGGTTGGGTTGTTGCTGTAGCGTCCTATAACAACGCCAGCAGATGCCCACCCAGGAACAACTGATCCACCCAGAACCCCTGGTGCAATAACACGACGAACCAGAACACCACCTGAAACGAAACCTTGCGGGTCTTGTGGCGAAACACCTGTTGAGCCAGCAACGCACCGGGCCAGCCACCGGCCAGCTCGACGGCGTGCAACACATTTTCCGGCGTGCGCCAGGCGTCCGAACGCGCCTTGCGCTTATCGCTCCAGTAGAGCAAAAACGCCACGGCACTGACGACGCCGTAAGCTGTCATCGGCACCCAGGACTCGCCTTGCAGCCCCAGCAGAAGCGACCCCGCGAGCGGCAAGGCGCACAGCAGCGCGAACACGCCCAGCTTGAGCCGCAGGTTCTGCACGGCCCCGCTGGGGTGACGCGCGCCGCGCCGGCCTGAATCGTTCATGGCTTGGCCGCTGTCCAGTCCACCCAGCCAAACTGCCAGGTCGCCAGGATCAACAGGCCGAACGCAATCCGATACCAGGCGAAGACTGCATAGCTGTGGCTGGCGATGAAGCGCAGCAGGCCCTTGACCGCGATCATGGCGAAGATGAACGCGGTGATGAAGCCGATGGCAAACACGGGGAAATCCGCCGGAACGAACAATTCGCGGTATTTATAGCCGGAGTAAACCGCCGCGCCGACCATGGTCGGCATTGCCAGGAAAAAAGAGAATTCCGTGGCGGTCTTGCGCGACAGGCCGAACAGCAGCCCGCCGATGATGGTTGCCCCGGAGCGGGAGGTGCCGGGAATCATCGCGATGCACTGGGCCAGGCCGACTTTCAGGGCGTCCTTCCATGTCATGTCATCGACGGTTTCGGCGTGCACCGTGTGCTGGCGCTTCTCGGCCCACAGCATCACCAACCCACCCACTACCAGCGCCGTCGCAACGGTAATGGCGTTGAACAGGTAATGATGGATCCAGTCGGCAAGCAGCACGCCCAATATCACCGCGGGAAAGAAGGCAATCAGTAGGTTGGCGGTGAATCGACGGGCGCCGGGCTGGGTCGGCAGTCCCAACACCACATCAAAAATCTTGCGCCGAAACTCCCAGACCACCGCCAGGATCGCGCCGAGCTGGATGATGATGTTGAACGCCATCGAACGTTCGCCACCAAACCCGAGCAAATCCGCAACAACGATCTGGTGCCCCGTGCTGGAAATCGGCAGAAACTCCGTCAGGCCCTCTACCACGCCAAGAATCAATGCCGAAAAGGCAGTCCACAAATCCATTCATCCCCCAAAAAAAAGCCTGTCTATCCAGGCCTTATCTATATTCAAACATTACGCGGCGAGCGCAGCGGGCTGCACGATAACCGCGACCTTGCAAAAAAAACCAATGAAAAAAGCAGAACCGGCTCAGGTTTTGCGCTGCGGGGCCGAAATCCTATCAGACAAGCCCTGATAACGCTGCCGCGTCATGACCCAGGTCCATCACGCGTACCTGCCGAGCGTTAAAGTGCCGGCCGTCGTTAAAAATGACAAGAATAAGAACCGGAGTGACAGCGTATGAATAGCTTGCGCAGTGTATCGATCAGCCGACGCTTGTGGCTCATCCTGGTCGTGGCCATCGTGATGTTGTTCACGCTGGGCGCGTTTATGCTCAAGCAGATCCACACGGACCTGTATCAGGCCAAGGTGCAGAAGACCCAACACGTGGTCCAGACCGCCAGCGGTGTGTTGAGCTACTACCATGGCCTGGAAACCGCCGGCACGCTGACGCGCGATGCGGCGCAGAAGCAGGCCCTCAGCGCGGTCCGCGGGCTGCGCTATGACCAGAACGACTATTTCTGGATCAACGACCTGACGCCGGTCATGGTCATGCACCCCACCAATCCCAAACTCGAAGGCCAGAACCTCTCGGCGATCCGCGACCCCAACGGGTTTGCGCTGTTCAACGAGATGGTCACCATCGCCAAGGCCAAGGGCGCCGGGATGGTCGACTACCTCTGGCCCAAGCCGGGCGCCGACGCGCCGGTCGGCAAGACGTCATACGTCAAACTGTTCGAACCGTGGGGCTGGATCATTGGCTCCGGTGTGTATGTGGATGACGTCCAGGCAGAATTTCAGTCCCAGGTGATCAAGGCCGCGCTGATCGGTTTGGCGATTACCTTGGTCATGGGCCTGCTGCTGACGCTGATCGTGCGCAGCATCGTCCGTCCGCTTCAGGACACCGTCAACGCCATGGCCAACATCGCCAGCGGTGAAAGCGACCTGACCCGCACCCTCGACACCCACGGTCAGGACGAAGTCACCCAGTTGGCGCGACACTTCAACGCCTTTACCGCAAAATTGCGGCAAGTCGTGGGTCAGTTGCAGATCTCCGCCAGTGCGCTGGGGCAATCATCCAGCGAACTGGGCAACGACGCCGCGCAGGCCCAGCAGCGCAGCCAGCAGCAATCCCAACAGATGGAACTGGTGGCGACCGCCATCAACGAAGTGACCTATGGCGTGCAGGACGTCGCCAAGAACGCTGAACATGCCGCCAGCGAAATGCGCGACGCCGAATCCCAGGCCCAGCAAGGCCAGGTCAACATCGACGGCAGCCTGCAACAGATCGACCGGCTTTCGCAGACCATCGACCAGGCCGTGGAAGTGATTCGCACCCTGGCGAGTGAAAGCACCCAGATCGGCAGCGTGCTGGAGGTGATTCGCTCCATCGCCGAACAAACCAACCTGCTGGCGCTCAACGCCGCGATCGAAGCCGCCCGCGCCGGCGAACAAGGCCGCGGCTTTGCCGTAGTGGCCGACGAAGTGCGTCTGCTGGCCCAGCGCACGCAGAAATCCACGGCGGAAATCCAGGCCATGATCGAACGCCTGCAAAACCACTCCGAAGCCGCGGTGAAAGTCATCAGCGACAGCAGCCGGGCCTCGCAGTTGACCATCGAACAAGCGGGCCTGGCCGGTGCCAGCCTCAACGCCATCGGCCAAGCCTTGCGCAACCTCAACAGCCTGAACGCTTCCATCGCCAGCGCCACTCTTCAACAGGCCCATGTGGTGGAAGACATCAACCAGAACGTCACCCAGGCCGCCGGCCTCTCCCACAGCACCGCCGTGGCCGCCGAGCAGTCGAGCCTGGCGAGCGCGCGCCTGAAAGACTTGAGCGAACAGCTGAACGGGTTGCTCAAGCAGTTCCGGGTCTGAGATGCATCCTGCTCGCGATGCGCTAGCACATCCAACATGGATGCCAGCTGACCCGGCGCCATCGCGAGCAAGCTCGCTCCCACAGGGTTGCGAGATGATCTGGAGTGCGGATTTACACCGTAATCCCTTGTGAGCTTGCTCGCGATAGCGCCAATGCGTTCAGCGCTGAAGTTGGAGCTCTGCGCCCCATAGCGTTTACAATCCCCGCCCTCTCCGACTTCCCCAAGGAATCGCCATGTCCGGGCTTGAACTGTTTGCCGCAGCCCTCGGCGTGATCGCTGTCTGGTTGACCGTCAAGCAGAACCCTTGGTGCTGGCCGATCGGCCTGGTCATGGTGCTGCTGTACAGCTGGATTTTCTTCGAAGTGAAGCTTTATTCCGACATGTTGTTGCAGGTGGTCTACGCGGTTCTGCAGCTGTATGGCTGGTGGCAGTGGACCCGTGCCGGGCGCGATCACGAGGGACGCCAGGTCACTCGCCTGGGCGCGCCGTCGGTGTGGCTCGGCCTTGCCATCGGTGCGGCGGGTAGCTTGATGTTGGGCGGTGCGATGGCCCATTGGACCGACGCCGCGCAACCCTGGCTCGACGCGGCGCTCACGGGGTTCAGCTTGGTTGCCCAGTGGTGGATGGCGCAAAAACGCGTGCAGTGCTGGCCGTTGTGGATTGTCCTCGACGTGACTTTCGTGGGTTTGTTCATCTACAAGGATCTGTACCTGACCGCCGCCCTCTACGCCCTGTTTACCCTGCTGGCGGTGCAAGGCTGGCGGGAATGGCGTGCCGACCCGGCGCTGCGCACATGAAGGTGGTGGTGCTGACCGGTCCGGAATCCAGCGGCAAGAGCTGGTTGGCGGCCCAGTTGCAGACTTATTTCGGCGGCGTGCGGGTGGATGAATACGTGCGCCACTTCATGGAACAGACCCAACGCGAGACGTCCCTGGACGACATTACCGCTATCGCCACGGGGCAACTGGCCTGGGAAGATGCGGCCCGGGCGCGACAACCGGCCTTGTTGATCCTCGACACGCACCTGTTGAGCAATATCCTCTGGAGCCAGACGCTGTTCGGCGACTGCCCGGCCTGGCTCGAACCGGCCCTGCTGGCACGCCATTACGACTTACACCTGCTCCTCAGCCCCGAACAGGTCGAATGGATCGGCGACGGTTTGCGCTGTCAGCCTGCCCTCGCCGAACGGGTGATTTTTTTTGATGCCATTGAAGACTGGCTGGTTCGCCACCGGCAACCCTTCCTGAAAATCGAAGGTGACTGGGCGCAGCGCCGCGAGCAAGTTCTGGCTGCCGTCTCCCGGTTGCTCCAAGCGTGATGTTTCATCCCTGATACATCCCGCTCTCGCCAAACGCGGATCCACCGCCGCCTCAAGGGTTTGGCAGCCTGACTGTCAAGTCACTGATACACCTTCTCCCAACCCCGATTCTGGGGCCAAACAGTGGCCTGTGGCCGGTAGCCCGTCGGCAGGCATGTTTCATCGATGAAACAGATTGCCTGACGCTCGCCTGGTCATTCCCGCAACTTACTGAAAACCCGCGCTTTTCCAAATCCGGCACAACACCTGCTCCGCTCCTTCGCAACGCTGACTAGGGCCAGCGCCAAGTGCAGAAGGAACGAAGTCATGGGGACTATCAACACAAGCTTGACCTGTCTGTTGCTGTTCGGCTGCGCCACCGCGGCAACGCTCAGCCTGCCGGCACAAGCCGAGGGCAACGGCGTCATCGTACTCGACCGTGACGTGCAGCCCGTCCATATCGGTCGCAACGGCGGCAAAGACCCCTACCCGACCACCGTCAACGCCAACCCTTCCGATCGGATCAACCAGGCAACCGCGAGCACTGAGCTCAGCGACGGCGAATTCGCCGGCATTGCCAGCGGCTCGACGATCCGCAACACGGTCAATCCGAATACCGGCGTGCAAGGCCTCAACGTCGTGACCAATCCCAACGGCATGCCGGGCATGAGCGCTGGACACGGTGGCGGTAGCGGCGGCGCCATTTCCGGCACCATCAACCGTTCGCTGAGTTCCGGCCTGGCCCCACTGGGCCGCCTGGCGGGAGGCCAGTGAGATGAATTCGACCTGGCTCCTGATCGCGCTGCTCGGTTCATCCGCCGTGCTCGCCGATCCAGGCGTGGCGGTGAGCCATGCCGATCTGCAGAACTCCGGCAGTCGCTATACCGGCAACCTCAATGTCAACCAGGCGGCCGGGGACCGGACCCAACAGACCAACACCCGGGCCATTGCCATTGGCACCGACGCCCAGGCGACCACCGTCGTGCGGCAACGCCTCGACACGCCGGCCAGTGCATCGATGAACGCAAGCGCGCGCATTGGTGACAGCTCATTCACCAACGGCAACGGCGTGCTGGGCGTCAACCAGTCCGCCGGCGCCAACAACCAGATGGCCAATGTCATGCGGGTGAGCATCAGTGCCCGCCCGCAAAGCATGGACGACAGCGCCCTGTCTCAACAGAACGTGGCGCTGGTACCGAACTCCGGAGCAACTGACACCCCAACCGGCAGCCGCCAGGTCGCAACGAGCGACCAGGCCTTCACCGGCAGCCGAGGGGTTATCCAGGTGCATCAGAGTGCCGGGGTGGGGAACCGCATGGCTAACACCCTGAGCATCCGGGTCGCTGACTGACCCGGCGCAGCGCATAAGAAAGTACCGACACTTAACCAACGACACGCAAGGAGAAACACCATGAAACCCACAATGGCGCTCAAACCATTGGTTTTCGCTCTCGCCGCTGTCATGGCAATGGCTGCACAGGCTGACGGAAACGGTCACGGCAATGGTCATGGCAACGGCCATGGCAACCACGGTCCTAAAGGGCCAACGCTGGAACAACTGCTCTCCATCAGCGCCGGCGCTGGGGCCACGGTGCTGGATGTGCAGAATAGCGACGGCAACGAAGTGACCAACCAGGCGACCCGAAACACCGCCGAGGCCACTGATTCCCTCAATGGCAGCAACGGCAACATGGGCGCCAACATCGCCGCCGGCGATGGCAACCAGCAGGACAATGCCGCCGCACTGGCCACCGCCGATGAAAGCTTTATCTTCGGCTCGGCTGTTGCCATGTCCAGCGCCACGCAAGTCAATAACAACAACTACGTCAAGAACAACTCCACGCTGAACAACGCGTCGCTCACCAACGCGGGCAACAACGGCTCCGGCAACATCGGCATCAACGTGACCGCCGGCAACTTCAACCAGCAGAAAAACAACCTGGCCATCGCTGTGTCGGGCGGCCGGGTGGCTCAAGCCGCTGCATCGGCTGACCAGTCTTCCACCGGCCTGGTGGTCGACAACAAAGGCGTGAAGAAAAACGAGGTTGTCACCCTTACCAACAGCTACGAGGCTTCTGGCACCTTCAAGGCCAAAGGCAACGGTACCGTCGAAGATGACGGCGGCTGGGGCAACAGAGGCGGTTACGGTGGCGGTCACGACGACGACAAGTTCAAGTTCTCCGCCGTCGGCACCTTCGAACTGGCCGGCAGCAACACCCAACAAGTGTTGACCCGCGACGGCTGGAAAAACCCTGTGATCAACAACGCAACCATGACCAACTCCATGAACGGCTTCTCCGGCAACGGCGGCGCCAACGTGTCGGCGGGCGTGGGCAATCAGCAGAGCAACTCGCTGTCGATTGCTGCGGGTTGCAAGGCCTGCATGTAAAAAAAGCTTCCCTGTGGCAGCGGGCCCTGCTCGCTCCCACAGGGGCTTTTCCCGATATCCACTAGGCGTATCGATCATGCGTGCGAGAGCGCTTTGCCTGTGTCTATGCTTTGCCTGCGCGAGCGAAGCCGCGCAGATGCCCGTTGCCGCCCTGCCTGGCGGCATGCTCGTCTACAAACCGGTGCAGAGCGTGCGCGAACGCAAGTTCAGCGACATCGTCGAGCAGAAAACCGACTTCAGCTGCGGTGCCGCCGCACTGGCCACCGTGTTGCGCCAGGCCTACTGGCTCGACGTGGATGAAGAACAGGTTATCAAGGGCATGCTGGTCAATGCCGACCACGACCTGGTTCGTACCCAGGGCTTCTCCATGCTGGACATGAAACGCTACGTCGAAACCATCGGCATGCGCGCCCGGGGCTATCGGATACCGCCGGAGAAACTTTCCGCGGTGACGATTCCAGTCGTGGTCCTGATGGATATACGCGGCTACAAGCACTTCGTGGTACTGCAGCGATCCGACAAGCAATGGGTCTACATCGCTGACCCGGTGCTGGGGCACAAACGCTACGCCCATGACGAATTCGTCAAAGGCTGGAACGGCATCGTCTTCGCCATCGTCGGCCCCGGCTACGACAAGACCAACGCGTTGCGCAGCCCACCGCAACCCCTGACGGCACGCAACAAACTGGACGGCTTCAACCCGGTCAAGGACGCGGAACTAATGGATTTCGGCTTCATTCAGAGCGATTTTTTCTAATCGCCGGACAACTGCCAATAAAAATACAAAAGGAGCAGGAAGCTCCGGGAGCAACACATGAAAACCTCATACTGGCTCACGCTGGCCTGCCTGGCCGCAACGACGTCGGGTCTTGCCCACGCCGGTTTCAAACCCATCGAAGTCAAGGATCAGGAACTCGCCGAGCTTCGGGGTCGTTATGTCATGCCTGGGCGAGTCATCAGCTTTGGCATCGTCATGAGCAGCACCTGGCGGAACGCCAGTGGCGACGTGATTGGCGCGTCAAGCTCCATGCAGATCCAGGCCTCGACGGTCAAACCGCAGTTCTATGTGTCCACCATCAAGCAGACCGGCAACGGCAGCGTCCCGGAACAGGGCAACGGCACGGTCACCGGCGGCGCCGGCCTGGGCTCGGGCCAGGGCGTGACCCAAAGCGTGCGAGCCGCGGGTGACGGCAACACGGCCTATAACAACGTCAGCATCAACGTGAAGGAAAGCAGCCACGCCCCTGCCCTGGCCCCCTCGCAAGGCCAACTGTTGACCAAGGGCCAGACCATCAGCGGCAGCAACGCCGCCGGCAGCGTCGCTGTCACCGCGACCGGCAGCGGCGTGCAGATGGCGATCCAGGCCAACCATAACCAGGGCAATACCCTGCAGCAGGTGGCCCAGGGTGGCTTGTTGCAGAACACCCGCCTGCTGGGTAACAGCAACCTGGTCAACAACATGACCCAGCTCAATGTCGTGCTGAACAACAATGGCCCCAGCACCGGAGCCCTGGACTGCAACCTTACGCAGCTGCGCGGCCTTCGAAACCTCGGATATTGATCTACGCTGATCTCCAATCATTGGGCAAATAGGGACGGCATATTTCATGTATCGATCCGTATCGTTGCGCGCTGTGATGTGTTTAAGCACGATGTTCCCGGCGATCCTGGTGCAAGCTGCACCGGACTCGGATATCGAGGCCCTGAAACAAGAACTTCTAGAGCTCAGGCAACGGTACGAGGTCCAGCAAAAAGCCCTGGCGGTCCTCGAACAACGCGTCCGCCAGGTGGAAGACCAACCCACCGCCCCACCGCCCAAGCGCCTGGCTAAATCCCCGGCCGACATGAAAGGCAACCAGGGCGTGGCGGGCAGCGGCGCGGCCAGTTCAGGCGGCAGCGGCTACGGACAGTCCCTGGCCGACGATTCGCAGCCGGCCCAGAGCGTCTCCAACCTCTACGATGAAGCCAGCGGCTTCTTCGGCGGCGGAAAATTCAGCTTCGAAACCGGCGTGACTTATTCGCGCTACGACACGCGACAGCTGATCCTCAACGGTTTCCTGGCCCTGGATTCGATTTTCCTGGGCAATATCAACCTCGATCGGATCAAGGCCGACACCTGGACGCTGGACCTCACCGGTCGCTACAACTTCGACAACCGCTGGCAGTTCGACCTCAATGTGCCGGTGATCTATCGCGAATCAACCTACCAGTCCGGTGGCGCCAATCAAGGGGCCGCCGGGGTGACCAGCGAAGAAACCGTCACCCGCGACCCGACCATCGGCGACGTGAATTTCGGCATTGCCTACAAATTCATGGATGAATCGGTCAGCAGCCCGGATGCCGTGGTGACCCTTCGCGTCAAGGCACCCACCGGCAAGGATCCGTTTGGCATCAAGCTGCGCCAGTCCCAGGCCAACACCAACCTGTTCGTCCCCGAAGACTTGCCCACGGGCAACGGCGTCTGGTCTATCACCCCGGGCATCTCCCTGGTCAAGACGTTCGATCCGGCCGTGCTGTTCGGCAGCCTTTCCTACACCCACAATTTCGAAGAATCCTTCGACGACATCAGCTCGACCGTCAACCAGGAGGTGCCTGGCAAGGTGCGGATCGGCGACAGCTTCCAGATCGGCGCGGGTATCGCCTTTGCCCTGAACGAGAAGATGAGCATGTCGTTTTCGGTCTCCGACTTGATCCAGAAGAAAAGCAAGCTCAAGCAGGACGGCGGGGATTGGGAATCGGTGGTGTCCAGCGACGCCAACGCGGGCTACTTCAACATCGGCATGACCCTGGCCGCCAGCGACAACCTGACCATCGTGCCCAACCTGTCCATCGGGCTGACCGACGACGCACCGGATTTCACCTTCAGCCTGAAATTCCCGTATTACTTCTGATGCAAAGGCTGATCATGCAATCGACAACTGTGGGAGATCACAGCCTTGCGCATCAGCCAGGTCGGCGAATCCTGGTGATGGAGATTGCTGGCTTCGATGGCGACATTTACTGGCGCGGGCAATCCCAGTACAAATCTCGAATGTCATCGCGAGCAAGCTCGCTCCCACAAGTATCGCGTCGGGCCTGTGACCAGCAGCGTTGCACCCCGTGGCGAGGGAGCTTGCTCCCGCTGGGCTGCGAAGCGGCCCCGAATCAGCGATTCCATTTCTCCAGCTCCACCACCTCGCCCGGTTTTACGGCCGCTGCGCCACCGAGCGGGAGCAAGCTCCCTCGCCATGGGGTTTGGGGGCGTCCTACCGGTCGGTTGTGGGGGCTGGAAGCGACGGACGTATTCGGCGTGATCGAACGACGCGGTCTGGAAAGCTGACTCCCCACTGTGGGAGCGCGGCCGTTCAGCGAATCTGGTGCTTGTGCAGCAGCCGATAGAACGTCGGACGCGACACGCCCAGCACACGGGCCGCCACGCTCAGGTTGTCGCTGTGGCGATTGAGCACGTCGCTCAAAGCCTGGCGTTCGGCGCGGGTCTTGTAGTCTTCCAGGGTACCCATCGGGGCGACGACGCCCTGATGGCTGGCCAGGCCCAGGTCCCGGGCTTCGATCTGTCGCCCTTCCGCCAGTACCAGGCCGCGACGGACGCGGTTGGCCAGCTCGCGCACGTTGCCGGGCCAGTCGTGCATCCCCATCGCCACTAATGCGTCCTCGCTGAAACTGCGAGGTCGGCGACCGGTTTCGTGACTGTAGAAATGGGAAAAATGGCTCGCCAGCATCGCCAAGTCGCCATGACGCTCCCGCAACGGCGCCATCACGACTTGCAGAACGTTCAAGCGATAGTACAGATCCTCTCGGAAACGCCGGAGCTCGATGGCCGCTTCCAAGTCCACATGTGTCGCCGCCAACACCCTGACATCAACGGCAATCGGCTGGCTGCCACCGACCCGCTCGATGTGTTTTTCCTGGAGGAATCGCAGCAGATTGGCCTGCAATTCCAGCGGCAAGTCACCAATTTCGTCGAGGAACAACGTGCCACCGTGGGCGGCTTCGATCCGTCCGATCTTGCGTTGATGGGCGCCGGTGAAGGCGCCCTTCTCGTGGCCAAACAGCTCGGACTGGATCAGATGCTCCGGGATCGCGCCACAATTGATCGCAATGAACGGTTTGTTACGCCGATGGGACTGGCAATGCAGGGTTCTCGCCACCAACTCCTTGCCGGTGCCGCTCTCGCCGCGAATCAGTACGGGCGATTCAGCCGGCGCCAGTTTGCTCAGTAACTTGCGCAGCTCGCGAATTGGCTTGCTGTCGCCCAGCAGCTCGTGTTCAGGCTGATCGATGTGGACAGAGCCCTGCCCCCGCAACCGCGCCATGCCGAACGCCCGCCCCAGCGTCACCTGGACCCTGGACACATCGAACGGCAGGGTGTGGAAGTCAAAGAACCATTCGCAGACAAAATCCCCGACGTTCTGCAGGCGCAGCACTTCCTGGCTGAGCACGGCGATCCATTCAGTCCCGCTGCGGCTGATCAGTTCCTTGACCGCTTCCGGCCGCTCCAGATGGAAGGGCTGCAAGCGCAAGAGGCCGACGTCACAGCTCCGGTCGCTGGCATGCTCAAGGGAACAGCTGTCGACATCCCAGCCGATGGCGCGCAAGCCTGGCATCAGGCGATGGCAATCATCACAAGGGTCAACCACGAGAAGGCGACGCAACGCACTGGCTTCGATCATGACTGATCCTTGGCGCCAAAATTAAGGAAATATGATTAGAAACAGTCGTTTGGCGAACCTGCATGTAACAGTAGCAAGAAGTTGACACTTGCTTGTATCGATTAGTTATCAAGTCGGCCCAAAACCGGTTATAAGAAATGCGCTTCGTTAGTTTCCGCGCGTCGAATCTTTCACCACGCTTTCAAACAAAAGCCGAAAAGCCTGGTCTGAAAGAAAATCGAAATTTATTCAAAGATTGTGTGACCTGGTCCCGGGTTCGGGACATCAGTACAAGTAACCCGCCGCACGGTATGCCCAACCGACGGCACATCATTTGATTGGGCACCCTTGAGAGATAAACGCCATGAACGCCCCGCTCCGTATCAACGAAGCTCTTTTGATTGCCGACCGCGCATTCCGTCCTTTCCAATGCGTGGCCTGGGCCCCACAAGACGGTAACGGCGAACTGAGCCTGACCGTCATTGACCGCACCAATACCCATATCGGTCGTACCCAGATTCCAAGCAGCGCCTACACCGACCCGGCGCAACTTGCCGACCTGTTGAAACAGGCCCGTGCCGAACTGAGCCAGGAAGGCTACAAACTTCAATCCTGGTCGATGCCGGAATAACTTCCCCAAGAAATACCGGTTCTTTTTCAGAACCAAAAAAACGGCGCTTTCCATTTCTGGATAAGCGCCGTTTTTTTATAGGTGAGATCAAGCCGTTCGGCGGTCTTCTTCTTTCAAGCCTTGGAAGTGGCGCAAAACCGCAACACCAGAATGCCCGCAAGTGCAGCCAATGTAGAACCAGCCAATACGCCAACCTTCACTTCATCGATCAACAACTGCGCACCGGGGAACGCCAGGTTGCCGATAAACAAGCTCATCGTGAACCCGATCCCGCACAACAACGCCACGCCATATACTTGCCGCCACGAACTGTGGGTCGGCATTTGCGCCAGCCCGGTCTTGATCGCCACCAGCGCGAAGGTGAAGACGCCGAGCTGTTTGCCCAGCAACAGTCCCGCGGCGACCCCCAACGGCACGGGATCCAGCAGGTTGCTCAATGACACACCCGCCAGGGAGACACCGGCATTGGCAAAACCGAAGATCGGCATGATGAGAAAAGCGACCCACGGCGATAACCGTCGTTCAAGCTTGAGGGATGGGGAATCCTCTGCAGGGGCGTCTTTGTTCAGCGGGATGCAAAAGGCAAGTGCGACCCCCGCCAGCGTTGCGTGTACACCGGATTTTAGAACCAGCACCCACAACACCAAACCCAGCGCCAGATAGGGCAACAGTCTGGTTACCCCGGCCTTGTTCATGACCAGCAACACTGCAATCACCCCAGCGGAAGCCGCAAGCATGGTCACGTCCAGGCCGCTGGTATAGAACATGGCAATGATAGCGACCGCGCCCAGGTCATCCAGAATGGCAAGGGCTGAGAGGAAGACCTTGAGAGACATCGGCACTCGGTTGCCCAGCAACGAGAGCACACCCAGCGCAAATGCAATGTCGGTTGCTGCGGGGATGGCCCAACCCGCCAACGTTTCAGAAGAATGCCTATTGACCCAGGCGTAGATAAGCGCGGGGACAATCATGCCCCCCAGGGCGGCAAAACCCGGCAGTGCCCTCTGGCTCCATTTGGCGAGTTCGCCTATCTGCATCTCACGTTTGATCTCGAGGCCTACCAATAGAAAAAATATCGCCATCAGCGCATCGTTGACCCAGTGTTCAACAGACATACCCAGAAAAGAGGCATGCAGTACGCTCGTATAAGTGGTGAACAGTGGGCTGTTAGCCACGATCAGCGCGGCGAGCGCCGAAAACATGAGCACGATGCCGCCCGAGGACTCCGATTGCATGAAGCGTTCCAGCGGCGTGGCCATGCGCGTATCACCGCCCTGAGTTGAGCTATTCCCCATTGTTTCCTCCCATAATCCGATCAGCGTCGGATTCTACCCAATACTCAAGCCAGCGGGGCAGTTGTCTTACAACTTGATGGAAACAAATTTCAGGCTCGGGAAAAAACGGCGGCTGGCAAGCATGACCACCATAAGAAAGAGCCCGCCCAATCATCCGGGATGGAAGGGAAGTCACCGCGGCAGGATGTACCGCTCGATCGCCAACGCCGCACCGTCCTCGGTGTTGGCTGCGGTGACGACGTCAGCCTGACGCTTGATCGCCTCTTCGGCCTGCCCCATCGCAATCGAAAGCCCCGCGCGGTGGAACATCGCCGGGTCGTTGCCACCATCCCCCATTGCGGCGGTCTGCTCCAGCGGCACGCCGAGGAACTCGGCCAGGGTCGACAGCGCCTCCCCCTTGTTCGCCTTCATCGCGGTCACGTCCAGATAGATCGGTTGCGAACGCGATACCTGGGCCTGGCCTTTGAGCAGTGGGTGCAAGCGCGCCTCCAGCTCCACCAGCAAGTCTGTGTTGGCGCTTGTCGCAACGATCTTGTCGATGCGCTCCAGATAGGGTTCGAAACTGTCCACTTCGACAGGCGGATAACCCAGGCCACGGGTTTCCACCGGCACCATGGGCCCATTGGCGTCGCGCACCAGCCAATCGCCGTCGGCAAACACCCAGACCTCGATGCCGGGCTGATCGGCGTACAAGGCCAGGGTGGCCAGCGCCGCCTCGGGCGGCAGGTAATGCACGGCCAGGAAGGTGCCGTCCGGATGCACCAGCGTACCGCCGTTGAACGCTGCTGTCGGCAAATCGACGCCCAGCGCCTCGATCTGCTGCAACATTGCCCGTGGCGGCCGTCCGGTGGCGAGGCTGAACAACACGCCGGCCTCGCGCAACGAGCGGACGGCGGCGATGGTGCGCTGGCTGAGGCTGTGATCAGGCAGCAGTAAGGTGCCGTCCATATCACTAAGCAGGAAGCGGATGGGGCGTTTCAGCTGATTACTCATCCGAGGCCATGCCAGACGCGACCGTCGCGAGTCAGCAGATCATCAGCGGCCGCCGGGCCGTCCTCCCCGGCCTTGTACGGCTGCACCGTTGCGTCTTCTCGCCACGCGTCGAGGAACGGCTGCACCGCGCGCCAGCCGTTTTCGATGTTGTCGGCGCGCTGGAACAACGTCTGGTCGCCTGTCAGGCAATCGTAGATCAGGGTTTCGTAACCCGTGGACGGCTGCATTTCGAAGAAATCCTTGTAGGCAAAACCCAGCTCGATATTCGCCATGTCGAGGGCCGGCCCAGGCCGCTTGGCCAACAGGTCGAACCACATGCCTTCGTTAGGCTGGATCTGGATTCTCAAGTAGGTAGGTTGCAATTCGTCGACTTCAGTGTCACGGAACTGAGCGTAAGGCGCCGGTTTGAAGCAGATAACGATTTCCGTGTCGCGCACGCTCATGCGCTTGCCGGTGCGCAGGTAGAACGGCACGCCGACCCACCGCCAGTTATCGATCATGACTTTCAGGGCGACGTAGGTTTCGGTGCTGCTGTCGGGCGCGACGTTGGTTTCCTCGCGGTAACCCTTCACTGCGTTGCCGCCTACTTCCCCGGCCGTGTATTGGCCACGTACCGAATTGGCGCGCGCCTGTTCCACCGACCAGGGGCGGATCGCCCCCACCACCTTGGCCTTCTCGCCGCGCACCGCGTCGGCACCGAAAGCGGCCGGCGGTTCCATGGCGACCATCGCCAGCAATTGGAACAAGTGGTTGGGCACCATGTCCCGCAGGGCGCCGGTGTGCTCATAAAAACTGCCACGGGTTTCGACGCCAACGGTTTCGGCGGCCGTGATCTGCACGTGGTCGATGTAGTGGTTGTTCCAGAACGCCTCGAACAAGCTGTTGGAGAAACGGCTGACCAGAATGTTCTGTACCGTCTCCTTGCCCAGGTAATGGTCGATCCGATAGATCTGCTTTTCGCCCATGACCTTGAGCAGGCAGGCATTGAGCGCCTCGGCGGTGTGCAGGTCGGAGCCGAACGGCTTCTCGATCACCACGCGCCGGAAGGCGTCATCCTGCTCTTGAAGCAGCCCGGCCGCGCCAAGGCGGCGGACCACTTCACTGAAAAAACGTGGCGCGGTCGCCAGATAGAAAACCGCATTGCCAGTGCCGCTGGCGGCGATTTTCGCCGCCAGCGCTTCGTAGGTGCTGTCATCGAGGAAGTCACCTTGGACGTAACTGATGCCTTGGGCCAGGCTGGCCCACAGCGTCGGATCGAGCGCGCGGTCGGGATCGCCGCCCTTGCTCGCCGCTTCGCTACGAATGAAATCCTCGAGTTTTTTTGCAAAATCCACATCGCTGATGGCGTTGTGGTCAACACCAACGATCTGCAGGCCATCCCCCAACAGCCCGTCACGGCTGAGGTGGTAAAGCGCCGGCATGAGCAAGCGCTTGACCAGGTCTCCATGGGCACCGAACAGGAACAGCGTGGTCGGTGGCGCAGGTTGAGCCTTGGACTTCCTGCCGATCGAGGTCATTTTTTCGTAGTCTCCACATGGCCGCCGAAGCCAAAGCGCATGGCCGAGAGCATCTTGTCGCCATAGGTCGCCTGCTGACGGGAGCGGAAACGGGCAAACAGCGAACTGGACAGTACCGGCACCGGCACCGCTTGCTCGATGGCGGCCTCGATGGTCCAGCGCCCTTCCCCACTGTCGGCCACTTCGCCGGAAAAGCCATCCAACTTCGGATCGCTGGCCAATGCATCGGCGGTCAGGTCCAACAGCCAGGACGACACCACGCTGCCACGACGCCAGACTTCGGCGATGTCGGCCAGGTTCAGGTCGAAGCGCTGTTCAGGCGGCAGGCTTTCGCTGGATTTTGTCTTGAGGATGTCGAAGCCCTCGGCGAACGCTTGCATCATTCCGTATTCGATGCCGTTGTGGATCATCTTGACGAAGTGCCCAGAGCCGGCCGGGCCCGCATGGATATAGCCTCGTTCGGCGCGATCGTCGTCGGACTTGCGGTCACGGGTGCGTGGAATATCGCCCATGCCTGGCGCGAGGCTTTCAAACAGCGGGTCCAGGCGACGAACGACGTCGGCGTCGCCACCGATCATCATGCAGTAACCGCGCTCGAGCCCCCAGACGCCACCGGAGGTGCCGACATCAATGTAGTTCAAGCCTTTTTCCGACAGCGTCTGGGCGCGGCGGATGTCGTCCTTGTAATACGTGTTACCGCCATCGATGACCACGTCGCCCGGCTCCAGCAGTTCGCTGAGCACGTTGATGGTGTCCTCGGTGGGTGCGCCGGCCGGCAGCATGACCCAGACCGCCCGAGGCTTTTGCAGCCCGGCGACCAGAGCCGGCAGGTCCGCGACCCCCGTCGCGCCTTCCTGGCTCAGGTTTTCGACGAAAGCGGCATTGCGGTCATAAACAACGGTGGTGTGCCCATTGAGCATCAGGCGCCGTGCAATATTGCCGCCCATGCGGCCCAGTCCGATGATCCCGAGTTGCATGTGCTGATGCTTCCTACTACAAATTAAGGTGTGTCAAAGGTTTAGCTCAAGGTGACTTGTGGAGGTTAGTCCAGAGCATTGCCGCATAGTTTCCGGGTAAATCGCCCGATCACAAAGGATAACGTTCAATAACCCGCCGAAGACACGTCGACCATGAAAAATAAAAAAGTTCCATCAACGGGCAAAAGTATTCAGAATTGGTGCCGATAAAGAATTGTCGCCAAGAAACTGACGACATCTCTCTAGTTGATGTAGCCATTTGCGAGGTGAGCAATGGGCCCTGTCGTTACCGCACGTCCTCCTCAGACCCTTTACGTGACCATTCGTCGCGACGAACTACGCCTGCTGAAAGAAGAGCGTGATTTGCTGCTTGATGAAGTGACGCAGTTGCGCTTGCAGTTGCAACACGCACAGCTTCCTTACCAGAGCCAGGCTTTGGCTCGCTGATTCTGGCCCAGGCGGCACGTGGCACCGGGCGAGCCGGTGTCACACTGACAAACACTCCCAGTTACCCTTGTGGCGATCGAGCTTGCTCCATCGCCACAAAGCCGTTTCCGCCACACCAGCGGAACCGGACGCCATGATTCGCCTGCAAAAAACTCACGAAGTTTTCACACCACCCTCGCAATACTCCTGCGCTGACAAATAGTTACGACGCATACTGCCGGCGCCAGATCGGTGCCAGTGGACCCCGTCGGCAAAAGCTGGAGCGCTTGATGAGTGTGTTCAAACGCAGCAAAACGACTGCGAAAAGTTTCGATTGGGCCGGGTTCGGCTGGCTTTTTCTGTTCTTCTGGTATTTTTCCGGCATTACCCAACTGCTTATCCTGGCAAGCGATACCTCAGGTTTCACCGGGTTTCGCCAAGCATTCGTCATGAGTGCGTTCTGGCTGGCGCCGCTGCTGCTGTTTCCGGCTCGCACGCGCCTGCTCGCCGCGGCGATCGGCGTGGTGCTGTGGGCATGCTCGATGGCCAGCCTGGGCTATTTCTTTATTTACCAGCAGGAATTTTCCCAAAGCGTCATCTTCATCATGTTCGAGTCGAACGTGAACGAAGCCGGCGAATACATGACCCAGTATTTCGCTTGGTGGATGGTGCCGGCGTTCCTCGCACACACCCTGGTTGGCTATTTCCTCTGGACACGCCTGCGCCCGGTCTATTTGCCCCGGGGCCAGGCGATCATCGCCGCCGGCCTGATCCTCGTTGCCGTCGTCGGTTACCCATTGGTCAAGCAGACCCTGCGCACTGGCACGCTTGCCGGTGGTCTGGAGAAATTCGAGGATCGCATCGAGCCGGCCGTGCCCTGGCAGATGCTGGTGGCTTATCGTCGCTACGGTGAACAGCTGGAAAACATGCAAGGCATGCTTCACAGCACCAGCAAGATAGCGCCCCTGCGCAACCTCAAAGACAGCGCGGCCAACCAGCCCGCGACCCTGGTGCTGGTGATCGGCGAATCCACCAATCGCCAGCGCATGAGCCTGTATGGCTATCCGAGGGAAACGACGCCGGAGCTGGACAAGCTCAAGGATCAACTCGCGGTATTTGACAATGTCATCACCCCGCGGCCCTACACCATCGAAGCCTTGCAGCAGGTGCTGACCTTCGCCGACGAGGAAAGTCCCGACCTCTACCTCAGCACACCGTCACTGGTGAGCATGATGAAACAGGCCGGCTACAAGACGTTCTGGATCACCAACCAGCAGACGATGACCAAGCGCAACACCATGCTCACAACCTTCTCCCAACAGGCCGATGAGCAGGTCTACCTGAACAACAACCGCAACCAGAATGCCGCGCAATACGATGGCGACGTGATCGAACCGTTCAACAAAGCCCTGGCGGACACCGCGCCACGCAAGCTGATCGTGGTTCACCTGCTCGGCACACACATGAGTTATCAATACCGCTATCCGCCGACCTTCAATAAATTCACCGATCGCCAGGGCGTGCCCGCCGGCGTACGTGACGACCAGGTGCCGACCTACAACAGCTACGACAACGCGGTGCTGTACAACGACTTCGTCGTCTCCAGCCTGATCAAGGACTACGCCCGCACCGACCCCAACGGTTTCCTGTTGTACCTGTCGGACCATGGCGAGGACGTCTTCGATTCGCCAGGGCATGACACCCTGGGCCGCAACGAAGGCAAGCCGACCGCGCCGATGTACACCATTCCGTTCATGGCCTGGGCCTCGCCCAAATGGCGCGAAACCCATGACTGGAACTTCACCGGCGACCTGTCACGTCCTTACAGCAGCTCACACCTGATCCACACCTGGGCGGACTTGGCGGGCTTGAACTTCGATGGGCTGGACCGGAGCAAAAGCCTGGTCAGCAATTCGTTCACGGCGCGCCCATTGCTGATCGGCAACCCCTATCAAAGCCAGCATAAGGCGCTGATCGATTTCAGCCTCATGAAACCCAAGGGTCCGGCGGGCCAGGTCGTTTTGAAGTAGCCGAAAAGTCCCCGTTGCTACAGGGGTTTGATCCAGAACAACATACGGCCATGGGCCGGGTCGAACATGCCGGCGGCAAAACCGAACTTGGCATAACTGGCCTGGGCCACGGCGTTGCCTTCCAGCACTTCCAGGGTGATCTTGCAGCACCCACGCTGGCGGGCAATATCTTCGACTTTCTGCAACATCTTCTGGCTCAAGCCCAGCCCGCGAAACGCTGGCATCACCGCAACGTCGTGGACGTTCACCAACGGTCGGCAGGCAAACGTCGAGAAACCCTCGAAGCAATTTATCAACCCTGCCGGTTCACCATTGACGAACGCCAGCACACTGAAGGCATGCGCGCGCTTGGCAAGCTCCTGGGGCAAATGCGCAAGCACTTCGGCCGGTAGCGAATGGCCGCCACCCATCGGATCCTCGGCGTAGCCGTTGAGCACGTGGCAAATCGCTTCGGCATGGATCGGATTGCTGTAGCTGGCTTGCAATACAAGGATTTCCTTGGCTTCTTCCATGATCTTCCATCTCGTTTTCGGTATGGCCGGCGGCTTGGCCGCGGCGGGATCCGGTCAGGCGAGCTGACCGAAACGTTGCAATTGCATTTCCTGGAGGCGACTGAGAGTACGGCGAAACGGGAATTGCAGATAGCCCTCCGTGTACAACTGGTCCATCGGAACCTGGGCCGACAGATACAACGGCACCTTTCGGTCATAACACTCATCGACCAGGGCGATGAACCGACGGACGCCATCGTCGTGTATCGACAGCTGCGGCAACTCGCGGTCGCCGGCCTCGACCCGCTCCACCCCGTCCTCGGTGCCACGGGCGATACGCCCTTCACGCTGTTCGGCGCTCAGGCACGGGACATCGCTGAGAAGGATGGCGCTGAAACGGTCGCACAGCGCCATGAAGTCGACGGCCGAGAACGGTTGTTCGCAGAGATCCGGATAGCGGCTCCAGAGCACCTTGTCACAAGCCTTGAGCGCCACGACCTGGCGATGGCCGACTTCGATCGGCTGACTGACAGGTGCCTGCCCCTTGCTCAACCGGTCGAATACCTCCGCCAAAGGGTCCGCCTGGGCCGGGTCACGCACCCAGTAGCGCTGCTGCAGCGCCCCCGGGTGCTGGCGGTGGTCTTGCCAGCCATTGACCGGAACTACTTGCATGTAGCGTTTGATGGACGCGATGGTCGGCAGGAATCGCTCCCGGTTATGGCCGCTGGCATAAAGTTCATCCGGCGGCAGGTTGGAGGTGCTGACCACAACCATGCCCAATTCGAACATGACCTGGAACAGGCGGCCAAGAATGATCGCATCGCCGATGTCCGTGACGAACAGCTCGTCGAAGCACAGCACGCGCACTTCTCGGCTCAACTCCCGCGCAAGCGCCTGCAACGGGTCCGGTGTGCCGGTGAGCTGGAACGAGCGCTGATGCACCCAGGCCATGAAATGGTGGAAGTGTTGCCGACGGGCCGGAACCTTGAGGCTTTCATAGAAGCGGTCCATGAGCCACGTCTTGCCGCGCCCGACCGGCCCCCACAGATAGACGCCCTTGATCGACTTGCGGCCCTCATGCAATGCCTTGTGGCATTGCTCAAGGGCCATGATGGCCAACTCCTGGGCTTCATCCTGGACAAAACCATGGTGTTCGATAGCGTGTTGCCAAGCGCTCAAGGGTGAGTCGAAAGTCATACGGCCCGGGTCCGGAAGGCAAAGGTGGGGAGTATGCCATGCGGGGCGATTCCGTGCGTTTCTCCTCAATCGGGTTTACCCAAACCCCACCCCCTAGACAGAAATATCCAACCGGCTGATCTTCCCCTGCTCATCGAGTCGGAAGGTATAGCGCAACTCGAGCGGGCTGCCAGGGAAGGTCCCGGAGATCAGGTTGTGGACCAGCACCTTTCCGGTACGCTGCTGCACGTTGAGCACTTCCACCCGTGGCTGGTAGCGCCGCGCGGTGTCTTCCATCCATTGAGCGATGGCCCGGGCGCCGACCCGATGGTTGCCTTCATCGAACACATTGGCGTCTTCGGCAAAGAAACGCGTCACCGCCGAGCTGTCGCGGGCGTTTGCGGCGGCAATGTAGCCGGCGATGGCCGGCGCCAGGGAAGAGACGGGATTGGACATGTCAGGGCTCCTTGTTTTTTCGTTTCAAGGCCATGCTAAAACAGCGCTGTGTCAGTTTTTGTCAGCAGTGAAACGCCCCGCCTCGTCGAGATTCATCAGCGCAAACCAGGCGCGCAGCCAGTCACTGCGCCTGCCTGGATAACGCTCGCCCTGGACGACGGCCGAGGCAATCCGGTCCGTGCGAAAAGTACGATAGGCGCCACGCAATTCGCACCAGGCCACCACTACCCGAGCCTCATTGAAAAAACCCAGGGCCAGCGGCCAGATCAAGCGCTGGCTCGGGGTCTTGTTCACATCGGCGTAGTCGATATGCAGCTTGGCCTGCGTGCGAATGGCCTGGCGATAGACATTCAGCTCGACAGTGTTTTGCGGATAGCCGTAGCCCGCCGGGCCCGGTAATACGGTGGGGTTGTGCAGCGCATCGCGCAAACCGGGCGCCAGCACCGCCTCGACCTTGGCCAGGGCATCGGCGGCTGCCTTGCCCAGCACCTCGTCGCCGCGCTGGTCGACATAACGCAAACCCAGCACGATGGCCTCGATTTCATCGGCGGTGAACATCAAGGGCGGCAAGAACAGGCCGCTGCGTAGCACATAGCCGATGCCTGCCTCGCCCTGGATCGGTGCGCCGAGGGCCGTGAGTTCGGCGATATCGCGATAAAGCGTGCGCTCGGAGACCTTCAACTCGCCCGCCAATGTCGCAGCCGTGACTGGGCATCGCTTGCCCCGCAAGACTTGCAACAAAGTAAGCAGCCGAGTGGTTCGCGACACGATGATAGGCCCACGAGGAAAGTTGCAGCAGATTAGCAGAGGCTGGTGTCAGAAACTGTCAGTAGGCGACACCGCTTTGACTTGAGCCTCATGGCGAGTGGAATGTTATTGTCCTGTCCCACCCGCCCCAACGCGAGAGCCCCCTTTCATGCGCACAATCCGCGGCTTGTCCCTCATTTTGATAGTGCTCAGCCTGAGCGCCTGCGCCCTCTTCCAGCAACGGGATCCGCTGAACATCAACGTGGTCGGTATCGAGCCGTTACCCAGCCAGGGCATGGAACTGCGCTTTGCGGTGAAACTGCGCTTACAGAACCCCAACGAAACCACTATCGAGTACAACGGCGTCGCGCTGGACCTGGAAGTCAACGGCCACACCCTGGCGACGGGCGTCAGTGACCAGAGCGGCTCGATCCCGCGTTTCTCCGAAGGCGTATTGAGCGTGCCGGTGAGCATCTCGGCCTTTTCGGTGCTGCGCCAGACGCTGGGCCTGAGCCAGACCCAGCGCCTGGACAACCTGCCCTATGTACTCAAGGGCAAGCTCGCCGGCGGTGTATTCGGCACGATGCGCTTCGTCGACCGCGGGACCCTTGACTTGCCAGGCGCCTCGGCCACCTGGTGACTCATGCAGTGAAGCGCACGCCCGGCTTGGCCCGCTCGTCCACCACCAGTTCGAACACGTCGGGCCGGGCGTAGTGGCCGACCACATCATAGTCATAGCGCGCACGCACCAATTCGTCGGTGTCGATTTCAGCGGTCAGCAACCCGGCGGTACCCTTCAACGGGCCAGCCAGCACGTCCCCCATGGGGCCAACGATCACGCTGCCGCCGGCGATCAATGGCCGTTGTGCCGGCCAGTTAGCCACTTCGACTCCCAGCGCCTCGGGGGATGCCTGGACCTGGCAGGCACTGACCACGAAGCAACGACCTTCGTGAGCGATATGCCGCATGCTCACTTGCCACATCTCCCGCTCATCCACCGTTGGGGCACACCAGACGTCGACGCCTTTGGCATACATCGCCGTGCGCAGCAGCGGCATCATGTTTTCCCAGCACACCGCCGCGCCCACGCGACCCACCTGACTGTCGATCACCGGCAGAGTCGACCCGTCGCCCTTGCCCCAGATCAACCGTTCTGTGCCGGTGGGCATCAGCTTACGGTGCTTGGCAACCAAGCCGGCGTCGGGCTCGAAGTACAGGGCCGTGCAATACAAGGTATTGCCGGCCCGCTCGATAACACCCAGCACCAGGCTTGCCCCGGTGCGCGCCGACAGGCCGGCCAATGCCTCCGTCTCGACGCCAGGTACGTCGATGGCGTTGGCGAAGTAGCGAGCGAACGCCTCGCGTCCTTCCGGTAGCCGATAGCCCAATTGCGTTCCAAAACCCTCGCCCTTGGGATAACCACCCAGCAGCGCCTCCGGCATTACGACCAAACGAGCGCCCGCGTCGCGAATTGCCTCTTCATAGGAAAGGATCTGCGTCAGTGTTTCGGCTTTGCCACCCGGTAGCGAGCCGATTTGCAGGGCAGCGACGATGGATTTGGGCATGGTCTTGAACTCCGTGGTTTCAGGTATTGCTGATTTTCACGCCACGGCCGATCATCAATAAAGCCCGAAACGCTGCTAAAAGATATGAGCCAAATGAATATCGTCGACGTCGATCTTAACCTGCTGAAAACCTTCGAAGCCTTGCACGACGAATCCAGCGCAAGCCGCGCCGCGTTGCGCCTGGGGGTCACCCAGTCCGCCATCAGTGCGGCGCTGCGCAGGCTTCGCGGCATTTATGACGACCAGCTGTTCGTGCGCACGGGTCGGGGCCTGGCCCCTACCTTGCGCGCCAACCAGTTGAAACCCGTCATCAGTGAAGCCTTGGACAAGTGCCGCCAGAGCCTGGCAATGGTCGATCCTGGCGCCAGCCACTACGAAGGTCGATCCGTCATCCTCGGCTTATCCGATGATTTCGAGATCGCCTATGGACGCCGTCTGATAGAGGAAGTGGCACGACGGGCGCCGGGCCTGCGCTTGATCTTTCGCCAGACCCATAGCCAGATCGTCGGCAGGGCCTTGATGGAGCGCAGTCTGGACCTGGCGATTACGGCGGGGGGATTTACCGAACGGCTGCTGAGTCGCAGGGTCCTCGGCGAAGGTGGCTACGCTTGCCTCATGGATCCGGCCAGTCTGGCAGCGGGCCAGCAGGACCTTACCCTCGAAGCCTTCGTCGCGCGGGAGCATCTGTTGGTGTCGTCCGGCGGCTTCATCGGCATCACCGATGAGGGGCTGGCCGCGCTGGGCCTGCGACGAAGAGTATGTGCCTCGACCACGCATTTTGCGGCGCTGCCGTTCCTGCTCAAGGACAGCCAGGCCGTGGCGACCATCCCAGACCATGCCGCCCGCGCCATCGCCCAGCTCAGCGGCCTGGCATTGGTGCCCTGCCCGCTGGCCTTGCCGCGCTATCCCATCGAGCTGGGGTCGCGGACCCACGGGCAGAAGGACCTGGCGGTGGACAAGGTGCGCGAGGCGATCATCGCGACCTTTGCGTAAGTTTTTATTTATTGGCGGCCATCAGTCGATTGACCTCGCTGCGCACCATGTTGGCGTATTCCGGGGGCGACATGCCGTCCAGTTCGGCGCGTACCCATTCGGCCCACTTGCCCTTGCGCTTGGAACGCTCGCCGAACAACCGGGCGGCGTCGCCCTTGGCCTTGCCCAGGTTGTTTTGCCAAAGTTCGAAGAGCCGGGATTTTTCGTCTTCCAGCGCGGCGCGCTCGGCCAGGGGCCTGTCAGCCAGATTGAAACTCATGGGGAATTTCCTGTTGCGTAAATAGGCGGCATCTTACACCTTGCGGGGAAACGGCTTAACACCGAATTGGCCCTGCGCTGTACGGACGCACCCCTGGCAGTGCAACTTTTACCGAAGCGTGGCACTCCACTGTTCACTGCCATCCATTCTCAAGGAGCACCTCAATGGCCCGTAAAAGCGCCGCGCAACCGAACGGAGAGCAAATCAAGGATCAAGCCTTCAGCGAACTGAAGGCATTGATCGAAGAGTCGGAAAAATTACTCAAGAGCAGTGCGTCCTTGGTCGGCGAGGATGCTGAAAACCTGCGCGGCCAGATCGCCCTGAAACTGCAACAGGCTTTGGATGCGGTTGCCAGCGCCCGGGAGCGCACGCGGCCGATGGTCGATGCAACGCAAGTCTATATTGGCGGGCACCCTTGGCAGACTGTTGCTATTTCCGCGGGGTTTGGCCTCGTGGTGGGGTTATTGCTCGGGCGACGTTGAGCACCGACCCAAGGCAAGGGAGACCGCTCCCTTGCCATGAAAAAACCACTGGCCTTCGGTCTACGCTCCCGCCAGTTCCCGCAACTGAGCGTACGCCTGCTCATCCAGCGTGATGCCCTGTTCTGTGGACTTGCCGCGCTCCCGGTGCCGACGATCACCGGGCAAACGGCGCAGCCCCACTCCGTGCATCTGCCTGACAAGTTCCTGGCTGCGCTCGGCAAATCCTTGCCCAGCGGCCTTGCTGGGGTCGATGACGATCAACAATTGCCCAGTCCAAGGCGTTTTGGCGCCGGGGTGGTTGCGCCAGTCGAACTCGAAGGAAAAATTGCCCCCGGTTAACGCCGCCGCCAGCAATTCGACCATCATCGACAACGCCGACCCCTTGTGCCCACCAAATGGCAAGAGCGCCCCGCCTTCGAGAATTGCCTTCGGGTCGCGGGTCGGCTGGCCCAGGCTATCCACCCCCATTCCCGGCGGCAGCAGCTCGCCTTTGCGCGCGGCAATCTGCACATCGCCGTGGGCGATGGCGCTGGTGGCAAGGTCGAAGACGATCGGCTCGCCACCGGCGCGTGGCGCGGCGAAAGCGATGGGGTTGGTGCCGAACAAGGGGCGGTCCGCCCCATGAGGCACTACGCAGGTCATGCTGTTGACAACGCTCAGTGCCACCAACCCTTCATAGGCAAACGGCTCGACGTCCGGCCAAAGCGCCGCGAAATGATGGGAGTTGCGGATCGCCAGCACCGCGATACCGGCGCTGCGGGCCTTTTCCACCAGCAAGGGCCGCGCGGCCGCCAGAGCAGGCTGGGCAAAGCCATTGCCGGCGTCCACCCGTACGAAACCTGAGGCGACATCCTCGACCACCGGCACGGCTCGGCCGTCGACCCAACCGCTTTTGAGCGTGGAGACATAACCCGGCATGCGGAAAACTCCATGGCTATGGGCCCCGTCGCGCTCGGCTGCGGCGCAGTTTTCGGCGAGGGTGCGGGCGACCTCTGCCGATGTGCCGTGGCGCAGGAAGATCTGCTCCAACAGCCCAACCAAGGCGTCAAGGGATAACGTGCAAGGACCGGTGTGATCGGGAAGCGCGGACATCTGAAGCTCCTGAGTGATTGTAGGAGGTAGCAACAGCGTTGAAACGACAAGACTTGGGCTGATTAACACTGCCCCATGAGCGCGCTGTCAACCTTTGCGCAAGCAACCCTTTGGGCCGGGGCGTTCGCCAGCGAGCCTGGCAGACACGCCCATCGTCCATGCGGTAACTATGTACCACCTGTGCCCTTTCAGCGTGGCCTAGTCTGGCCCCTTCATCCACCGGGACGCCGCATTGGCCTGCCCTTACGAGAAGCGACGATGAGCACAGCAGCACTGCCGTTATTATTTCCCCAGCTGTTGGCCGCCAAGGGCTTGGATGAGCTGGAGGCACACCATGGCCTGACGCAGGCCGACCTCGACTGGCTGCAAAACGTTTCGCTGCCCACCCATGCGCAACGCGCCGCACAGACGCCTCCGATGATCGCCGAGACCATCCAGTTCAGCGCCGAAGGCAAGCCGGCCATTGCGTTGGCTGGCTGCTTTTGCCTTCGAACCACGCCCAGACGCGGCGATACCGCCGTCGATCCAGCATTCCTGTACACGCCATGGGACGGCGTTCGCAAGTTCGACAGTCCCGCAGCGCTCCGGGCCTGGATTGACCAGACACTGCTGGACAACCGCGATCGCAACAATCTGTTTCGGCTCCTGTCGATTGCCCAGCGCAGCGAACTGAAGGGCACGACGGATATCGAACAATCCTGGCAGGCCATCGACGGGGACGTTTTCGAGACTCAACTCAACACCATCGAACATGCCCAGCACCACAACGTGCTGTCCATGGTGGAGGAATTGGTCAAGTTGCCCCCGCTCGCGACGCTGCTGGACCAGATACTGGGCGACGCGCTACCCGGCCTCGATCCCAGGCAGGTACGCATTGCGCTGTCCAAGATCGACTACACCCAGGCGCCCGAGGCGATTCATGTCACCCAAAGCATTCCCCTGAGCGAGGCGGTGCTGGTCTATTTCCACCATCAAGGCTGGCCAGCCGGGCATCTTGCCGACCTGACCCACCCTGACACGCCTGCGTCGTCCTATTCCGGACAGGAGTGGGAAGCGATCATCAAGGGTGCGGCGATAAGGCTGATCCCGAAGCTGATCGATCGTGTCAACGCGTTCTGGGACACCAGCGGCCCCTTCCACACGTCTCGGCGCCAATTCCTGGCCCAATTCATTCAGGACGCCCTGTGGGCGGCCATTCTGATCAAACGAGAAAAAAACCAGCTGACGGAGGCCCAGGGCCGCGAGTTGCTTCGGCTGTTCAGGCCGTCGCGCCGGGACGAGGCAGTGCTGTTCATCGAGACGGTGCGCCTCGGGGAATACGAACCTAACTTCGTGGAGCTCGCCGGATCGCTGATGGTCAGCGGGCAAGGTCATTACCTCTACACGCCCACCGACGGCCTTCAAGTCGTTGGCAATTACCTTGGATTCAAAGAAGCGCTGATCAGCACGCCCGAGCAAAAGGAGGCGATCTACAGCCTGCTGGACCTGGACGAGCGCAATCGGCTCCTGGGTTTCGAGCATCCGCAAATTTGCGGCGAACCGATAGACATGCCTATCGCTGATTCACTGGCTGGCGCGATCATCGACAAACAGACGCACAACCTGCGGTATGCGCTGCAAATGTCCCGCCAGGGCCAGGTGAATGTCCATGCACTCGTCGACAAGGCCCTCGACATACGAGCCTTCATCAGCAACAAGCTATTGAATCAAAAGACCGCCGGGCATTGGGGGACCCAGCCCGCTTTCCATGGAAAGCTGCGACTTTCCAACTTCCTGGCCGATCAGATGGAAAGAAGGGCCAAGAGCTACATCGACGTGGAAGGCGCCTTCGCTAGCGAATTTTCCAGGCTGCCATCGTTTCTCAGGTCTTCGCTTCAAAACGGACTCAGGCAATTGCTTCCACAGTTGACCAATGTATTTTCGGTGGGGATTCGCGCAGAGGCTGATCTACGCTCGATCGACGCCACGCTGCCGACAATCGCCCATGAACTGATCACGACGGTGTTCGCCTTCGACCCCGACTACCCGGATCGCCGGCGGCGCATCGGCGTCAGGGGATTCCGGCCAGACGTTTATTCATTGAAACTGACGTGCGCATCGTCCGGCGTCGCCATCTCGCTGCCACTGGCCAACTGTTTTCTATTGACCGAGCGTGGTGGCCTCGATACGCCGTACTCGGGCATGGCGATCGTCTGGACACCTGCCGACGGGCTACAGGCATTCGCCTCGGTCGACCTGGCCACTCGACAATTGAATCGGCAACTGCTTGATTCCCGCAGGCGATTTGGCTTGCTGTCCAACCTTCCCCCCGCCCAGCGCCTGCCCCACCGACGCTATCAACTGGACACCTACGAACTGATCGAAGACAACGTGCTGATGAATCGAATGACCTCGTTCATCCACCTTTTCGAGACTGAGTACGCCTACCTGAGTGCCCTGAAAAGCGGGGATTGGCAACTGACCCGCTCGGCACTGGCCAACGGTCTTGAAGCCCTGCTGGAAAAAGGAGCGCCCACCAACCTGAAACACGCCACGGCCATCGCCCAGGCCAGCAAATACCGGCAAAAACTGCCCGCCTGGCTCGGCGCTGCCCCCCTCGAGGATCAACGTTTGCACGTCGAGATCCTGGAGCAATACAAAAGCAGCGTAGCCGATGGCAAGGATTACCTGGACGGCATCGAACCCCTGCGTACCTACGTGCAAAATCGTCTGCAAGCACTGCTGGACGCACGTTTCCCCGATGACAGACTCAACCCCGAAACCATCCAGATCACGCCAAACCTGGCGGTGGTCGGCCCTGCCAGTTCATTGACCGACTTTGCCTTGCACCCCATCGATGTCACCAGCAAGGGCTTCAAGGTTTCCTCGACCTCCACGCAATCATTGCCAGACAGCCTGAACGAACTGGCGGTGCGGCAGATGTTGTCGTCGCTCGATATTCAGAGCACTTACAAACATCAGGTGAAACAAGCGCTTTGCGGCGCAATTTCCGATGTCCAGCCCAGGAAGCGACGCTTTCGCCAGCAACTGCCATGGCAATTGTTGCAATACGCCCACTCACGTCTTCTGCAACAGCACATTTCCCCGAAGGCGTTCGACTTGATCCTCCAGGTCCTGGACATGCCGGACGCCATCGCCCGTCGAGC
Organism: Pseudomonas algeriensis; assembly: GCF_048847255.1. Classification (NCBI taxonomy): domain Bacteria; kingdom Pseudomonadati; phylum Pseudomonadota; class Gammaproteobacteria; order Pseudomonadales; family Pseudomonadaceae; genus Pseudomonas; species Pseudomonas algeriensis. The sequence goes on along the minus strand of NZ_JBKKRK010000013.1, from coordinate 76,769 downwards.
GGTCAGGGGTGCCGGTGCGTTCATACGTCCACTGGAGCTGATCAAGACCGGCGGCGCCGTCGCGGTGAGGGCGCTCGGGCTCTATGTGATCAGCTCGAGCGCCGATCCGGCGGACCCTCATGTTTTATATGCTCCCTACCACGAGGGGCATTCCCTGGCCGAGTTCAAGGATGAACCAAGCATCGTCGCCGCCCTCAATGCCCCCGGCGCGCTTCAGGACCTGCTGGTCCGCCGGCTGCCCGAAGACCAGCGAGCCACCTTCCGGAATCTGTTTACCGCCACCCTCGGGCAACTGTCGGAGATTACCCTCGCTTCGAATCCGATCGACACCGATGTATTCGAAACCCTGTACAACGACAACGCGACGTTGATACTGGATATGCTGGGGACGAAGAACCAGGACCATCGCCCATTCGACTGGGCAACGGTGCTGCACCTGTTCAGTTCTGGGATCGGATTGGTGGGTAGGCAGCTACCGGCCAGATTGACGTTCCTGGAAACGCTTTGGGAGAGCTATCAGGACTTCAAGGGTTCGGCCGAAGCCCTGCAGCAGCACGACTGGAAAACCGGCCTGCATGATTTCATCGCCGGCGCCGCGGAAATGGTGTCGCTGGGTTTGCTCAATCGCGACGATACATTCGGCCTCCTCGATCCCGCCGAACCGGCCTCGCCAAGCGGCTCCTCGACGCCCGGGTGGCAGGAAATCGCCTGCACCGCGCCACTGCGCACCGACTTACAGGCCTTCGAAGCCATAGGCATCAGCCTCTGGGCGCTCCAGCAGAACCGGGCCGACGGCACCTACGAATCAACGGAAGAAGGCAAGTTCTACGTGCCCCTGGCCGGCAAGGTCTATCAAGTGGCAAGGGCCGGCCGGGGCTGGCGCATTATCCACGGTGATGACGAAGGACCGTTGCTGAGGTATAGCGCCGACGAAACGACATGGGCAATCGACCCACAGCGACAGACCATTCGTTTCGGCAAGGCGGGGTCGAAAATGGCCGTGACCTATAGCGATTTCAAGGCAAAGGGATCCTTGAACATCGAAGCGCGCGGGATGGCTGAGATACGCAAGAAGTCTCCTTATCGCGCCAACGTCATCGTACAGGCAGTGGAAACCGCCAGATTCTATTCGCTGAACGCCTTGCTCAATCTAGAGCAGTTCAAAAAGCAGCCTTTGCCAGGTTCTCGGCTGGATAGCTTCCTGATGTCGTTCTTTGGGGTCCGACAGGTCGACAGCGCCCTGATCGGCAAAGTGGAGACGGCCATTTTCCCGATATGCAGGGCGTTGGCCGACCCCACCTGGGAACAGCAGAACGCCAGCCGTATCGTCATTGGCAATTTGAAATACCTGGAAGACCGGGCAACCGCATTTGTGCTCGAACCTGCGGCGCGCGGGCGAATCTACCTGACGCAGTTTTTCTTCGAACCGGGGCTGGACTGGTACAAGACCGTGGTGCCGGCGTTCTTCAACGTCGACGCGCATGCCCAAGGCGCGACGCTTATCCACGAGATATCCCACCAGCTCATCGACACGATCGACATCATCTACCTGGACGCTGCGCTGCCGTTTCCCGACTTGATTTCAACCTCGACCCACCTGGGGCAAACACGCTATGACACGCAGAAGGAGCTGCAACTCAATGGGCTTTCCCTGGGCACGGCAAAATCCAAGCTGTTCAGACAGTGGGACAGTACCGACAACAGTTACAAGAGGTTGGAGTTGTTGCCAATGTATAAAGACATTGCCAAGGCCATTTTGAAAGTCACCGACACACGGAGCATGGACGAAGCACGAAACGCGTTCTTGAACCCGGTTTTGCCGGACAAGCGCATCGACGTCATACTCCGTAACGCCGATTCGGTCACGCTGCTGATTTGTGAATTGGGGCGCCAGCTCGATCCGAGTCCATCGCGTTCCACTTGAGTGCGTTGAGCCGTGGGCATGCCAAGGCCGTTGATCTTTTTTTCACGGCATGTGTGCGACAGTACGACCCGGACCTGGACGCTCCTACGTCTGACCAACGGAAAACCGATGCATGCCGTGCAAATGCCATCATCCCTGTTCTCGGCAATGGGCCCCGAGGGTTAGAATGCGGCAAACCAGGAAGAGCCCATGACCGAACGTACACTCCCGGAAGCCGAATACGATGCCATCACCGATGCGGCCGCGCATTGGTGCATGCGTCTGCATGCGGACGACTGCACGGATGCCGAACGGCTGGCGTTCAAGCAATGGCACGACGCCGATCCGCTGCACGCCTTTGAATACGCAGCCATGCTGGAAATCTGGGGCGTTGCCGAGCATCTGCCGCGCGTCGAGCCAATGGCCATCCCTGCGACCCAGCGCCCGCGGTCTCGCTTCGGCTCCATGGCGATCGCGGCGACGGTGCTTGCCCTCGGCCTGCCCCTGGCTGCTTTTACCGGTTGGAACATGGGGTGGTTGCCCAACGCCTACCAGCGATTCGAGGCAGGTACGAGCGTGCGTCACATCACTCTGGATGACGGCAGTCAGGTAGAGCTCAACCTCGCAAGCGAGCTGGTGTTTGCCAACTACAAGGACGAACGCCGGGTCACGATGAAAAAAGGCGAAGCGTTTTTCGATGTCCGCCACGATAGCCGCCACCCCTTCGTCGTTCGAGCAGGCCAGGGCCAGGTGCGCGTGACCGGGACCCGTTTCAACGTGTGGATGTACCAGGATCAAGTGCGGGTTACGCTGGTGGAAGGTTCCGTGTGGGTAACCAGCCATCGGGCATCCAAAGCGGGCGGCCAGCAACTGTCACCTGGGATGCAGGCGAGCTACAGGGCTGGCGATTTCCAGCCGAAGGTTCGTGACGTCGCCCTCGATGACAGCTCGCTGGCATGGCGAAGTGGCAAGCTGGTGCTGGATAACCTGGCCCTGTCCGACGCGCTGCCGCTGATCAACCGCTACCTCGACCGTCCCGTGATGCTGGCGGACAACGCAACGGGCACTCTGCGCATCGGTGGAAACTACAACCTGAACGAAGTGAAGAATCTGGTGCCTTCGCTGCCCAAGGTCTTGCCGGTGTACCTGACACAGAACAGCGACGGCAACCTGGTATTGAACGCCATCGCTCGTCCTACCCGAAACTGACATAGGCCGCCTCCCTTGGGGACGCGGCCTGATTGCTCCCGCGGCTATTGCGTCGCCACCCTGCCCGCCTGCTCGCCCTCATGGATGGTCTGCGCCTGGTAATGCGGGTCGGCCTTGATCTGCTGTTCAGAGAAAGGCAGCACACTTAATTGCCCCTTCGAGAATGCCTGGGTCTGGTCCGCCGAATAGGGCGATGAAGGATCGCTGGACAGTGAGAACGCCAAGAGTCCCTGTGCGTTGGGTCCGTTGCCGTCAAACGTCACCACTTGCAGGTAACTGGTGCCGCTGACCACTTCCCGCTGGCCGTTCGCGCCCGGCATGCTCTGGATGGCGTTATAGATGCCCAGCTCGCCCGGTCCACCGTGAATGGGTATCCGGCGGTCGCCGCTGCGGGTCACCTGCACGTCCCGCCATTGGCTATCCGCTTGCAGTCCCGCAGCGTCCACCGCTTGGACCGATGCGACCATGGCCTGGCGCAGCGCATCAGCCACTGGCGATGCTTCGATCGCCAGGCCGCGCGGGGTATGTTGCGGATCGTTCGGGTCGAACGCGACCCGCCAGATGCCCGGCGCCGCCTGCAATGCCTGCATGATGTGCTGGAAATGGACGAACCCCACGCCGCTGTCCAGGCTGGCGGTACGGTCCCAGGCCTTGAGCTGGCTGCATGCCTGCGTCAGGGCCGGTGCATCGGGCCCCAGCTTCGCGGCACAGAAAGCCAGCAGGTCCGGCATGACCTGATCGGCCAGGTACACCCGGTCGTCCATGACCATGCCCTGCAAATCGCTCACCGTTACTGGCCCCGCCTTTGCCAGTTGTCCCAGTCGGTCCAGGGCAAAACGCGCCCGCAGGCCCAGTGGCAGGTCCTGCTGGCTGATCACCGGGGAATAACCGGACAACGGCTGCGACGGATTGACCATCCACGCCGAATCGTTGGAGTTCTGCACATAATCGCGGCGCAACAGTTGCGGGAGCTTGTCCGCCGCATAGGTACCCTTCTGCACCGCCTTGGGGTCCACATCCCAGGCGCATTCGCCGCGTGAACCGTCCAGCACGATCAGCCGCAGCCCGGCCCTGGGGTCGCTGCATCGGGCAAGCTTGCCGGCATCGACGTTGGGCACCACCGACACGTTCATATAGAGGCTTTGTCCCTGGTCATCCACGGCCAGGGTGTTGACCCAGGGAATCCCCTGGATGCGATGTACGGAATCTTGCAGGTCCTTGAGCGTAACGGCTCGATTCATCGCGTACCACTGCGCCAGCACCCGGTCGTTTTCCAGGTTGGCGTCCCGCAGGCTATAGGCGAACCGGTTATCCCAATCCAGTTTCCCGGGCCATTGCACGATCGGTCCGAACTGCGAACCGTAGACCACACGGGAGACCGGCTTGACCTGCCCATCGGCCTGCTTGATGTCCACCGTGACCGTTTGCTGGCTCATGGCAACGGACTTGCCATCCACCAGGTAGCGAGTCGGGTCCTTGGGGTCCAGTTGTAGCCGATACAGGGTGAAATGCTTGGACGTATCGACGGTATGGGTCCAGGCCAAGTGCCGGCTGAAGCCGATATTGATCACCGGTAGGCCCGGCAACGCCGCGCCCATCACGTCCAGCTTTCCGGGGATGGTCAAATGCATCTGGTAAAAACGCATGCCTCCCACCCACGGGAAATGCGGATTAGCCAGCAGCATGCCGCGCCCATTGAACGAGCGTTCGCTGCCGATAGCCAGGGCGTTACTGCCGCGCTCCAGGGCGAAGCGCTGTTGCCGTTGCGCCGCGATGGCGAAACCGGACGCCGAGCCCCGCGCGTCTGCCGTAGCCTTGGGCGGCTGCGCCCCGGCCAACGCCTCGGTGAACTGGCCGACGCCACCCTCCACCAACAGGCGCCGGGTGAGCTTGACAATATCCAGCGCGGTGATTGGCCGCACCCACTCGCTTGCGCATTGTTCCGGCAGGCCTTTGGCCTTGCGCTCAGCCAGCGCGCGGTTGTAGCCGGCGGCATAACCTTCCACCAACTGCTGGACCTGGGGCGTCTGCGCCTGCCAGAAACCGGAAACCGCCCGGGGCGTGTTGAGCCACGCAAAAAACACGTCGCTTGCACGATTCTCGCGCTGCTCGACGGTGACCTGTTCCGGACCAAAATAGCGCGAGCGTTGGCCGTTGACGGTCACGATCTCATTGGCCAACAGGCATAGGTTGTCCTGGGCGTACGCATAGCCGATGCCGTATCCCAATCCCCGCTCATCCTGGGCGCGAATATGCGGCACGCCAAAACTGGTGCGACGAATTTCGGCAGTGGCCTGCCCGGCCTCGCCTCGTGCGCTGACAACGGTACTCAAGCCCAGGGACACCCCCAGCAAGACACCGGCAAGGCAAAACCTCGATAACTGCCCGGACATTCCCACACTCACTCCTGATCGATAGCGTACAAAAACCAGGACGGCCGCCGATACGCCCTTGTACGTCCGCCCCGGCCTGGAAGTTCACATGCGCCGCGCTTCAACGCGGATGTGCCTACCTTGAGAACGAACCGGATGAAAAAAAATTAATCGGCTGGCAAGCCGCTTCTACCGGGGTTTGACGGTATCCAGGCATTTTTTTCACACCCACGTCCTCATGATTGGCCGCTCTCGTTCGTCCTATACAGGAGAGCGTTGATGATCTTTTCTGTCAGGCTGGTAAGGAGTCTTTACATGCATAACGCGCAAATGCCCATGGAGGGCAAGCCAGGATCGGCCCGTGTCACGATGACAGCCACAAACCGTACGTTCCCTGGGCCAGCGGAACGAGGCGGCAACGAGCAGATCAAGCGTCTGCTCAAGAGCTATGGGCTCAGGACGAGCCTGATTCGCTTGAAGGTCATCGACGCCTTGCTCAAGGCCGCCGATGAAAACCGCCGGCTGGGTGTACGCGGCGTCCATAGCCAATTGTTGGGGCTGGACATTCCCTTGTCCTTCCTGAGCGTGCGTGAGGTGCTGAAGCGCCTGTGCGGCGAAGGCGTGGTCACGCTCAATCCGGATAAAAGCTACAGCTTGCACCACCAGGCCGTGGCCCTGCTCAACACCGAAGAATGAGCGGCGCTCAAGGCTTGACCTTGCGTCGCATCACGCCGTTGATCACCACGACGATGACCGCCACGGCAATGGCGATGTATTGAAACAGCTGCTCGCTGATCATGCCCTTGCCTTGCATCCAGGACAGTCCGAGCATGATCGCCAGTACGACGAGAACCACCAGAATCGAGTATTTCAAACGTTGCGAATGAGTCATTTGCCAGTTTCCTGAAGTTTTTCGTTCTGCACCTCTGATGCGTGTTTATTCCACCACAAACAAGGTGGGATGCAGTCAGGATCGTATGGTACAACCGCTGGGCGTTTTCGTGCGACCGAAGGATTTTTCCTACATATACCGGTCCGCTTTCCACTGCCTGTTACGCGAAAAGGCGCCTTTCGACCCTGGATCTCGCCAACGTACTCTCGAAAAAGAAGAAATTTCCTTCTTTCCGAGAACTGACGTTGGGAATCCATGCCAAATCAGCCCACCCTTCTTTCACCCTTTCGCCTGACAGGTTTCTGCCTGGCCATCGCTCTTTTCGAGTTCCTCACTTACATGGCCAGCGACTTGATCATGCCCGCCATGCTCACCGTGACCCAGGACCTCGATGCATACCCCGATCAGATTCCCCACGCGTTCAATCTGTACCTGCTGGGCGGCGTCTTGCTGCCTTGGCTGATCGGCCCGTTGTCGGATCGTCATGGGCGGCGCCCCTTCATGCTCGTGGGGTGTGCCGGGTTCGTGCTGGCTTGCGTGGCGATCACCCAGGTCACCGGCATGCAGGGTTTCAATGGGCTTCGTCTGGTCCAGGGGATGGGGCTGGGCTTCGTGATTGCAGTCAGCTACCCCGCCATACAGGAAATATTCTGCGAATCCGCCGCCGTGAAGGTCATGGCCATGCTGGGCAATCTCGCCCTTCTTTCACCGCTTTTAGGCCCTTTGGCGGGCGGGCTGCTGCTGCAGTGGCTGTCGTGGCGCGAGCTGTTCATGTTGCTGGCCGGTCTCGGGGTGGTCAGCTGGTTGGCTTTGTGGGGGTTCATGCCGCGAACACCCCGTGGCGCGCATGCTGGAACACCGGTCGTCGAAGCATTCGACCTGCGTTCGCTCGTAAGGCGATACGCAGCGCTGCTGGGCCACGGTCGCTTCATGTCGGCCAGTGTCGCGCTGGGGTTGATGAGCCTGCCGCTGATTGCCTGGATCGGCCTGTCGCCCCTGCTGTTGATCCAAGGACAAGGCCTGTCCCCCTTGGCGTATGGGGTTTGGCAGATTCCGGTTTTCGCGGCGGTCATCCTCGGCAATCTCGTCCTCAACGCCCTGGTGGAACGGGCTGGGGTGCATCGGGTGGTCCGCTACAGCTTGTGGCCGTTGTGTACAGGCCTGACCGCGCTGGTGGCCGGCAGTCAGTTCGCCCTGTCCGTTCCCGTCCTGGTCAGTGGGCTGTCGCTGTATGCCATCGGGCTCGGCATGGGCAATGCCGCGCTGTATCGACTGGCCCTGTTCGCCACCGACGATAGCAAGGGCTTGGTTTCGGCCATGGTCGGGATGATCTCCATCGCCGTGATGAGCGCGACAGGGTCGCTGTTGGCGCTGCTGGGTGCCGGGGCGAACCTTGAGTCCTTCGCGCTGATGGTCGGCATCGCCGGGCTCAGCTGTCCTGTCGTGCTGCGCCTGTTCACCTCGCGCCCCGCTGCTCTCCCTTGATTTGCCTTCCCATAGGATGACCCGATGATTCACTTTCCCCATGCCGATGCGCTGTGCGCATGGCCCCAGCCGTATGACGGCGATTCGCTGCCACCGGGGCTGTTCGACAGAGCCATGGCTGAAATCAGCCTGTTCCATAGCCACCACACGCCAGGCTACGAACATTGGCTCAACGCCAACGGGCTTCGGGCCGACGACCTGGACCGTTTGACTGACTGGTCGCGCCTGCCGCCCATTTACGCCAGCTACTTCAAGCAGCGATTGCTGCTCAGCCCCACCGCCGAAGGTGCATTGGAACTCACGTCCTCGGGCACCAGCGGGCAGAAAAGCCGCATGCGCTACGACGAGCGCAGCATGGCGGCGGCCCAAGGCATGGTGGCAAACATCTTTGAGTATTACGGCTGGTCGACACCCGACTCGCCGTGCAACTACTTGCTCTTCAGCCATGAGCCCGAAGCGGCCAATCGCCTGGGCACGGCCTACACCGACCAGTTCCTGTGCCGCTTCGCACCGGCCAATCGGATCGCCTACGCCTTGCGATGCACGGGAAAAGGCCACGAATTCGACGTCTTCGGCGCCATCGGCACCCTGCAATCTTTCGCCGAAGAGGGCCTGCCGGTGCGCATCTTCGGCTTCCCGGCGCTGCTCTGGCATGTGCTTGAGCGCATGCGTGAAACCGGCATGCAAGACCTGAAGCTCGCCGCCGGTTCGCTGGTCTTCCTGGGCGGCGGCTGGAAGAAACAGGCGGCCGAGGAAATCCCCCGACGTCACGTTTACGAGCGCATCACACAGCAACTCGGCATCGAGGTCCAACGCTGCCGCGACGGCTACGGTGCGGTCGAGCACGCGGTGCCTTACATCGAGTGCGCCCATCATCGGTTCCACGTGCCGGTCTATTCCAAAGTCTTCATACGCCACCCCTCGGACTTCAGTGTCCAGCCGTTCGGCGAACCAGGGTTGTTGTCGTTCGTTTCGCCCTACATCTCGTCAAGCCCCGCGCACGCCGTGGTGATGAGTGATCTGGCGACCCTGCACCCGGCCAACTGCAAGTGCGGCCTTCAAACCCAGTGGTTCGAGCTGCATGGCCGGGCCGGCACCAGTGCCAGCCGAAGCTGCGCCATGGCCGCTGCCGAATTGATCAAGGAAAACTGATATGTACCTCATCAACGGCCAACTGAACGCCGGGCTGCCGCTCGATGCAGCGCTTGAACGCCTCCAAGCGCAACTGCCCGTCTTGCTGGAAACGCCACCTCGCAGCGAGGAGGTGATCGACTGTGCCGAGGCGTTCGCGCAATGGCTGCGTGCGGCAGACCGAAGCCCGCTGCTGGACGAGGACCAGCGCCAGGCCCTGATTGCTTTCTGCGCCCGCAAGTCGTTGAGCTTCAAGCTGGAACGGGAGCTGGGCGTCGATGCACGTTCGCTACGGCGAATCGATTATTGCGACGGGCCCTTCGAGAGTTGGCAGCCCTTGGGCCTGGTGGTTCATGTCACGCCGGGCAACTCGCCGTTGCTGGGGTTTTGCGCGGTGCTGGAAGGCCTACTTGCGGGCAACGTCAATTGGCTGCGCCCCAGCACCCGCGAGGGCGACCTGACGGCGCAACTCCTAGCGGCGTTCCTGGCGTGCGATCCAGGCGGCCGGTTACGTGGTTATCTGGCGGTATTGCCGGTGCCCTCTGAACAAACCGGGCGTCTTTTTGCCGTTGCCAATGGCGTCAGTGCCTGGGGCGGCGAAGCTGCCTTGAAGGCATTGCGCGAGCGCATTCCAACGGGTTGTCGCTGGATCGATTGGGGCCACCGGATCAGCTTCGCCTATATCACGCCTCTGGCCGCCACCGAGCAGGCCTTGGATGCGCTGGTGGACGAAGTCTGCCGCCTCGACCAGCAGGCCTGCTCCAGCCCGCAATGGCTGCTGGTGGACAGCGATGATCCTGGGCAATTGCAAGCAGTGGGAAGCGCCCTGGCCGCCGCGTTCGAACGCCGGACCGGGCGCTGGCCCACCCTGGAGACCACCGCCGCCGAAGCCAGTGAGATCACCACCCGTACGGCACTGGCCCGCCTGGACTTCAGCTTTGCCAACGAAACCGGCCAGGTCTGGACGGGCAATGGCTGGCGCATTCTCTGGGAGCACCACCGCGAACTGCAACCTTCGCCATTGTTTCGCACGCTCCTGCTACGGCCGATGCCGCAAGTGCTGCTCGCCGAAACCTTGCTGCCATGGCGCAATGTGCTGCAGAGCTGCGCCCTTGTCTGCGAGCCGGAACGCGCTCCTGGGCTGGTTCGGCGCCTGATGACCGCTGGGGTTGGCCGGGTGACCTCCACGGGGGAAATCCAGCAAGGTTACGACGGCGAGCCCCACGATGGGGTCTACGGGCTGCAACGATTGAGTCGCCGGGTATCGGTCAGCCTTGATGCAGGCATTGCCAGCCATCGCGTCACGCTGGATGCCGCCGCGAGCCCATTGGCGCTGACCCCTTCGACGCCCATCATGGACAAAGCAGCGTTCGTGGCGCTGCCCCCGGCCCCTCAGGCACAGCTGTTCTTCCGTTCCGGCGGCAGCAGCGGTGCGCCGGTTTTGTCCCCCTATAGCCATGGTGATTTCGACCGCCACATGCGGGCCGCCGCCGATGGGGTGCGCGCCGCGGGGCTCGACCCGACGTACGATCGAGTGATGAACCTGTTCTATGGCGGCAGCCTGTACGGCGGGTTCCTCAGTTTCACCAAAATCCTCGAACAGATGGATGTCGTGCATTACCCGATGAGTGCGCCGCCGGATGACAACTTTGCAGAGATCGCGCAGTTGATCGTCGAGCATCGAATCAACACGCTCATGGGCATGCCCAGCACGTTGCATCGTCTGTTCTCAAGCCAGCAGTCAGTCCTTCAAGGCTACGGCGGTGTGCGCAAGATCATGCTTGGTGGCGAACACCTGGGGCAGGACTGTCGTCTCCTGTTCGAGCAATGCGGCGTCACCTGCGTTCGCTCGGCAATCTACGGCAGCGTCGATGCGGGCCCCCTCGGGCATGCCTGCATAGCCAGCGGCGACGGTGTGTTTCATCTGATGGAAGATATCCAATCCTTGGAAATCGTTGACCTGGAACGGGATATACCGGTCGGCCCTGATGGTATCGGGCGCTTGCTTTTCACCTCCCGCGTACGCCAGGCGCGCCCGCTCCAGCGATACGAAGTCGGCGACCTAGGGCGCTGGCTACCCGGCCCGTGCGCGTGTGGCCTGGAGTCGCCCAGATTCGAGCTGCGCGAGCGCCACGGCCAACTGGTGCGCATCGCCACGGAGTTCATCAATACCCAGGACCTGTCCGAGCACGCGCAGACGGCCATCCAGATCGTTCTGAGCCATGCGGGCTGTGGCGGTGAGCGTTTGCTGATTCGTACCGATGGCGACGCCGAAACGGTACGGCGCCAGGTGCTGGGCCTCGCAGCGCTGCGCACGTCGGTCAACGCCGGGTTGCTGGTTCTGGACGTCGAGCACTGCCCGGTTGAGCGGTTCGAACATAACAAGCACAGCGGCAAAGTCCCGCTGGTGATCGATTGCAGGTTAGCCGGCCGTTGATTTCGCCCGGTACCCGATAAGCCGACCCATAGCCTTGAGAATATTCCGATGAGCGCCCCATTAACCTACGACCAATGGCTCAACCATATCCGCACGCATTCGATGTTCTATCGCACGCAGCTGAGCCATCTACCCGTCCATGGCTGCGAGTTCCACCAGTTGCCGATCGTCAATCTCAGCGAGTATTGGAAAGACAGCCACGACCTGGACCGTTGGCCGGTGTTGACCAGCCGCGTTAAGGACGCACTGGTCTTCAAGACCGGCGGTACGACCAGCGAAGGCAAGTTATCGGTGTATACCCACGCAGAATGGCAACTGATGCTCGATTGCTTCGGTCGCAGCTTGACAGCCCAATTGGCTGCGGGGGATCGCATTGCCAATCTGTTTTTCTCGGGGGATCTCTACGCCAGTTTCCTGTTCATCCACGGCGCCCTGTGCAGCGTCGATGTTGCGATTACCGAGTTTCCCTTCTCCGGCTCGGTGGAACTCGATGTGTTGGCCGACGCCATTGCTGGACACCGCATCAACGTACTCGTCGGCGTGCCTGCGCACTTGCTGGCCTTCGCCAGCCATGTCATTGGCAAAGGGCGCAGGCTGCCACAAATCACCACCGTGCTCTTTGGCGGGGAGAACCTGTTCGAAAGCCAGATGCCGACATTGAAACGCGCCTTCCCGGGCGCGCGTTTCGCGTCCATCGGATACGCCAGCGTGGATGCCGGACTGGTAGGTGCGAGCACGCCTGATTGCGGCTTGGGCGAACACCGGGTATTCGATCAGCACACGCGGGTGGAAATCGTCGACGACCTGAGCGGGGAAGCGATCGAGGCCATTGGCCAAGCCGGAAACCTGGTGGTGACGAATTTCAACCGGACCCTCATGCCCATTGTCCGATACCCGGTGGGAGACCGCGCCAGTTGGTGCGAGCCGGCAGGCACGCCGGGGCGCAAATTCGCCCTTCGAGGACGCAGCGCAGAGAGCCGGCGCGTACGCGTTGGCGTGTTGTCGCTGTTTCCCGAAGAAATAAGCGACATCGCGCGGCGCGTGGCCGGCGGTGTGCAGTGGCAACTGATCATCGAGCACAGCCAGGGCAATGACTGCGTGTTGCTCAAGTGGCTGCCGGAAAAAGCCGAGGATGCAGGCCCAACGCGATCCCATGCGCTTAAAGCGGCCTTGATCGAGCAATATCCAGGCCTCGATCGACTTCATGTGGATACCCAGGCCTGTACCGCACAGGACCTGGAGCGCCACCCCCGTTCCGGCAAGCACCTGTCGATCATCGATCGTCGGGTATACGGTTCGCGGGCAGCGGAGGATGCTGGATGAGCCTTCTGGTATTCAGGCCGTTCCAAGCCACCGACAGCGCCGGTACGTGCGAGCTGTTTCGTCGGGTGTACGGCGATCACTACGTCTCCCCTGACGTCTACATGCCGCAAATGATCTGCCAGCACAATCTCAAGGGGCGCTGGCATTCGCAGGTGGCGGTGGTCGACGGGCGCGTGGTCGGTCATGCCGCGTTGTGCCGCCAGGGACACGCCACTCAAGATGCCGAGCTGGCGCTGGTTGCGGTGGACCCCGAGTTGCAGGGCAGGCAGATCGCCTCGCGGCTGGGGCAACAATTACTGGACGGTTGCCGGCAGCTCGGGCTCGCCAGGCTATCGATCAAGCAGGTCACCAGCCATCCCTACAGCCAACGGCTGTCCCAACGACTGGGTTTTCATGACGTCGGCCTGCTACCCGAGTTCGTGCCCTCTCCGTTCGCCACGGACCAGGCCGAAACCATCGTGATCGGCTGCCAAGTGATCGGCGACCACCCTCGACCGCTGCCACGTCTTCAATGGCCCGCGCCCCACCAATGGCTGATGGGCGCTTTGGAAACGCGTTTCGGGACCACCCTTGTGGATAGGCCGCAGGGCATTCATCCGTTGCGGCTTAGCCATTTACCCGGCCGGATCGAGATCGTGGCGGATCGGGTGGATACATGCCTCGTCGGGCAGCTTCGGCGCTTGCCCGCCCATTGGCCGCTTTCGGTCCGAATCGGCCTCGGTCGACACTTTTGCGCCGACCACCAGCTACTGCTGGCTGCGGGTTTTTTCTTCACTGGGATGATGCCCACGGACGCCGGGCAAGGTTGGCAGGCGCTGTTCCACCGAGTTGCACATCCGCGCAGGCTCAGCCTGCACTCGGCCCCCATGCAACGCCTTCACGATGAATTGCAGGCTCACGCTCAAACCTGGAAAAACGCCCAGGCCCATTCCGCCGCCTGACGGCTGGTCAGGCCCCACACTCAAGCTCCTGGCAGAGAAGCCGACATATATTGGAACGTTCATCCCATTTGCTTCCGAAAGTCGCCCCGTGCAAGGAACACCCACATGCCTTCATTGCGCACCATTCAGGCCCGCTACACGTTGTTTCTGGTTCTGTTCATTCTGGTGTTATCCATCCTGACGGTCGTCGGCATCAGTCACCTCGTCGCACCCAAGCTGCGCCACACCGAGGAACAAGTGGCGCTGAACCGCATTGCCGAGGTCGCCGAGCAGATCCAGGGCGAACTGAACAAGGTCCAGGCCCAGCAACGCAGCATCACCCAGACCATCCCCTTGCTCGACAGCGATGCCATCGACAAGGTACTGCCAGGCCTGGTGGACCAATACGGTGAGCTGAAAGTGTTCGGCGGCGGGATCTGGCCTTTGCCCAACCAGCGCGCCGAAGGTCGCAGCAAATTCAGCACGTTCTGGCACCGCGACGCTTCCGGCAAGCTGATCGTCAACACCTTCTGGAACAGCGATGCTGCGCCGAACTACTACGAGCAACCCTGGCACAAGGGCGGCATGGCCACTCCCCCTGGCAAATGCGCCTGGGCGGCAGCCTACAAGGACGATGCGAGCGCCGAACCCCGGACCAACTGCGCCATGGCCATCCAGAAGAATGGCGCGCCGTATGGCGTCTCCACCATCGACGTGACCCTCGGCTTTTTCAACGAGCTGATCGCACGCAAGGAAGCAGAACTGAACGCCGAGATGCTGATCGTGGAAAGCGACGGCAAGATCATCAGCAACAGCTCGCGGATCAGCGGCCCGATCGTGCTCAAGAACATCAGCGAACTGGCGGCTGGCTCGCCATTTGCCGCCCAGGTCAAGGCTGGCCTGGCCAACCGTGACCAACCGCAGCGCGTCGAATTCGACAACAACGGTGAAGCCAGCACGTTCTTCATGCGGCCTATCGAAGGCTCGCCCTGGTTCCTCGCCACTGCCCTGCCGACCCGCCTGATCACAGCCCAACGTGATGACGTATTGAACACGCTGAGCCTGTTGCAGATACCCATGGTGATCCTGTTGGTGCTGATGCAGCTGTATGCGATCCGCCAATTGACCAACCGCATGAAAGTGCTCAAGCGCAACATCGATGCGCTGTCCACGGGCGACGCCGACCTGACCCGCCGCATCACCATCCGCGCCGAAGACGAACTGGGCGCCATCGGTCATTCGGTCAACCGCTTTATCGCGTACCTGCAAGACATGATCGGCGAAGTCACCCAGGCCACCGGCGCCATGGCATCTAGCCTGGACAAGCTGCAGCAGACTTCGGCCCACACCAGTGAAATCCTGATGCGCCATGCCTCGGAGACCGACCAGACGGTAACGGCCATCACCGAAATGAGTTCCACGGCCGAAAGCGTGGCGCAGAATGCCGCCGAGACCGCCGCCTTCACCCAGCGGGCCAATGAACATGCCGATCGCTCCCGCGTCGTTGTCGGCGAGGCATCGAACAGTGTCGTCGCGTTGATCGAGGAAGTGGCCAGCGCCACCCACAAGGTCGAGAGCATGCAGCAGGATGCGCAGCGCATCACTGAGATCCTCGGTGTGATCGGGGCCATCGCCGGGCAGACCAACCTGCTGGCGCTCAACGCCGCCATCGAAGCCGCCCGGGCTGGCGAGCAAGGCCGTGGCTTCGCGGTGGTCGCCGACGAAGTCCGCGCCCTCGCCGCCCGCACCCAGGCCAGCACTTCGGAGATCAACGAAATGCTGACGCGCCTGACCCAAGGCGTGAGCTCGTCGGTCGCGGCCATGGAAAACACCCAGACCAGTTGCCAATCGGCTGCCGACGCCACCTCCCGAGTGAACTCGGGCCTGGACGAAATGGCCGGCTCCGTCAGCCAGATCAACAGCCTCAGCACCCAGATCGCCACCGCCGCAGAGCAGCAAAGTGCAGTGACCGAAGAGATCAACCGGAGCATGGTGCAGATCCGGCACATGGTCGAAGAGCTGGTGGAAAGCGGCCTGGCCAGCGAGAACAACACCCGTCAGTTGCTGGAAGCCAACAGCCGGGTGAATGCGATCATGGGGCGGTTCAAGGTTCGCTGAAACATCGCCTGAGTAAAAGGGGGCCTCCTGTCAGGGTTGATAGCAGGCCCCCTTTCAGTTCAACGTTAAAGGGCATTGCGCCTGCCGCTGTGGCGATTGAAAGCGGCCTCTCCAAGCCCATCGACGAAGGCGAAGGTGGCGCTTGGACACAGCCCAGCGAGCCCCGACCGGGTCAACTTCCAGATGGCTCAGGTGGCTCGGGGGGCTCACCCAACTCAGTTCGCTCTGAAAGCAACAATGTGCCTTGGTTATAAGGCACCCGACAACAAGCGCCTAAATAACTTTCAATGGTCGATGTAGATTTGGTGCCTTGATAGATGTTTGCAAAACATGGCCATAATGGATTACCGCTATCATAGCGGCCGGTCCAGTTGTTGTAGTTCCAGCCTAGGTCCCGCTCATAATAATTGCGGATTGTCTGCATAGTGCCGCCATCGGGATAGGGGTTTTGGTTAAAAGAGTTTTGCGCGCCCTGACCGTTTGCCCAGCCCTGCGCCTGGCCGCCTCGAATGGAGCGTGTCGATCTTATTGTCCAAGCATTTGAGCGGCTCACCGTATATGACGCAGTTTGCCCGTAGGCGTCGGTTATCGTAATGGTCGCCTCGCCGTTTCCTCCACCGACCACGACCCCCTGATCATTCACAGTGGCAACACCGGTATTTGACGTGCTGTATGCATACGGAGGATTTCCACGCGAGGGGGTGCGAGTAACGGTTGTGCCCGCCGGCATCGGTGTGCTGTTTCGTGCTCCGTTGTAGTACAGGAAGAAGCCATCAAGATTGGCGATGCGGTTATCTATCACCAAGGGTTCTATCACCCTAAGACGACGAACAGCCGACGTCGGACGATCACCGTAAAGGCCAGTGGCCTTGAAGTTATGTTCACCTACCGCCACCGTAATTGCCGTGCTGGTCCAGTTACCAGTGACAGCCATAAATTCTCCTATGGACGTGTTTCCGTCGAACAGTTCAATCTTTTGCCCTACCGAGGCGGCACCGCTCAATATCACGCTGCTCTCCACCGTGTTGCTGTTGTCCGGAATCTCAGCGTTGCTCGGCTGGCCCCTCACAGAGGTGATCGTCGGCGTCACCATCACAATTGATTTGACGGTGTAAGTACGCTGCGGAAACGTTATTGCATTGGCCTCGTCGATGGTCTTGCTGAAATCCGCCTTGAACTCCACGGTCAGCGTGCTGCCGTCTTTCAGGTCCTTCAGGTAGTTGTAAGAGTTGCCCAAGGGTCCTGGCTGATAGAAACCGTTGTTGACCCAACCTTGATTGACCCTAGGTCCTTTAGTTGGCGGCTTTGGCACCCAGATATCGAGGTTGTAAGGCGTGGTGTTATCGGCCTTCGTGCCCTTGAAACGCAGCCACACGTCCTGGTCAACGGCAATCAGGGGCCAGGTACCGAACCAGCAGGTGACATTCGCACTGATGGAAGCCAGGTTCAGTTCGCTGCCCTCGCCATTATTGGCGGCTTCCAGGATCCTTGGCTTGCCAAGTTCAAGATCACCTGGAGCCAGGGGTTGTATCGCCAAGGCAAAGGGCGGTGACGCCACAGGGGCTTCGCTGCCTCGAATCACCGCATAGGACACCGTCACCGACCTGCCCAGGTTAAACGCGACCACACTGTTGGGAATCGGGATTTCCAACCCCGCACTGACCAACGATTCGCCTGAGGTGTGTGAGCCGCCGGCTGGGGTTCCCGGTGCGCCCGTCCAGGTCACCGTCAGTTTGTCCGTGGGAAGCAACTCGGCGTTGACCGGCACGACGATGGTCAGGGTGTCCTTGGCGTTGACCGGGTTCAAGGACGCGCCGCTGGCCTCTTTCACCGAAGGCGGCGCCAGGGTCAATTCCCGGTCCAGGTGGATATCAATATGTTTGACCGACGACTGGTTGGTGTTGCCCAGTTGATCGGTCACCTTGAACTGGAGCGCCGTAAAAGCGCCGTCTCCCACTTCGTTGAAGGTATCGGTAAACAGCGTATATTGCGCCGGAGCCGGCGCACTCGGTACGGCATAAGGTCTGATCACCCCCCCCTATCAGGAAGTCGATTTCATCAAATTCCCGCCGGTTGCCATAGGTGAAACCAAACGTCACCCCTCGCGCCGCTTGGTCAGCGCTGACCCCATTGCTGATCACATCGGGCGGGATCACCCAGATCCATGTTCTGGGGGGCGGGTTCACCGGGCGCCCTAAGGTGATAGAGCACATCCAAAGAGATGGAGTCGTCGAAATTCCCGCTCAGGCGCGTCACTCTGTAGTGCAGGGTGTTGACTCCTTCCCTTAATTGCCCGTGGGGAAGGTCCAAGGCGATGAACTCAGCTTCGTCTCCCGGCTGGATAGTAAGACCGGCCCCGGAAACCCGCACGCCATTGACGTACAAGTTGACTTGATCGAACGCCGCCATTATCCAGGAGCCACTCTTGAGTTCGGTCAACGGGTTGATCACGCATTGCAATCCCCGAGGTTGGTCGTCATAGATGCTCTTGGGGATGCCGCCGTGCGCAATGTTTGCCGGGAGCACGGGGGTTACCCACCCAGGAATATGCACGGGGAACAGTTCGAAGGGATGGCTCAAGGCTGAGGCTGGGATATTCATGGTATTTACCTGGCAGATGATCGGCCTTTCGACATGAGCCATCACACATCAGGCAAGCAACATCGGCTACTGTCAGAACCTACAGGTATGCGCCAAATCTGGACGAGCGGTAGGGCTTACAGAATCGCGAACGAATGTGATCGCCATGTTCCCCGGGGCCGCTGCCAACTGATAGTTCCGTCATCCGCCCTTCAGCCTGCTGTCAGGCCCACACCGCTACTCTGTTATCCTTCCGTCCAAAGCCGTTCGCCAAGAGACCTGACCCATGGCCAATCCCCTGCACCTGCTCGCACTGAGCGCCGTTTTCACCTCTGCCCTGGCCCAGGCTGCCGAGCCGGTCACCATCGATGTACACCGCGACGCCAATTGCGGCTGTTGCAAGAAATGGATCTCCCATCTGCAAGCCAACGGTCTTAAGGTCAATGACCATGTCGAAGCCGACATGAGTGCGGTCAAGCAGCGCCTGGGCGTCGCGCCCAACCTGCGTTCCTGTCACACCGCCGAGATCAACGGCAAATTCGTCGAGGGTCACGTCCCCGCCGAGCAGGTGCTGGCGTTAAGCAAACGCGACGATTTGCTCGGCATTGCCGCGCCAGGCATGCCGATGGGCTCGCCGGGCATGGAAATGGACGGCATGAGTGATGCCTATCAGGTGATCGGGCAGAAAAAGGACGGCTCCCAAACCGTCGTGGCGGACTATCCAGCCCACTGATGCCCGAGGCATATGTCGGGCTGTTCCTGGCGGCATTTGGCGCGGCGACCCTGTTGCCGCTGCAATCGGAAGCGCTGCTGATCGGCCTGGTACTCAGCGAGCGCCAAGCGGTCTGGCTGTTGCTGGGGGTCGCCACCTCGGGCAATGTGTTGGGCTCACTGGTGAACTGGTGGCTAGGGACCCGCGTTGAGCAGTTCAAGGACCGCCGTTGGTTCCCTGTCAGCCCGTCTCACCTGGACAAGGCCCGCCAGCATTACCAGCGCTATGGCTATTGGTCGCTGCTGCTGAGCTGGGTGCCCATCATTGGCGATCCCCTGACGCTGGTGGCGGGCGTGATGGGTGAACCGTGGCGACGCTTTCTGTTGATGGTCACCCTCGCCAAAGGCCTGCGTTATGGCGTACTCGTGCTCGCAACCCTGGGCTGGATGGGTTGAACGTTCCCACGGTTCGGTTGCCTGTGATTAATGTCGCCATAATCCAGCCGTTCCAGGATCGGTCGGTTGCCTAAAGGAGTTTGACAATGCCGCGTTTGACTACCCGCTGGAAGTCCAGCCTGTTCTTGCTCGCTGCCCTGCCGCTGTTCGCCCAGGCCGAGAACCCGCCCGAAGGTCCGGCCTATGGCCCTCAGCTCGAAGGCTTCAAATACCCCTACACCCTCAAGCACTTTTCCTTGCAGTCTCAGGGCAAAACATTGCAGATGGGCTACATGGACGTGCCCGCCCAAGGCAAGGCCAACGGTCGCAGTGTCGTGCTGATGCACGGCAAGAATTTCTGCGCCGCGACCTGGGGCGACTCGATCAGGACCCTCAGCGAGGCTGGCTACCGGGTCATCGCGCCGGACCAGATCGGCTTCTGCACCTCGAGCAAGCCAGACCACTACCAGTACAGCTTTCACCAACTGGCGAACAACACCAACGCGCTGCTCAAGACCCTGGGTGTGCAGAAAGCCATCGTGCTGGGCCACTCCACCGGTGGCATGCTTGCCACCCGCTATGCGCTGCAATTTCCCGATCAGGTCGAACGCCTGGCGATGGTCAATCCCATCGGGCTCGAAGACTGGAAGGCACTCGGCGTTCCCTACCGCAGTGTGGACCAATGGTAT
The DNA here is from genome assembly GCF_048847255.1 of Pseudomonas algeriensis. Taxonomy (NCBI): domain Bacteria; kingdom Pseudomonadati; phylum Pseudomonadota; class Gammaproteobacteria; order Pseudomonadales; family Pseudomonadaceae; genus Pseudomonas; species Pseudomonas algeriensis. The sequence continues at coordinate 56,564 of NZ_JBKKRK010000013.1, read as the reverse complement.
GACCGCGAGCTGAAACTCAGCGCCGACGGCATCCGTACCTACGAGCGCAATACATACTATGGCGGTCGCTGGAAGCCGGAGTACGAGCGTTGGGTGGACATGCTGGCCGGATTGAACAAAGGCCCGGGACATAAGCAGGTGGCATGGAATTCAGCACTGATCTACGACATGATCTTCACCCAGCCGGTCTACTACGAGTTCAAGGACCTGAAGGCGCCGACTCTGCTGCTGATCGGCACGTCCGACACCACCGCCATTGGCAGCGACATCGCTGCGCCGGCAGTGAAGGCCAGGTTGGGCAAATATGACGTGCTGGGCAAGCAGGTCGCCCAGCTGATTCCTCGATCGACACTGGTGGAATTCCCCAATCTGGGTCACGCGCCGCAGATGGAGGAACCGGACCGGTTCCACAAAGCCCTGCTGGGCTGGCTGGACAAACCCATTCTCTGACGAGGTATTCCATGGCGGTGCAGATTGCAGTCATCGATGATTGGCAGGACGTGGCACGGGATGTTGTGGATTGGTCCGCACTGGAGAGCGTCGGCCAGGTGACGTTCCTGCATGACTATCCCGCCGACCACGACACCCTGGCCGCGCGCCTGCAAGGCTTCGATGTCATCTGCGTGATGCGCGAGCGGACGCGTTTCGATGAAGCGCTGCTGCGCCGCTTGCCCAAGCTCAAGCTATTGCTGACCGGCGGCATGCGCAATGCCGCCCTCGACCTCAAGGCTGCCGCCGCGCTGGGTATTCAGGTGTGTGGCACCGACAGCTACAAGCACGCCGCGCCCGAACTGACCTGGGCACTGATCATGGCGCTGACGCGCAACCTCGTCCCAGAAGCCAACGCGTTGCGTGCCGGGCTTTGGCAACAGGGCCTGGGCGGCGACTTGCACGGCAAGACCCTGGCAATCCTCGGCCTGGGCAGCATCGGCACGCGCGTGGCGCAGTTCGGCCAAGTGTTCGGCATGCGGGTGATCGCCTGGAGCGAGAACTTGACGGCCGAACGGGCAGCCGATGCCGGCGTCACCTATGTAAGCAAGCAAGCGCTGTTCGAGCAGGCCGATATTCTCTCGATCCACCTGGTCCTCGGTGACCGCACCCGGGGCCTGGTCGATGCCCAGGCGCTGGGCTGGATGAAGCCTGGGGCGTTGCTGATCAATACTGCCCGCGGGCCGATCGTGGACGAGGCTGCCTTGATCGATGCGCTGCAGCACGAACGCCTGGCTGGGGCGGGCCTGGATGTATTCGCCCAGGAACCGTTGCCGCCCGACCACCCGTTCCGGACGCTGGACAACGTACTGGCAACACCTCACGTGGGTTACGTGAGCCGCCAGAATTACCAGCAATTCTACGGCCAGATGATTGAAGACTTGCAGGCCTGGGCGGCAGGCAAGCCGATTCGGGTGTTGAAGCCGATAGCCTGAGTTTGCCCGTCCCTGTGGGAGCGAGCCGTTTCCGGGCGACGTGCCGACGAAGACGGTATGTCAGTTAGAAGAGATGTCGTCTGACCTGGCGCTTTCGCGAGCAGGCTCGCTCCCACCCAGCTCCCACATGAAGCATCTGCACCCTGCCTGAAAGCCATCAAAACGCCTCCACCCTGCCCGCCCCTTTATGGTGCGATGCGCTGTTGAACCGCGCACGCGATTGAACCAGCGCCTTTCCCTACAACATGAATGTTTCAAAAAGGCTGCATTTCGTCGGCTCGTATTCCCCTTCGTCGTGTAAGACATTGCCGACAATAAATGTGATTGTCCGACAATTCGACGAAGCGAACCGCACCGCTCTAGCTTCTGACCTAGACTGCCGGTCCGGGCGCAAAACCGACCGGTCATCAGGACGAAAAAAAGTCGAAACTTTTCACAACGGCGAAAGGTCAGGTTAGAGGAAGGGCAACAACGGCTGGAGCATTCCTTGCAACGGCCCCCTCACCTGATTCGCTTCGCCGCATTGGGCAGCGCTTTGCTCTCCTTGCGTAGCGCTCGTGCGCCTGGCCGCAGGATTCGGCCAATGTAACAACAGCTCTGGCGCTTGCCGGAAACAGATCGAGAACATAGGAGTTATTTATGATCAGTGCTGCCTTGGAACCACAGCAAGTCCGCTCTCAACTACCGCCGGCGGCAGAATCGCCGACGGCACCGGTGCTGGCCACCGGAGGCAAGGCACTGCTCCCTGTCGTTCGACAGAATCCAAATCGCAAGAAAATTCTGTTCGTGACGTCCGAAATCGCCGACCTGGTAAAGACCGGCGGGCTGGGTGACGTTTCTTCCGCCCTGCCCCGGGCGATGGCCGGGCTGCACGATGTGCGGATACTGATCCCTGGGTACCCGCAAGTCATGAACAGCGGCAATCCTATCCATATCATCGGCGAACTGGGCGGCCATGCCGCACTTCCGCCCTGCAAGATCGGCCGCATGGACATGGCCGACGGTCTGGTGATCTACGTACTGATCTGTCCCGAACTCTATGCCCGAGAAGGTTCTCCCTACGGCGCCAACAATGGCCGCGACTGGCCCGACAACCACATTCGCTTTGCCCGCCTGGGCCTCGCCGCGGCAGACATCGCCGCCAACCTGGCGCAAATCCACTGGTGCCCCGACCTGGTCCACGCACACGACTGGCCAGCCGGGCTGGCGCCTGCCTATATGCACTGGCGCGGTCAACGCACCCCCACCCTGTTCACCATCCACAACCTGGCGTACCAGGGCGTGGTCAGCCTCGCGTCCTGCCCTGAGTTGGGTATTCCCGAGCACGCGTTGCAACAGGAAGGCATGGAGTTCTACGGCAAGCTGTCGTTCCTGAAGGCCGGCATGGCCTATTCCAGCCACATCACCACCGTGAGCGCCACCTACGCCCAGGAGATCACCACACCGGCGTTCGGCTGTGGACTCGATGGGTTCCTCGCCTCCAAGACTCAACAAGGCTTGCTCAGTGGCATCCCCAACGGCATCGATGAAAGCTGGGACTCGGCCACCGATACCCACCTGCAGCGCCAGTTTTCCATAGGCGACTGGGATGGCAAGGCAGCCAACGCCGCGCATGTACGCGACCTGTTCGGCCTGGATGACTCCACCGGCCCACTGTTCGCCGTGGTATCGCGCTTGGTGTATCAGAAAGGCCTGGACCTGACCGAAGCCGTTTCCGAATTCATCGTCGAGTCCGGCGGGCAGATCGCGATCATCGGCCGCGGCGAGCCGGAAGAAGAACAAGCCATGCGTGAACTGGCCCTGCGCTTCCCAGGCCGGATCGGCGTGCGCATCGGCTTCAACGAAACCGACGCTCGGCGGATGTTCGCCGGCAGCGACTTCCTGTTGATGCCGTCCCGCTACGAGCCCTGCGGCTTGAGCCAGATGTATGCGCAACGCTTTGGGTCGCTGCCCGTTGCCCGGAATACCGGCGGGCTTGCCGACACGATCGAGGACGGAGTCACCGGGTTCTTGTTCAACGAATCCACCGTCGACAGTTACAAAGAGGCGCTGACCCGTGCGTTCAAGGTGTACGAGTTCCCCGAACTGCTTAATGCCATGCGCTGCCGGGCGATGTCCGCGCCGTTTAATTGGAGCAAGGCTGTGGAACCCTACGCCGAACTTTACGAACAACTGGTCGCTAAATCATTAGGAAAATCTGCCAGACAATGAGGTAACCGATGCCGTCAAGGACGCCTGAAACCTGGACCCACGGCGCGGTCCTGCTTGATCCAGAGCACACCCGTTTCGCCCTGTGGGCCCCTGATGCCCTTTATGTCAGTGTCGAACTCGACACTGGAGAATCCATACCGATGCTGCCCCAGGCCAACGGCTGGCACATGATCCAGGCCCGTTGCCCCGCCGGCACTCGCTACCGCTACAACATCGATGGTGAACTGCAAGTGCCTGACCCGGCTTCCAGGTCCCAGGATGGCGATATTGACCGCCACAGCGTGGTGGTCGACCCCCACGCTTATCAATGGCGGCACACCGGTTGGCGCGGACGCCCCTGGTACGATGCCGTCATCTATGAGCTACACGTCGGCGCCCTGGGCGGTTTCGAAGGTGTCGAACAACAGCTGGCGCGCCTGGCCGGGCTTGGCGTCACGGCCATTGAACTGATGCCGCTCTCGCAGTTCCCCGGAGACCGCAACTGGGGCTACGACGGCGTGCTGCCGTACGCGCCCCAGGCTTCTTACGGTACGCCGGACCAGCTCAAGCACTTGATCGACAGCGCCCATGGCCATGGAATCGCAGTCATCCTGGACGTGGTCTACAACCACTTCGGCCCCGACGGCAACTACCTGCACCGCTACGCCAAGGGCTTCTTTCGCGAAGACAAGCACACACCATGGGGCGCGGCGATTGATTTCCGGCGCCGCGAGGTCCGTGACTTCTTCATCGACAACGCGCTGATGTGGCTGTCGGAGTACCGTTTCGACGGCCTGCGCCTGGACGCTGTTCACGCCATCGAAGACCCCGACTTCCTTCAGGAACTGGCCGCCAGGGTGCGTCAGCAGGTGGACCCGACACGGTATGTCTGGCTGACCGTCGAGAACGAACACAACCAGGCCAGCCTTCTGGAACAAGGCTACGACGCCCAGTGGAACGATGACGGACACAACGCGCTGCACGTGCTGCTGACGGGCGAGACCGACGCTTACTACGCCGACTATGCCGAGCAACCGACGGAAAAACTCGCCCGCTGCCTGAGCCAGGGCTTTGTGTTCCAGGGCCATACCAACCGCCATGGCGAATCCCGCGGGGAGCCCAGCGGTCACTTGCCGCCCAGCGCGTTCGTGCTGTTCCTGCAGAATCACGACCAGATCGGCAACCGCGCCCTCGGTGAACGTCTGCATCAACTGGCGCCGCCGCAAGCCCTGCAAGCCGCGACCGCCCTATTGCTTTTGTCGCCGATGATTCCGCTGATGTTCATGGGCGATGAGGTCGTCGCTGAACAACCGTTCCTGTTTTTCACCAGCCACCACGGCGAACTGGCCGAGCTGGTGCGTGAAGGCCGCCGCAACGAGTTCAAGGCCTTCAGCGCCTTTGCCGATCCGCAGAAGCGTGAACGGATCCCCGATCCGAACGCGGCCAGTACGTTCGACGCCTCAAGGCCCAACCTGGAGGCGCACCAGCCAGAGCAACTGGCCAGTGAAGCTCTTTATCGCCTACTGCTGAAAATCCGTCGGGAGGAAATCGTTCCGCGCCTGCCCGCCGCCCATGCCTTGGGCGCCGACGTATTGGGTCACGGCGCCGTCAGCGCACGCTGGCAAATGGGCGATGGCAGCGTGTTGCGCATCGACCTGAATCTTAGCGACAAGCCTGTCAACCACAGCGCCCCGCAAGATGCGCAGATTCTTTTCGAACATCCACCGCAGGCCATGGGTCTGTTGCAACAGGGGGTACTCACGCCCTACAGCGCGCTGGTCAGTCTGACGCAAGCGGCAACCTTGCCCACCCTTACTGGAGAGCGCCTATGAGTGATGCGCAATTGGAAATCCTCGCTGGCCGGGCAGGCCTGGCGGTGGACTGGATCGACGCCAACGGCCGGGCCCAGAAAGTATCGCCGGCGGTCCTGCGTTCGGTCCTCACCGGCCTGGGCCATCCCGCCGGTAGCGCGCAGGAAATCGACGCCAGCCTGTTGCAACTGCAAGAGGACCAACAGAACCACCGCCTGCCACCGCTGCTCACGGCGGACGTAGGCGTCAATGTCGACCTGAGCCGTTATTTCGAGCCCGGCACGCCTTGCGAAATCCAACTCGAGGACGGCGCGACGATGAGCTCAAAGCTCGATGCCGACGCCGCTCTCCCCGGGATCGTCCCGGTGGGGTATCAGCACGTGAGCATCCAGGGCCAACATTTCACCCTGGCGGTGGCGCCGGCCCGTTGCTACAGCGTGGCCGATGCCGTGGATGATCCAACGCCTCGGGCCTGGGGTTTGAGCGCACAGCTTTATTCGCTACGACGCCCGGGTGATGGCGGCTTCGGCGACACCCAGGCCCTCGAAGAGCTGGCGCGGGTCGCGGGCGAACGCGGCGCCGATGCCCTGGCTATCAGCCCGATGCATGCGATGTTCAGCAGCGATACCGGCCGCTACAGCCCTTACTCGCCTTCCAGCCGGTTGTTTCTCAACAGCCTGTATGCCGCGCCGGGCACCATCCTGGGCGAGCGTGCGCTGCGCACGGCGATCGACGCCAGCGGCCTGACCAACCAATTGCGCAGCCTTGAAGAGCAGCCGCTCATCGACTGGCCGGTTGCTGCCCAAGCCAAGCAACGGGTGCTTCGCGCCCTGTATGACGGCTTCAGCCAAGGCGAGCACCCCTTGCACGAAGACTTCAGCAGCTTCCGCCATAGCAGTGGAGAAGCCTTGGAGAATCACTGCCGCTTCGAAGCCCTCCAGGCCGAACGCGCGGCTCGCGGCGAAAGCCTCGACTGGCGCCAGTGGCCCGAAGAATGGCGGGACCCGCGCAGCCCGGCAATCGCCCGTTTCGCCGAAGAAAACGCTGACGAAATCGGCTTCTACGCTTTTTGCCAATGGTTGATCGCCCGTTGCCTGGAGCGTGCCCAGAGCGCGGCCAAATCCAGCGGCATGAGCATCGGCCTGATCGCCGACCTCGCGGTGGGTGCCGACGGCGCCGGCAGCCAGGCCTGGAGCCGGCAGGACGAATTGCTCGCGTCCCTTACGGTGGGCGCGCCCCCCGACATCCTCAATCGCTCGGGCCAGGGTTGGGGCATCTCCGCGTTCTCCCCCGAGGGCCTGGTTCGCAATGGTTTTCGCGCCTTCATCGAGATGCTGCGGGCCAATTTCGCCCACGCGGGAGGCTTGCGCATCGACCACATCATGGGATTGCAACGGCTATGGGTGATCCCCAACGATGCCCCGCCCACCGACGGTGCCTATCTCTACTACCCCATCGACGACCTGTTGCGACTATTGGCCCTGGAGTCCCATCGTCACCAGGCCATCGTCCTGGGCGAGGACCTGGGTACGGTGCCCGACGGCCTGCGTGAAAAACTGGCGGCGCGCTCGATCCTCGGCATGCGCGTGTTGTTGTTCGAACAGGACAACACGCACTTCAAGCCCATTCTCGATTGGCCCGACGACGCCCTGGCGACCACCAGCACCCATGACCTGCCCACTCTCAACGGCTGGTGGCACGGCCACGACATCGACTGGAATGCCCGGCTGGAGCTGATCGATTCCCACACCGAAATGGATTGGCGCAAACATCGCCAGCGTGAACGCAAAGGGTTGCGCAACGCGCTGAACCAGGACCCGCAGAACTTCCGCGAGGAACACCGCGAAACCGACCAGGTGCTGGACGCTAGCGTGCGCTTTCTCGGGCATACCCGAGCGCCGTTGGTACTGCTGCCGTTGGAAGATGCCCTGGGCATCGACGAGCAGGCCAACCTCCCCGGCACCACCGACACCCACCCTAACTGGCGGCGGCGCCTGGCTCTGGAGAGCGGAGCGCTGCTGGACGACCCGGACGCCGCACGGCGTCTGGAAATACTCGCCTGCGCGAGGCTTCAGGCGAACGAGCGTGACCGATGAACGATAAAATGACTCCATCCCTGCGGGCCACCTTACGCCTGCAATTTCACAAGGGCTTCACCCTCGACGACGCCATACCGCAAGTGCCTTACTTCGCGTCGCTGGGTATAAGCCATATCTATGCCTCACCGCTGCTCAAGGCGCGGGCCGGATCCATGCATGGCTACGATGTGGTCGACCCGACCCAGGTCAACCCCGAGCTGGGGGGTGAAGCCGCGCTCAAGCGCCTGGTCGCCACCCTGCGCGAACATCGGATGGGGCTGATCCTCGACATCGTGTCCAACCACATGGCCGTCGGCGGCAATGACAATCCGTGGTGGCTGGACCTGCTGGAATGGGGACGGCTGAGCCCCTATGGCGAATTTTTCGACATCCAATGGCATTCCCCCGACCCGTTGATGGAAGGCCAACTGCTCCTGCCCTTCCTGGGCAGCGACTACGGCGTGGCCCTGCAAGAAGGCACGCTGAAACTGCGCTTCGACGCCACGCAAGGCAGCTTTTATGTCGAGCATTATGAGCATCGCTTCCCTGTCTGCCCCATGCAGTACGGTGAGTTGCTAAAGCCTTCGGACGACCTGGCAGCCGAGCAGATCGAGTCGCTCAAGGGCCTGGCCGAGCGCTTTACCACGCTGAACTACCAGACCGATGCCCACTCCCTCGCCCGTCCCTTGCAACAGGAACTGCGAGACCTGGCAGCGGAGCCCGCGATACTCGACGCCATCCAGGTCACCCTGCGCGGCTACGACTCCACGCAGCCGGAAGGTTTCGAACGCCTGCATCGGCTGCTGGAACGTCAGAGCTACCGTCTCGCCAGTTGGCGTACGGCGGCGGACGATATCAATTGGCGGCGTTTTTTCGATGTCAACGAACTGGGCGGCCTACGGGTCGAGCGGCCGGCGGTATTCGAAGCGACCCACGCGAAAATCTTCGAGCTGATTGCCGAAGGATTGGTGGACGGGCTGCGGATCGATCACATTGACGGCCTGGCCGATCCTCGGGGCTACTGCCGCAAGCTGCGCCGGCGCGTCGACTCGCTGTCCCCGTCACGGCATCTGCCGATTTTCGTCGAGAAAATCCTGGGCGATGGCGAAACCCTGCGCCGGGATTGGAACGTTGACGGCAGCACCGGTTACGAATTCATGAACCAGATTTCGTTGCTGCAACACAACCCGGCCGGCGCCGAGCCCCTCGCTGAATTCTGGAGCCGCCACAGTGAACGGCCAGCGCATTTTATCGAAGAGGCGCGCCTGGCCCGCCAGCAGATTCTCAATGGATCCCTGGCCGGGGACTTCGAAAGCGTGGCCCAAGCCCTGTTGCAGGTGGCGCGGGATGACGTGATGACCCGCGACCTGACCCTGGGTGCCATTCGACGGGCATTGCAGGAACTGATCGTGCATTTCCCGGTGTACCGCACCTATATCACCCCGCTGGGTCGCTCCGCCGAAGATGAGGTGTTTTTCCAGAAGGCCCTGGAAGGCGCCCGGCAAACCCTCAGCGAAGCCGACTGGCCGGTGCTTGACTGCCTGGCCGACTGGCTCGGTGGCATGCCTTGGCGCGGGCGGCCTCGGGGCAGCGAGCGCAAACGGCTGCGCCACGCTTGCGTGCGCTTCCAGCAACTGACTTCGCCGGCCGCCGCCAAGGCTGTCGAAGACACTGCGCTGTATCGTTCGGCGGTGCTGCTGTCGCGCAATGACGTGGGCTACAACACCGAACGGTTCAGCGCCCCGGCTCAGGAGTTCCACGGGGCCTGCTTCGAGCGGTTGGAGCATTTCCCAGACAACCTGGTGACCACCGCCACCCACGACCACAAACGCGGGGAAGACACTCGAGCACGGCTGGCGGTGATCAGCGAACGCCCGGATTGGTACACCGCGTGCGTGGAGCAATGGCGCATCCTCGCCCCGTCGCTGCACAGCGACCCGGCCGCCCCTTCGGCCGGTGACGAGTTGATTCTTTACCAGGCCCTGCTCGGAAGTTGGCCGCTGGACCTTGACTTGCAGGACCCCAAGGCCTTGGCCAGCTATGCCGAACGCTTGTGGCAATGGCAGCGCAAGGCGTTGCGCGAAGCCAAGCTGCAAAGCAGTTGGGCCGCCGTCAACGACTCTTATGAGCAGGCAACGCAGATGTTCCTGGAGCGGTTGCTGCTGTGCGATGAGGGCTTGCCTCTGCGCTGCGCCATCGCCGAAGCCGTGCAGGCCATCGCTCCAGCGGGCGCCCTCAACAGCCTGGCGCAAACCTTGCTGCGCATGACCGTCCCCGGCGTACCGGATCTGTATCAGGGCAACGAGTTCTGGGACTTCAGCCTGGTGGATCCGGACAACCGTCGCCCAGTGGATTTCGAGGCCCGCCGTGAGGCGATGCAGGCCGACAGCGCCCCCGTGGCGCTTGTGCGTGATTGGCGCGACGGGCGTGTCAAGCAGGCACTGATCGCGCGGACGCTGGCCTTGCGGTCCGAGTATCCGCAACTCTTCCGCCAGGGCAGCTACGAGCCGTTGCCGGTACAGGGTGAGCATGCCGAGCACGTATTGGCATTCGTGCGCCAACACCAGCAGCAACGGGCGATCGTCGTGGTGCCGATTCACACGGCGCGCCTGCTGGAAAACAGTGCCCTGCCCCAGGTCGCTGCATCGGACTGGGGCGACACGCGCATCTCGCTACCGTTTGCCACCGAGGGAGCAAAACTGAGGGGACTTTTTGCAAGCGCAGCAGTCACACCCCAAAGGGAGCTGATGGTCAGCGCCGCACTGGGGGATTTCCCGGTCAATGTCTTTATTGAATCTTGAGTCAAGTCAGGAGCACTGCGATGAGTACCGACGATAAACGCATTCGTGAATTCGCCTATCAGATCTGGGAGTCGGAAGGTAAGCCTGCCGGGCAAGAAGAGCGCCATTGGGAAATGGCACGCAAGCTGGCGGAGGCCGAAGCCCTGGCGCCAAGCAAACCACCGAAAGCACCGAGCAAATCCGCGGCCAGCAAGACTGACGGCACCAAGCCGGCTGCTGCCGCCAAGGCCACCGTCGCCAAGGCCGCCGCCAAGAGCACCGCGCCCAAGGCCAAGCCCGCGACCAAGCCTTCGGCAGCCACCGCGGCAATGGTCCCGCCCGCCGACAAGGCTAGCGCTAAAAAGCCACGCGCCACGCGCAAGCCCCCGGCGGTCTGAACCCGCGGACTCATCGTTCCCAAGCCAGTGCTTCTTTCAACGAAGAGGCCTGCTTGTGGCGTCCAGACTTGTCTTCTCGCCACAAGCGCAAAGCACGCAGCCCTGCGTGCAGCGCACCACCGTATCTGTCTTTTGCAGGAGCAACTATGACCCGTCCGAAAAATACCACGCCGCCGCCCGTTATCGAGGCTTCGCGGATACGTGAAGGGCTGCCGTTTCCACTCGGCGCGACCTGGGATGGCCTGGGGGTCAATTTCGCGTTGTTCTCGGCCAACGCCACCAAGGTCGAACTGTGCATCTTCGACGACACAGGCGAGGTGGAACTCGAGCGTATCGAACTGCCGGAATACACCGATGAGATCTACCACGGCTATCTACCGGACGCACATCCGGGGCTGATCTATGGCTACCGCGTCTACGGTCCGTACGACCCCGAGAACGGCCACCGCTTCAACCCCAACAAGCTGCTCATCGACCCCTACGCCAAGCAACTGGTGGGCGAGCTGAAATGGTCGGAAGCCCTGTTCGGCTACACCATCGGCCATCCCGATGGCGATCTCAGTTTCGATGAGCGCGACAGCGCGCCATTCGTGCCCAAGTCCAAGGTCATCGACCCGGCCCATACCTGGGGCCGCGATCATCGGGTCAGCGTGCCGTGGGACAAGACCATCTTGTATGAAACTCACGTGCGCGGCATCTCCATGCGCCATCCCTCGGTGCCGGAGAACCTGCGTGGTACGTTCGCTGGCCTGATGGTCGACGATGTCCTGGAACACATTCGCAAGCTGGGCGTGTCGTCTGTGGAATTGCTGCCCATCCACGCGTTCGTCAACGACCAGCACCTGCTGCAAAAGGGCATGACCAACTACTGGGGCTACAACAGCATCGCCTTCTTTGCCCCGGATCCGCGCTACCTGGCCAGCGGCAAGATTGCCGAGTTCAAGGAAATGGTCGCGCACATGCACGAGGCCAATCTGGAGGTCATCCTCGATGTGGTCTACAACCACACCGCCGAGGGCAATGAACAGGGCCCGACGTTGTCCATGCGAGGCATCGACAACGCGTCGTACTACCGGCTGATGCCCGACGACAAGCGCTACTACATCAACGATTCGGGCACCGGCAATACACTGGACCTGAGTCATCCCTGCGTGCTGCAAATGGTCACCGACTCGTTGCGCTACTGGGCCACGGAAATGCACGTGGACGGCTTCCGCTTCGACCTGGCGACCATTCTGGGCCGGTATCACGACGGCTTCGACGAACGCCACAGTTTCCTCGTCGCCTGTCGCCAGGACCCGGTGCTGCGCCAGGTAAAAATGATCGCCGAGCCCTGGGACTGCGGCCCCGGCGGCTATCAGGTCGGACGCTTCCCGCCAGGTTGGGTCGAATGGAATGACAAATTCCGCGACACCGTGCGCGCCTTCTGGAAAGGCGACGATGGCCAACTGGCCGACTTCGCCAGCCGCATGACCGCCTCGGGCGAGATGTTCAACCAGCGTGGCCGACGGCCGTACGCCTCGGTCAACTTCGTCACGGCCCACGACGGCTTCACGTTGCACGACCTGGTCTCCTACAACGACAAGCACAACGAAGCCAACGACGAGAACAACCAGGACGGCAGCAACAACAACCTGTCCTGGAACCATGGCGTCGAAGGCCCGACGGATGATCCCGAGATCAATGAGCTGCGTCATCGGCAGATGCGCAACTTCTTCGCCACCCTGCTCCTGGCCCAAGGCACACCAATGATTGTCGCTGGCGACGAGTTCGCCCGAACCCAGCACGGCAATAACAATGCCTACTGCCAGGACAGCGAAATCGGCTGGGTCAACTGGGACCTGAGCGCTGATGGCCAGGCGTTGCTGAAGTTCGTCAAGCGCTTGATCAAACTGCGCATGTCCTACCCGATCCTGCGACGCGGTCGATTCCTGGTCGGCAATTACAACGAGGACATCGGCGTAAAGGATGTGACCTGGCTGGCCCCCGACGCAAGCGAGATGACCGTCGAACAATGGCAGGATGGCCAGGGCCGTTGCCTCGGCATGTTGATGGACGGCCGCGCACAGGAGACCGGCATCCGCCGCAAGGGCGGCGACGCGACATTGTTGCTGGTGGTCAACGCGCACCACGACATCGTCAACTTCCGCCTGCCAGAGGTGCCCGAAGGGAGTTTCTGGACCTGCATGGTGGACACCAACCAACCCGCGGTGCGCGGCCAGGAGCGTTTCGATTTTGATTTCGAATATTCCGTGACCGGGCGCTCACTGCTGCTGTTCGAGCTTCAACGCGAGGAAGAGGAATAAGCGACCTTCCCCGAGTCGGCTGGCGCAAGGACGCGCCCTGCTGCACGCGCAACACAGTTCGAACAAAAAAAACCGGTTCAGATACACATTCTGACGCGACGAATCCGCTGGCATGGTCAATACTTCGCCTGCGGTCGATTCCAGGACTCGGAACATCGCGAATCACAGTCATCGCTCCCAAGGGGCGACATTGGGCGGCTGGCCCGATGCGTGACTGAACGATTGGACACGACAAGGACGTATCTCATGAAACCTGCCTCTCGGTTGCAAGGCCGGCATCACCCGCAAATCTGGAACAGCGCGCCGCAACTGGCCGATATTCCGATCATCAGCACCCAGACACTCATACCCGCGGGCGCCCGCGCGGTCATCCTTGCCCCGCACCCTGGCGACGAAGTCGGCGCCTGCGGTGGGTTGCTCCAGTTGTTGAGCAACCTGGGCCAACCGATGTTGCTGATCTCGGTCACCGACGGCAGCCTGAGCCATCCGGGCTCGCCACTGTGGTCTGATGAGCGGCTGCGCACGTTTCGCCCGCATCCCCAGGAGAGCGTGGACGCCCTGCATCGCCTGGGCGTGCCTTCCAATGGCCTGCAGTGGGTCCGCGGAGGGTTCCCGGAAAAGGGCCTCGCCGAACATGAAGCCCAACTGACCGCGTTCATCGGCCATTACCTCAAACCTAGCGACGTGGTGTTCAGCACTTGGCGCCTGGACGGCGACAGCGACCACGACACGGTCGGCCGCGCTGGAGCCTTGGCCGCTGAAACCGTCGGAGCGGTGTTCAACGAACTGCCCGTATGGGCCTGGCACTGGCCGGTTCGTGAGCAGAACAGGATCCCCTGGCATCGGGCGCGCAAATTACGGCTGGACGTGTGGACCACCGCCCGCAAGCGTCACGCCATGCACGCCTATGCCAGCCAGCTCGGCAGCGAGCCCACCAACGGCATCGCACCGCTGGTGCCGAGGGTCATTCTCGATCGCATGGGCATGCCGTACGAAATTGTATTTATCTGACCCCCAGCCCTGTGGGAGCGAGCTTCCTCGCGATAGCGGCCTAACTGCTATCGCGAGCAGGCTCGCCCCCACATTTTTCGCCTTGAAGTTTTGTCCGGCAAGAATTCCGGAACTGCCGCAGTCGCCATGAGTCGCATGAACAGAGACGTCTGACTCAGGAGTGAACGTGACTCGCGATCCCCACTGGCGGGTCGAAGAATCAGTGCCGCTGGACGCACCCGCGGCGATTCATCGACTGCGTGTTCTCACGGTGAATACCCATAAAGGCTTTACAGCCCTCAATCGTCGTTTCATTTTGCCGGAGCTGCGCGAAGCGGTGCGCGCCACAGGTGCCGACCTGGTTTTCCTTCAGGAGGTGCTTGGTGAACATGATCGACATGCCCTGCGCTACGACAACTGGCCCCAGACCTCGCAATACGAATTTCTCGCCGACAGCATGTGGAGCGACTTCGCCTACGGCCGGAACGCGGTGTACCCCGACGGACATCACGGCAACGCGCTGCTTTCCAAATACCCGATCCGCCAGTTCCGCAACCTCGACGTGTCAATCACCGGTCCCGAACGGCGCGGGTTACTGCATTGTGTGCTGGACGTGCCGGGCCATGCCGAAGTCCACGGGATCTGCGTGCATCTGAGCCTGCTGGAAAGCCATCGCCAATTGCAGCTCAAGCTGCTCTGCAAATTGCTTGACTCTCTTCCCGAGGACGCTCCGGTGATCATCGCCGGGGATTTCAACGATTGGCAATTGCGCGGCAACACCACGCTTGCCCGTCGCCAGTACCTGCACGAGGCCTTTGAACACCATCACGGGCGCCCTGCCCGGACCTACCCCGCCCGCTTCCCCCTGCTACGCCTGGACCGCATTTACCTGCGCAACGCCACCAGCCACGCCCCGCAGATCCTCGGCAACAAGCCCTGGACGCACTTGAGCGATCACCTGCCGTTGGCGGTGGAAGTGCATCTGTAGCCCCTGATCCGGGTAAACCGACCTGTAAGATCTGACAGTAGCGACGCCTTTGATTCGTTGCTAGCGTGCCTTTCCATACAGCGAGCGTTGCCGGGTCCTGTGTGCCATCTGTCGTGCAACCCATGCTGAAACAGGCATGCCATGGATGCCCATGCAGAGGGATAGCACATGATTCGGCGCGATCGGCATCTCAATCGTCTGTTCAACGCCTTATGGGTAGCGGCTCCGTTCCTGCTTCCTGCCTCATCAGCGATGGCGGCTTGCACATTGTCACCCACGGCAGGCGACGACACTTACGTGTGCGACAGTGGCACGAGTGCAACCGGGCTTACGGATCTGTCGGGCAACAATAACCTGACGGTCTCAGGCAGTGGCCTCGTTCAGGGTGACGTCGTGTTCGATGCCGGAACCGACCGCATCGAAATCAACGCCAACGGTGTGATCGATGGCGACGTCGAGCAAGGCTCGCAAGCCGACGCGTTTGAAATGAATGGCGGCCGGATTCTATCGATCTCCCAAGGCGATGGCCTCGATACGTTCCTGATGACTGGCGGCACCATCGTCGACGCGTTCGAAGATGGCGACATCGCCCAGATGACCGGCGGCACCATCGGCAGGGTCGACATGAAGCTCGATGACAACGTCTTCGACATGTCAGGTGGGGAAATCATCGGCAACCTCGTCACTGGCTTCGGCAGGGACACCATCATCCTGTCCGAAGGACGCATCGGCGGTAATGTCAGCGTCAGCGGTGGCAACGACAGCGTGACCGTCAGTGGCGGGGAAATCGGCGGCGAGGTCCGGACCAGTGCCGGCGACGATCGATTCCAATGGAGCGGCGGCACCATCCGCTCAGCCATCCTGATGGGCGACGGCACCGACACCGCTCTGTTGCAGAACCTCACCGAGGCGGGACTCGCCCCCACGCCCAGCCTGGACGGAGGCTTGGGCCAGGACAACCTGACCTTCGAGGGCAGCACGTCCAGTACCGGAGCCCGCTATGACAACTGGGAAACCGTCAGCCTGACCCAAGGCTCGCGCCTGGACTTGAGCGACACGCTGCTGCTGGGCGACAACGCCACCGGCACGGGTGTGTTCAACATCGACAGCAGCAGCGTATTGACCTCGACCCAAGGCGTCATCGCGCCGTTTACTTCAGGCCAGATGACCACGCTCAACAATGCTGGAGCAATTGATCTTGCCGACGGCAACACCCGCACCAACGACACCCTCACCGTGCAAGGCAATTACGCCGGCAATGGCGGCCAGCTACGCCTGCAAACGGTGCTTGGGGCCGATGATTCGCCCAGTGACAAACTGGTGGTCAACGGTGGCACCCTGACAGGCGGCACCGCCATCACCGTCACGAATCTGGGTGGCGCCGGCGGCCTGACTACCCAGGACGGCATCGAACTGGTCCAGGCCCAGAGCGGAGCCGTCAGTGATAGCAGCGCCTTTTCACTGGCGCAATCCGTCTCGGCCGGTGCATTCGACTATCGCCTGTTCAAGGGCGGCGTGGCCGGCAACGCCAACAACTGGTACCTACGCTCCACGGTAGTGGCGGGCCCGGTCGCAGCGCCCAGCCCGACGCTGCCGCCGCTGCCGGCCGCCGTGCCGGGCGCTGCGCCGATTCCCTTGTACCGCCCCGAAGTCCCTACCTGGTCAGTACTGCCCCCAGCCGCCGCGCAATTGACGCTGATGGCCCTGGGTACGTTTCACGATCGGCAAGGCGACCAGCGCCTGCTGTCGGAAACCGGCGCGTTCGGCGCGGGTTGGGGCCGGGCCTACGGCAAGGACCTCGATCAAACCTGGGCCGGCACGGTAACGCCCCGGTTCGACGGTTCCATCAAGGGTTTCCAGGTCGGCCACGACTTGTACGCCGCCCCGACGTCCGACGATCGGACCCAGCGTATCGGTTTTTTTGTCGGCCACACCGAACTGAACGGCAACGTTGACGGCTTCAACCTCGGGTTCCAAGGCCGGCGCGCTGGCAAGATCGAGCTCGATGGCGACAGCTATGGCCTTTACTGGACCCTCATCGACCGCTCGGGTGGCTACATCGATGCGGTGGTCATGGGCACCCGCCTGAATGGCGATAACCGCTCCGAACGTGGCGTCAAAATCGACAATCGCGGGCACGCCTTGACCCTATCGGCGGAGGCCGGCTATCCGTTTGCGGTAGCTCGCGACTGGGTCTTCGAACCCCAGGCCCAGATCATCCATCAGAAGATCAGCCTGGACAGCCAGGACGATGGGATTTCAAAGGTCGAATTCGACTCCGACAGCGCCTGGACTGGCCGCCTAGGCGCCCGGCTCAAGGGCAGCTATCAAGTCAGCGGCTTGCCGGTGGAGCCCTATCTGCGAGCCAATATCTGGCACACCTTTTCCGGCACCGACACGGTGACATTCGACGACACCCAACGGATCGAGACCGAACAACGCGCCTCCACGGCGGACCTGGGCGTTGGCTTGGTCGTGAGCCTGGCGTCTAGCGTCAGCGCCTATGCCGGCGTGGACTACAGCAATAACCTGGACAGCAACCAGCAACGCGGCGTGGCGGGCAATGTGGGCGTGAGAATCAGTTGGTGAGGCGCAGACGACGATGAATTGACGCCTAAATAGGATCGTTTTTATCCGCGTGAAATCATTGGGTTAGCGCTCTCTGATTTCACTGTGCCATTTGTCGGCCAATTTCTTGACGCAACCGCTTTGGTCTTCTTGAATACAACGTACTACCCCCGGAAACACAGTCAGGGGCAGGCCTCTGGAACCCCGCCATCGCGGGTCGCCAGAGGTTTGCCTCATCCATTCGGTCGCCCCTCATTCGGGGTAGGAGAGACGCCCTAAGCGAGAAATGCATGCGATTGCAAGGCAGACCCCCATGAAAACTTCCCCCCGCCCGCAGGAACTCAAAACCACCCTCTGCACCGTCTCGACCTCCCTGTTGCTGTGTTCGTCGATGCAAGTGCTGGCCGAACTGGAAGACCCTCTCACTGCCCCCTGGTACGACCGAACACCCGCCGACCACCCAACGGGCAACGACCCCGCGTCGGGCAAAAGTCCCGCGCTCTTCACGCTTCGCAACAACAATGGCCATACCCAGCGCGTCGGTTTGATCAGCGGCCAGAGCCGGATCACAGCCAATGGCAGCGCAATGCTGGTCGCGCCGGCTCTCGCCAAGCCGGGCCAGGAAACCCTGAGCCTGGAGGGGCAGAATCTTGGAGCCTACTGGAGCCTGACCGGCCCCGCGGGCTGGCACGTGGACCTGAGTGCCAGCGGGGGGCGGGTCAACGGTTTCAGCTTGAACGAACAGGGTCAGCGTCAAGCCACCGAGGGCAGCGCCGTCACGCTGTCGGTCGAAGGCGGCTTCCCCATCGGCATCAGCGAAAACTGGGTGGTCGAACCCCAGGCGCAGTTGATCAACCAGCGCATCAGCCTTGATACGCCGAACGGCGAAAATGGCGACAGCAGTGAACTGAGCACTTGGAGCGGTCGCGTCGGCGCCCGGCTCAAAGGGGCCTACCAAGTCAACGGCCTGGGCGTCGAGCCGTACGTGCGCACCAACCTGTGGCACACGGTCCAGAGCGCCGACACCGTTACCCTGGACAAAGTCGACAAGATCAGCAGCAGCCGCAAATCTTCGACCGTTGAAGTCGGCCTGGGCCTGGTTGCCCGGGTCACCCCAGTGGTGAGCCTGTATGTCAGCGCCGACTACAGCAGTGACGTCGACGACAACGACCTCAACGGCGTCATCGCCAGCCTGGGCGTGCGGATGCGTTGGTAAACACCGGCTTCATGCATTCAACGCAATGGTGGCAGGGGCGTAGGCAGGACAGCCGCACGCCCTTGCCACTTCGAAATCACCTTCATTAAGGCGTATAACGCTAGAAGCGCCGCAGACTGTCAGCCCATGGCTCATTTCATTGATGGAGTAACGATATGACCACCGCCACCCTGCTCTCCCATTTATTTCCCAGCGCCGCGGATATCCCAGAGGCCTACCGTCTCGGTGATCCCGTCGAACAACGGGAATACCTGGTCGATGGCGTCTTGAGAACCTGGCAAGGACCACTGGCCACCGTGCGCAGCCCGGTTTACCTGGCCGGCCCGAACGGCGATGAACAAGTGATCCTCGGCAGCACGCCGCTGCTGGACGCCGAGACGGCGCTCACCGCGCTTGACGCCGCCGTCCGGGCCTATGATCGCGGCCAAGGCACATGGCCGACGATGCGCGTCGCCGAACGCATCCGCCATGTCGAGAGCTTCCTGGCGCGCATGCGTGAACGACGTGAAGCAGTGGTCAAGCTGCTGATGTGGGAAATCGGCAAAAATCTCAAGGACTCCCAAAAGGAATTCGACCGGACCTGCGACTATATCGTCGACACTATCAACGCCCTCAAGGAGCTGGACCGTCGTTCCAGCCGCTTCGAGCTGGAACAGGACACGCTGGGGCAGATCCGCCGCGTGCCCCTCGGCGTCGCCCTCTGCATGGGCCCGTACAACTATCCGCTGAACGAAACCTTCACCACGCTGATTCCCGCGCTGATCATGGGCAACACCGTGGTCTTCAAGCCGGCCAAGCTCGGCGTGCTGCTGATACGTCCGCTGCTGGAAGCCTTTCGCGACAGCTTTCCTGCGGGCGTCATCAATGTGATCTACGGCAGCGGCCGAGAGACCGTCAGCGCACTGATGGCCAGCGGCAAGATCGACATATTTGCCTTCATCGGCACCAACAAGGCTGCCAGCGACCTCAAGAAACTCCACCCGCGCCCGCATCGCCTGCGCGCCGCCCTGGGGCTGGATGCAAAAAACCCCGGCCTGGTGTTACGCGATGTCGACCTGGACAATGCCGTCAGCGAAGCGCTCACCGGTTCGCTTTCTTTCAATGGGCAGCGGTGCACGGCCTTGAAGATCCTGTTCGTTCATGAAGACGTCGCCCCGGCGTTCATCGAGAAATTCAATGCCAAACTCGCCGCGCTGAAACCCGGCATGCCTTGGGAAGATGGCGTGGCGCTGACGCCACTGCCCGAAGCCGGCAAGGTCGATTATTTGCACGCCCTGGTGGCCGATGCCATCGCCAAGGGTGCGGGGGTGATGAACCAGCACGGTGGCGAATCCCGGGCTTCGTTCTTCTATCCGGCGGTTCTATACCCGGTGAACACAGCGATGCGTGTGTATCACGAAGAACAGTTCGGCCCCGTCGTGCCCATCGTGCCGTACCGTGACCTGAACACCGTGGTCGATTACGTGCTCGAATCCGACTTCGGCCAGCAACTGAGTATCTTCGGCACCCACCCAGCTGAAGTCGGCAAGCTGGTTGACACCTTCGCCAACCAGGTCGGGCGCATCAACATCAACGCCCAGTGCCAACGCGGCCCAGACACCTTCCCTTTCAACGGCCGGAAAAATTCCGCGGAAGGCACATTGTCGGTCCATGATGCGCTACGCACTTTTTCGATCCGTACGCTGGTGGCAACCAAATTCCAGGAGAGCAACAAGGCGCTTATCAGCGACATCATCCGCGAGCGGGATTCGAATTTCCTGACCACCGACTACATTTTCTGAGACCGCTCGCTGGTTACGACAGGGCCGGGCGCCGCCATTTGACGCCCCAGCCCTGTTGCATGCCGGCAGCAGCCAGCAGGATCGCCGCCACCCCCAGCCACTGAAGCGGTTCGAGGCGATGACCGAAGGCGAACCAGTCGACGAAGATCGCCGCGATCGGATAGATAAAGGACAGCGCGCCGGTCACGGCTGTCGGCAACCGCTGGATCGCGCTGTATAGCAGCACGTACATGATACCGGTGTGAATCATGCCGAGGGTCAGCAGGCTGGCCCAGGCCTCGGGTTGCTGCGGCAACGTCGAGAGATTCGCCCATGGCGCCAACAGCAGTATCCCGGTGCTGACCTGGATCAGCGCGATCAAATGGGGTGGCGTGCCGCTGAGCCGCTTGATGATCAACGCCGCAATGGCGTACAGCAAAGCCGCACCCAACGCCAGGGCGATGCCCGCCAGATAGTCCTCGCCACCCTGCCCTTGTTCGCCATGGGCGCTGACGATCGCCAGCATTCCAAGGAACGAAACCGCGAGCCAGAAGAGCTTTTGCGCGGTGATCTTTTCGCCCAGGAACAACGCCGCCAGCCCGACCAGCATGAACGGTTGGACGTTGTACACCGCCGTACCGATCGCAATCGAAGCGCGGGAATAGGAAGCGAACAGCAATACCCAATTGCCCACGATTGCCACGCCGCTGAGTACCGCCAGCAGGAACGTTGTGCGCGTCAGCACATCCCGACGCAGGAAACCAAATCCCGCGCAAATCAGTAGCAGCGTGACGGCGCCAAATACGCAACGCCAGAACACCACATCCAGTACGGGCAGGCCCGCCACCAGTACAAACCAACCTATGGTTCCGGAAATCAGCATGGCGGCGGTCATTTCGAGCGAACCGCGGCGTAGGGTCTTGTCCATCTTCAGGCTCCTTCGGTAAGTGGCTACAGTATGCCGAGCCGCCGGGCCGCTTCTCCATGGCCTGAAAAAGGCTAAACTGGTTTTTGACCTTTTTTATAAAGGCCATTTTGACCATTTACCTAACGGAGCCGTTATGACTGACGACATCGACCAAATCCTCATCAAGGCGCTGATGGAAGATTCCCGACGCTCGCTCAAGGCTTTGGCGAACCTGAGCGGCCTGTCGTCCCCCAGCGTTGCCGAACGCCTGCGTAGACTCGAGGAGCGTGGCGTGCTCAGGGGCTATACCGTTGAAGTCGATCCGAAGTGTTTTGGTTATCAACTCCAGGCCATCGTGCGTATTCGCCCATTGCCAGGGCAATTGCAAGAGGTGGAGCGGCAGATCCAGGCCATTGGCGAGTTCACTGAATGCGACAAGGTGACTGGCGAGGATTGTTTCATCGCGCGGCTGCATGTGCGGTCGATGGAACAGTTGGATGTTTTGTTGGATAAGTTGAATGTTCTTGCGGAAACCAATACGGCTATTGTCAAGAAGACGCCGGTGAAGCGGCGGTTGCCTCCGATGGGTTGAGAGCCGTTGATGGACGCCGACCTGGTGCAAGCCCCAGAACAAAAAAAAGGCGCCTTTCCTTCAGGAAAAGCGCCGTTTCTCAAATCAACAGTTCAAGCCGGACACTCCGGCAATATCAGTCATCACGTCCCATCAACCCAAACAGCTGCAGCAAGCTGACAAACAGGTTGTAGATCGATACATACAGGCTGATGGTCGCCATGATGTAGTTACGCTCGCCGCCATGGATGATGGCGCTGGTCTGGTACAGGATGCAGACCGACGAGAACAGCACGAAGCCGGCGCTGATCGCCAGTTGCAGGCCGCTGATCTGGAAGAAGAAGCTAGCCACCACCGCACCCAGCAACACGAAGAAACCGGCGGTGATGAAACCACTCAGGAAGCTCATGTCCTTGCGAGAGATCAGTACGTACGCCGACAGGCCACCGAACACCAACGCGGTCATTGCGAAGGCCGAGCTGACCACTTCTGCGCCGCCCTGCATGCCCAGGTAACGGTTGAGGATCGGGCCGAGCAGGAACCCCATGAACCCGGTCAGGGCGAAGGCCGAAACCAGGCCCCAGGCCGAATCGCGGAGCTTGTTGGTAAGGAAAAACAGGCCGTAGAAACCGATCAGCACGACAAAGATGTTCGGGTAACCGACGCGCATCTGTTGTGCGACGAAGGCCATCACACCGCTGAAAGCGAGCGTGAGTGCCAGCAGGCCATAAGTGTTGCGCAGGACGCGGCTAACTTCTAGCTGCTCAGCCTGCACGCTGTTGTTCACTGCGTAATCCTGTTCGCGCATGGCGACACTCCTCCGGTTTTGAAACATTCAGTGGCAAGGATCATAACAGACGCTCTGTAACAAGCTACGTGGAGAGTTTGACAGTGTGTTTCATTCGGGTATTATGGCGCCCGCAACGCAATACGGAGGTGTGGCCGAGTGGTTTAAGGCAACGGTCTTGAAAACCGTCGACTGTAACAGGTCCATGAGTTCGAATCCCATCGCCTCCGCCATCTTCTAACGTTAAAGCCCTGACTTGTCAGGGCTTTTTCGTGTCTGGCGTTTGAAAAAACAGTGACGGTCTTCACAAAGGAAACAGTGCATGCCATCCCCTAGCCTACTCAAGGAAAGTAAAGTGCCCCGTAAAACAATCGGTTCGATCGCTGCTGCAATTGTCGGCGTGGTCCTGTTATGCGTGTTCTTCGGAAGTTGGTACACGGTTGATGAAACCGAGCGCGGCGTGCTTCTGCGCAATGGCGCGCTGGTCGGGGTGGTTGAGCCGGGGCTGTCGTTCAAGACGCCATTTATCGAATCGGTACGCCTGATCAGCACGCAGAGCCAGGTAACCTCCTACGACGACTTGCAGGCCTACAGCAAAGACCAGCAATCGGCCGAGCTCAAAGTGTCGGTGTCGTGGCACATCGCGCCTTCTGACGTGGCGAAGGTCTATACCCAGTTCAAGGATCTGGAAGGCATCCGCGACCGGATGATCAGCCGGCAGGTGCCGACGCAGGTGGAGAATGTGTTCGGCAAGTTCAACGCCGTGGCCGCCGTGCAGAACCGCGTCCAACTGGTCAACGATATCTCCGCTGCGATCAAATCGACGATTACCGGGCCGGTGATCATCGACAGCGTCCAGGTTGAAAACATTGATTTCAGCGATGCCTACGAAAAGGCCATCGAAGCGCGCATGGCCGCCGAGGTCCAGGTCAAGACCCGTGAGCAGCAGCTCGCCACCGAACAGGTCCAGGCGCAGATTCGGGTGACCCAGGCCCAGGCGGAAGCCGATTCGCAAGTGGCCCAGGCCAAGGCCGATGCCCTGGCAACGGAACTGCGTGGCAAGGCTGAAGCCGAGGCGATCAAGGCCCGCGCCCAGGCGCTGGCCAGCAACCAGAACCTGGTGGAGCTGACCAAGGCCGAGCGCTGGAACGGTGAGCTGCCCACCACCATGCTGCCGAACAGCGCGCTGCCTTTTATCGATTTGAAGTAACCTCCCTCGGCGCGGTCGATTCCGGCCGCGCCATTTTCCCGTGCAGCGTCTGGACAGATACGTCGACGCCGGTGGTTGACGCTACACTTGCTTCACTGATGACCAGACGTTCACCGTTAGCAGGGAGCTCACCGTGTACCCAGGCAAACAAACAACGCAACTCCCCTCCTGTATCCCATTCTCCGCCCGTCATCCCGATAATTGCTCACACTCGCCAGGTCCGGTTTCGGCATCCGTTCCGCGCAGGAGAAACCTGTGACCATTCTGATCAATAAATACAAGTGGCCCGTCCTGTTGGCCGCGGCGCTTGTTGTCTTTTCCGCATTGATCTTCTTTTTAATAAAATCCTATACATACGACTCAGCGACCTATTTCGAATCACGGGACTTCATTCGCCAACTCAAGCAAGCCGACGCCAACTGGAACGTAAAAATCCTCAGGAAGAAAATCGGCGTCAACAATAACCTGTCACTCACCCCACCGCCCGAAGCGCAGACTCGCTGGGAGCAATTGGAGCGTTTGAACAGTTCCGGCCCGCTGGCGGCGCTCTGGGCGTCAAGGCGCCAGGGATACGTGGATGCGGTCAAGAACAAGAATCTGCTGGTGGAGCAGTTCGAGCAGCACAACGCCACCCTGCGGGCGTCCCTGGATGAGTTGCCGACGGTAGAAGACGAAATACAAAACCTGTTGCAGGAGATGAAGGCGAACGGGGAGATCGCGCGCCTGACCGCGGCCTCGAATGTCCTGGACCTGGCGTTGACCACCCTGGAGTTCGCCCTTTACGTCACGGCGGATAAAGAACGGGAAGTGCGGGATCAGTTAAGCGAACTCGAACATCAGATTGACCAACTGCCTGCCCTCTATCGGCCCGCGTTTGTGTCACTGATACACCACGTCAAGACCATCATCCACGAACAGCCCCAGGTCAACGACCTGCTGGACCGCATCAGCGTCATCCCAGTGGCCCAGGAGCTGGACAGCATCAACGAGCTGTTGAACGAAACGCAGCGCAGGACCGCCGCCACGGACCGTAAGTACCATATATACCTGGCGGTGTGCGCCGGCCTGATGGCGCTTTTGATGATCTATCTGGCCGTACGGCTGGTGCGCAGTTATTCAGTCATCAACCAGATCAACCATGAGCTGCAAACTTCCAATGACAAACTGGAAGAACGCGTCCAGGAACGCACCCGCGAGTTGAAGGAGGCCGAACGGGAGTTGGTGGATGCCGCTCGCATGGCAGGCATGGCCGAGATTGCAACGAACGTGTTGCACAACGTCGGCAATGTCCTCAACAGCGTGAATATTTCCGCGGACCTGGTCACTCGCAAGTTGAAAAACAGCAAGACGCAAGGGTTGGGCAAAGCCGTGAAAATGATGAACGAACATGCCGACGACCTGGGTCATTTCATCACCGAGGACGAAAAAGGCAAGTTGTTGCCCCGCTACTTCAATGAACTGGTGGACTCTGTTGCAGGCGAACAAGCACTGCTCATCGAAGAACTGGCGCAGTTGACCAAAAGCATCGATCACATCAAGGACATCGTCACCACCCAACAAACCTACGCCGGGGCTGCGAGGCTGATCGAGCCGCTGAACGTCGCCGATCTGTTCGAGGATGCCCTGCGCATGAATTCAGGGGCGCTGAGCCGGCATCATGTCACCGTGATCAAGGATTACCAGGACACTCCCGTGATTCTCGGCGACAAGCACCGACTGCTGCTGATCCTGATCAACCTGATCAGCAATGCCAAGTTCGCCATGTCCAGCGTTGAGCACCCACGGGAGATGACCCTGGGAATCCGCATCGTCGACCAGACGACGTTATGCGTCAGCGTCAAGGACCGTGGCGAAGGAATTTCCAAGGAAAACCAGGCGAGGATCTTCAATCATGGCTTCACGACCCGCAAGGACGGCCATGGCTTTGGCCTGCACAGTTGCGCCCTGGCGGCGGTCGAAATGAACGGCCGTCTCTTGGCCTACAGTGACGGACCGGGGCAAGGCGCCCTGTTTACCCTGGAACTGCCCCTGGAGCTGGCAGCCTCATGACCCGCTTTGACTGCGCGGCTGGCATCCGTGCCTGCGCGCAGTCAACAGAACGCGGCCCTACTTGACGTTCCCGGACGGGGCGTTACGGCGTCTCCTGGCGGGTAATGCGGCGGCGTAGGCCAGCGCTTCCTCTCGCGAGGCGAAGGAACCCAGCCGATCAGCCTGGGTACAGACTCGCCAAGGGCCGCTGTTGACGCTCAGTACGTCATAGCCATTGATGTGCATTTTCGTCAGCATCGCAGTACTCATGGTGATCACCTCCTGCAAAGTACCGAGTTACGCTGCCTACCATACTCCCGGTTCACCCGTCGGTGCCTACCGGGCGTCGCGACAGTTCATCGTCCATGCAATTCAATGGGAGTCCGAATCCCACAGCCAATCCCATAAACCGGGCAGATGCACGGGCTGGGACGTGTCGCGAACCGTGCGAGCCAGCGCCGCTCGTTCCAAGGCGCGGCTGTCGTCGTAGAACGGCTTCGCATCGGTCCTGAGCCCGGTCTCCCTGGCACTGTCCAAAAGGATCTGTAGGTATTCACGGGCGTGGCGGGCGGTATATCGGTTGAGGTCGTGGAAGGTCACGACGACCGGTATCACACCGTCCACTGTGGGCAATTGACCATCCGCGATGCGCTCGCGGACCTCGGAGAGCTGGCGCGTGAGGCTCATCCGCCGTCGTGGGCTCACGGTAATGCCCCAAACCTTGCCATCATTGGCGCTCAAGTCAGTCAGCAATACGTGCATACCGTGTCGTTGATAAGCGGCAAACGTGCGCTTGTCGAAACTCCAGAATGGCGGCCGTACCAGGTTTGGCGATGCGCCTGTGATCACAGCGATATCGTTGGCGCCATTGGCCAGGGACTGCTCCAACTCATCCGGATCCAGGAATCGATGATTGGTATGCCAATAGGTAGCCGTGTGGAATCCCAATAGGTGTCCGTTCGCATGCTCACGACGCATGAGCGAGCGGCCGATTTCGCTGCCACCGGCCCGTGGCGCCCGGGTCTGGACGAAAAAAACCGCCTTGATCCCAGGCTGCACCGGATTACGGTCCAATGCGTCCAGCACGTCGGCGCTCGGATTCCAGAAGGACGATGCGCTAGGCCCATCATCGAATGTCAGCAGGAAACGGATCGGGGCCTGGACGCGCAGGCGTTCCTCGGTTTGCGGGGTCAATTCGATGGGCGGGCCGATGCAGCCCGACAAGTGCAGGGCAAACAGCGCCACGACCAGCGCCCTGGCGAAATTGTTCATGTCTTGCCTTTATTCAGTGCCACGTTACGTCGCCTTTGATCCTTGGCACCGGTGCTTTCAAGCTCACCTTGGAGAAGGTTACCCGGGTTTGGTTCCGCACCGTGAGCACGGTGTTCAGCAACCCTCGACACTCTCCCTGTAGACCCCATTCTTGACCGTCCGGAAATCCAATGGAATTTTCCGAACGCCTCCGTATCCATCCGTATAGGATCAATTAGGGAGGATTTATGGGCGGTCCATCGCTTTACATCATCGACTACATGCTCCATGGCGAGCCCAAGTCTTTCATCATTCGCGCAGAAGTGATGAATAACTCCGAAGCTTGGCATTGGGCCAGTTGCGACGCGGGTGTTGGGCGCATCCCCAAATTCGGCAGGGAGAAGGTCAAGCGGGTTTCAAAACCCATGGCAGAAAAATATGGCATTACCGATGTGCGCTGGCGAGCCTCCGTCGCGCCATCCTGGGTCAAGGAGTCTGGCTGAACAAGACATGAAAGGGTCCGGCGCACCGACTGTCCAGTCATGCGCCGGATATCCAACGCCGCAGAAATATCTCAACTACCCTTATTGCAGCCTTACCCGTCCATAGCGATGGGTTTCGTGCTGCCTCATCCAACGTTGAATGGAGGTGTGACATGTCCGAAAAAGAGTCCATCACCACCCTGCTCACTTTATTGGAATCGCGCCAGGCGGGGCTGACCGCAGCCTGCAAGGAAATTGCCGACTGGGTCGACCATCAGGGCGGCCATCCCGCTGCAGTGCGCATCCGCGATCGGCTCAACGACATCGAAAAGGATGCCCCGTCGATCCAGAGCGCCCTCTCTTCACTCAAACCTGTGGAACGTCCGTTGCCAAGATTTCGCTGATAGGTTTGGCTATATGTTTGTTGATGGAAAGCTTCGTCAACGACGCTTGCCGCACCGGTTTCCCTGAGCTCCACCGGTTGTAAACCCGATGGAACGACGGCGTACGTTTGCACCTCGATATTGATAGGTATCGATGCAAGAGCCGTCATAAGGGAGAACCAACATGAATGCCAGAGTCCTGCTGCTGATTGCCTGTGCCTGCCCCGCCACCGTCATGGCGCAGGGTTGCGAGGTCCTTACCCGATCCCAAAGCCAGGCGGTACAGGAAATCGAAACCCGCAGTTGCTATGAGTACAAGGGCGTCCCCTCGGAGGCCATCGGCTGGTCCTGCAGCAACGAAAGCAAAGGGACCCTGAGCACTCAAAAGAAACCCGTCGAGCATTGCGCCGAGGGCTACGTGGCAACGTGTCAGGCAAGACTGACTCAGGAAGCCCTGGCCAATCCCCATTCCACCAGCAAGGATCGCAGCGGCGGCTCGGCGAATATCCCGGACAACGCCCAAGTCACCTGGTACTACTACGACGCGCAACAAGTGCAGCAAGCACAAAAGGATTGCGAAACCACCGGCGGCCAATGGAAGAACCGCTGACCGGGTGGTTCGCATCACATGGCGTCAGCCCTTGCTGTGTTCTGGGGAAGAAGGCGGGTTCTTGACGCCTCGTGGCCCGGCCACGCCCCAGATGATCAAGCCCAAAACAGGCAAGATAATCAGCAACAGCGCCCAGCCCGCCTTGGTACCGGCCGACTTGTCGCTGCGAAAGACGCTGACGATCGCCCACAAGTCCACGAGCAACAGCAACACCGCTACGGCGATCCAGAAATAACTGGCTAGTTCAGACATGGCCTCAATCCTCTTGTCGGTCTATGGATTAGGCATGGCCGCGCCAGCTCCGTTCAAAGAATCTGACTTGCTGTTACGGTTGACGATCATGCAGCTACAAGCGCTCGTTGAGGTAGGCGACCCATTGCTCATAGGCCTCGTGCTGACGCCGGACCGCCTCGTCCCAGGCGGTTCCCGACATTTGATGGACACAGATTAGCGCCATCATCTCCGACGTTGCTGCATCAAGCTCAACCAGAAGCTCGTGGGATCTGACTTTGAAGTCTTCAACGGTGGTCATCATTCCTCGCTCCCCCCATCGGGGCCGGCTCGTCCACCCAACATTGATGCGTTTTTTCGGCGCTGATTCATTTTTGGCGATGATCGGTCGTCGACAACGGCCCTGCCTCGACGTTTTCCAACCGTCCGCGAAATAAACGAAGCCTTTTCCATGGGGCGCGATCCCATGGACAGAAACGAAACATTTCGTTTTTTTGAACGCCGAAATGGCGCGAGGCTCAAATATTGCAGTTATATTGCACTTTAATGACAGTCGGGATTGGGCCAGGTTATGAAGATTCGAGCGACCGTCATCTGCGAAGAAGACCGCCACATCCTGCTGGTACGTAAGCCTAAGAGCCGCTGGGCGTTGCCTGGCGGAACTGTCGAGCGCGGCGAAACCCACGCCGACGCCGCCCTAAGGGAACTGGCGGAAGAAACGGGGCTGAGCGCCGAAAGCCTGCTTTACCTGATGCGGATCAATGACGGCGGTACCGAGCATCACGTGTTCGAGGCGGCGGTCAACGATTCGACGGCCGCCAGGCCACAAAATGAGATCATCGACTGTGTATGGCACCCGTTGGACGCCATTGCGCAGTTGCAGATGAAAAAAGGGATGCGGGAAATATTGGAAGCGTTTCGGCGCAGGCTGTAGACCGCTTAACACCTGACGAACAATTTTTACGGACCAGAAACAAACAAGGGTTTGCATTAGCTTTCGCTCGCAAACCCTTGATATTAGATGGTGCCCGAAGCCGGAATCGAACCGGCACGCCCTTACGAGCGGGGGATTTTAAGTCCCATGCGTCTACCAGTTTCGCCATTCGGGCGGTAGCGCGGTCAAGCCATGTGACACTGTCGGATAGGCATCCCTCAGGATCGAGGCTGGTGCAACAGAGGGGGAAATATATACATCCCTCCTGGGTGAAGCAAGGCGGCCATTGCCCTTTTCAAGACAAAAACTTTCACCGCCCCCTAAATAAAAAAGCTCCGTAGATCATGAATCTACAGAGCTTTTTAGAAGTGGAGGCCGAAGTCGGAATCGAACCGGCGTAGGTGGATTTGCAATCCACTGCATAACCATTTTGCTATTCGGCCTCAATACGCCTAATGCAATGAAACCGCATCAAACGGATAAAAACTTATCCGGACAAAGCCGCTAATAGCGAGCTATCTCCTTGAAAACATTGAAGTTTTTTACGCCTCGATGCATTCGATGGGCGCAATTATGTACTCATTTGCCTAAGCTGACAACCCCTTGATTTCAAAAAAAATTTGCCTGGCGGTGAGACCTTCGGATGTATTTCCTGGGCAACACGACGGGCCGAAACCTCTGCCAACCGGCTCATCGGGAAACCACTCACACCAACGGAACAACCGCCGTTGCCCTCGGTTCATTCGTTATGTCGTCCCCTGGATCAGCAAGGAGAACCATCATGACTGAACGCCCAAAACTGGTGGCAAGCCGGGCTCCGGTGCCCACCTCTTCACGCCCCAATCTTGGCACGCCGGAGCGCCTGGTGTCGCTGGTGGCCGGCTCGTTATTGCTTGCCAATGGTTTGCGCCAGGGCGGTCTAAAGGGCTGGCCGCAGGTGCTGCTCGGCGCGTGCGCTGCCTGGCGAGCCTATTCAGGCACATGCCGGATCAAGCAAGCCCTGACCCACAGCCCTTTCGAACAAACATTCGAACAGGATCGCGATTGGGACGGCAGCAAGGTCATTTCCCGCAGCATCACGGTGGGCAAGCCGAGGGACGAGGTCTACACGTTCTGCAGCGAACCGGCCAATCTGGGAGCGCTCATGCCATGGGTGGACGCCATCGAACAGACGGGCGAACGAACTTATCGCTGGGTCGCCCATGGCCCGATGGACAAGACGTTGCAGTGTGACCTCGAACACTGCGAACCCAAGGAAGGCCGCAAGCTGCACTGGATTGCCGGTCCGGACCGACGCTTCAAGCATGACATCCAGATGCATTTCAGCGATGCGCCCGCCGGTCGCGGTACGCAGATCAAAGTCATCGTGGCTTGCGAGACGCCTCTCGGCGCGGCCGGCTATGCGCTCGCCGCCGCTATTTCCCGGTTCTCCGACAAGGCCCTGCTCAATGTGCTGCGCAGCATCAAGCAGCAACTGGAAACGGGCGAAGTCAGCACCAACAAGATGCGCGATCCGCATACCAAGGACTTTCTGTTTGTCCACCCGGCTACCCACGCGACGCAAGCTCCAGCCAATGACTCATCCTCTGACAAACCCGAACTCAATGGAGGTACCGTCTGATGCGCGCATTGACTTGGCAAGGCCCCAACAAACTGCAGGTCGAGACGGTGGACGATCCCTCCATCCTGAATCCCCGCGACGCCATCGTGCGGGTGATCCTGTCCTCGGTGT
Source organism: Pseudomonas algeriensis (assembly GCF_048847255.1). Classification (NCBI taxonomy): domain Bacteria; kingdom Pseudomonadati; phylum Pseudomonadota; class Gammaproteobacteria; order Pseudomonadales; family Pseudomonadaceae; genus Pseudomonas; species Pseudomonas algeriensis. The sequence continues at coordinate 24,929 of NZ_JBKKRK010000013.1, read as the reverse complement.
GCGGCTCGGACCTGCATCTGCTGGGCGGCTACGTGCCGACCATGCAGGCCGGCGACATCATTGGGCATGAGTTCATGGGCGAAGTGGTGGAAACCGGCTCGGCTGTCACGCAGATCAAGAAAGGCGACCGGGTCGTCACAGTGTCGATTGTCGGCTGCGGAGAATGCGAGCATTGCCAGCGTTCGGACTTTTCCTGCTGCGACAACTCCAATCCGAACCCCACCGCCACCGACATCGCCTACGGTCAACCCGCCTGCGGCATCATTGGCTACAGCCATGCGTTCGGTGGTTATGCCGGCAGCCACGCCACCTATATCCGCGTGCCGTTTGCCGACGTCAACCTGTTCACGATCCCCGATGGCGTCAGGGACGAGCAGGCCGTGTTCGTCTCCGATGCGGTGCCCACCGGTTATTTCGCCGCCGACAACGCCGATATCCAACCCGGCGATACGGTGGCGGTCTGGGGTTGCGGCGGGGTTGGGCTGATGGCGATGTCCAGCGCCTACTTGCTAGGCGCAGAACGGGTGATTGCCATCGACCGCTTTGCCGATCGTTTGCGCCTGGCCGAGGAAAAGGCCGGCGCCATCGCCCTCAACTACGAGACCACCGACGTGCATGCCGCCCTGCTGGAACTGACCGGCGGCCGTGGACCGGATCGCTGCATCGATTGCGTCGGCATGGAGGCCCATGGCACGGAAGTCGATTATTTCTACGACAAGACCAAACAGATGCTGCGCCTGCACACCGAACGCGGGACCGTGCTGCGCCAGTCGATTCGCGCGTGTCGTAAAGGCGGGACGGTGTCGGTGGTCGGGGTGTACGGCGGCTTGCTGGACAAATTCCCGATGGGCGCGATCGTGAACAAGTCACTGACCCTGCGTTCCGGCCAGCAACCGGGACAGCGTTATGTGAAGCGTCTGTTCGAACACATCCAGAACGGTGACCTGGACCCCTCCTATCTGCTGACGCATCCCATGGGCCTGGAGCAATCGGTTGAGGGCTACGCAATGTTCAAGGACAAACGCCAGGATTGCCTACGGGCGGTGTTCCGGCCGGAATAGATCAAACTCCATGGCGAGGGAGCAACTCCCTCGCCACCGGGATTGCAGGGCCTCACCGGACAGTCGCGGCGCGCCGTCATAATCGGTAACATACCGGCCTTTCCCGCAGCCCTCCTGCGCCCTGCCGACTAAGTCCATTCCATGCCTTTCGAACTCAGCGTTGAACTTTCCACCCTCGCGATCCTGGCCGTTGTGGCGTTCATCGCCGGCTTCATCGATGCCATTGCCGGCGGTGGCGGGCTGCTCACCACCCCGGCCCTGTTGACCGCCGGCCTGCCGCCACACTTGGTGCTGGGCACCAACAAGCTCAGCTCGACCTTTGGCTCGGCCACGGCCAGCTTTACCTTTTACAAGCGCAAGCTGTTTCACCCACGGCAGTGGACCCACGCCCTCGTCGGCACGCTGATCGGTGCCCTGGCCGGTGCCGTCGTTGCCCATTATCTGCCCGCCGAGTGGCTGAACAAGATGCTGCCGGTCATTGTCTTTGCCTGCGGCCTCTACTTGCTGTTCGGCGGCACGCCCAAGGCACCGCTGGACAGCAATGCACCGATCAAGAAGACCTGGCAGTCGCCGCAAGGCTTCGCCCTCGGTTTCTATGACGGCGTGGCCGGCCCGGGCACGGGTGCGTTCTGGACCGTCAGCAGCCTGCTGCTCTACCCCATCGACCTGGTCAAGGCCAGCGGCGTGGCCCGCAGCATGAACTTCGTCAGTAACATCGCGGCGCTGACGGTGTTCATCGTCTCGGGCCAGGTGGACTGGATCATCGGCCTGAGCATGGGCCTGTCGGTGATGGTCGGTGCTTTCTTTGGCGCGCGCACCGCCATCAGCGGCGGCGCGAAGTTCATCCGGCCAGTGTTCATCACCGTGGTGCTGGCCCTGACCGTGCGCCTAGCCTGGCAACACTGGTTCAGCATGACCTAAGCGCCGCGCCACGTAGAGGTCGATCAGATACCGGGCAATCGAGCGCGAGGCGGGAAGCGGTGGCAGATCGTGGATGCTGAACCACTGCGCGTCTTCGATCTCGTCCTCTTGGGGCACGATATCGCCGCTGGCGTATTCGGCGTGGAAGCCCAGCATCATCGAATGGGGAAACGGCCAGCACTGGCTGCCCACGTAGTGGATGTTCTTCACTTCGATACTGACTTCTTCGCGGACTTCCCGGACGAGGCAGTCCTCGGCCGACTCACCCGGCTCGGCAAATCCTGCCAAGGTGCTGTAGACACCCGAGACAAAACGGGGCGAACGTGCGAGCAGGACTTCATCGCCACGGGTGATCAGCACGATCATGCTCGGTGAGATCCGCGGGTAATGCCGCAGATCGCACGCCTGGCAATGCATCGCCCGCTCGCGCGGCACCTGGCTCATGGGCTGGCCGCAACTGCCGCAAAAGCGGTGTTCCCGGGCCCAGGTCCCGACCTGAGCGGCATAACCCAACACCTTGAACAGCGTGTGATCTTCCTCGAGCATGAACGCGCGCAAGCCTTTCCAGCTGCAACCGGGAATATCCAGGGGGCTGTGCAGTTCCAGCAGGTAGACCGGCTCGCCATCGAAATGGCCGATGCCGTGCTCGGCGAGGATCGACAGGTCTTGGCGCTTGAGCCAGTCGCGAGGAAACAGCGCGCCGTTATCGTCGTACAAAAAACCTTCCGGGCTGCGGGCCACGGCCCAGCCGCCGGGAAGGTCGGTGTCGAGTACTGCGGTGGTCCAGCGTGAAATCATGATCGATCAATCCAGAAATTCGGGTTTCTGTTTGCTCATATGGGCGGCCATGGCCACGCGCAGGTCATTGGATTGCAGCATGGCGGCATTCCACGTGGCGACATATTCCAGGCCGTCGTCGATGCGGTGGTCGCGCATGTAGCTGATCATTTCCTTGGTGCCGGTCATGGCAATCGGCGACTTGGCGGCGATTTCCCGGGCAATGCCCATCACGCCGTCGAGCAGGCTGGCGGTGTCATTGTAGACACGATTGACCAGGCCAATGCTGCGCGCTTCGTCGGCACCGAAGGTGCGCCCCGTATAAGCGAGTTCACGCAGCATGCCGTCCCCGATGATCCGGGGCAAGCGTTGCAATGTCCCAACATCGGCCGCCATGCCGATGTCGATTTCCTTGATGGAGAACTGCGCGTCTTCGGCGGCGTAGCGCATGTCGCAAGCGGAAATCAGGTCGATGGCACCACCGAGACAATAGCCCTGGACCGCCGCGAGTACCGGTTTGCGGCAGTTGTCCACGGCATTGAACGAGGCTTGCAGCTGCAGGATCTTGCGTCGCAGCACGCGGGCGTTACGGCCCACATCCTTGCCCAGTTCGTTCGCCACGCCAGCCAGCATCATCAGGTCGATGCCTGAGGAAAAGTGCTTGCCGGCACCGCTCAGGACCACCACCCGCACTTCGTCGGTGTCGTCGATCCATTGGAAAATCTCGACGATTTCGCTCCAGAACGCCGCGTTCATGGCGTTGATCTTGTCCGGTCGGTTGATCTGCACATGGGCGATGTTGTCTGCAAGTTCGACGTTGAACGCTTGGTATTGCGACATGGCAGTATCCTTTGACCGGCTGGAAGAGGCCTGAACTATAACAAGCGATCACGACAGGACGTAGGCAGCGCATCGGCCAAAAGCGGGACTGCATCACGCTGCGCAATCTAATGTGGGAGCGAGCCTGCTCGCGAAGGCGGCAGGTCAGTCAACATTTTCATAAGCTGAACCACTGCTTTCGCGAGCAAGCTCGCTCCCACAAGGTCTGGGGCGGGTATCAGTCCGTTGCCGGCTGCTCGGACGCCTCCAACCGCCCATCCCAACCACCGCCCAACGCGGCAATCAACTGCACACTCGCAATCAACCGGCTCTGTTGCAGGCTCAACACGCTGCGCTCGTTGCTCAGAGCTGTAGCCTGGACAGACACCACGTCGAGATAGCCGATCAGCCCTGCCCTGTACTGATTCTGCGTCAGGCGCAGGGACTCGCGGGCGGCGTCGAGGGCTTCCTGGCGCACGCGGGCTTCGTCTTCGAGCACCTTGAGCTGGATCATGTAGTTCTCGACTTCGCGGAAACCGTCGAGCACGGTCTGGCGATAGGTGGCGACCGTCTGATCATACGCCGCCACGCTGCGGTCGACCTCCGCCGAGCGCTGGCCGCCATCGAACAGGGTCATCGCCAGTTGCGGGCCGACCGACCAGAAGCGGTTCGGCACGCTCACCCAGTTATCGTAGGTACTGCTGCTGTAGCCACCGCTCAGGCTCAGGGTCAGGTCCGGGTAATAGGCGGCCTTCGCCACGCCGATGTTGGCGTTCGCCGCCATGACCGAGCGCTCCGCCGATGCGATGTCTGGACGGCGTTCGAGCAGTTGCGACGGCACGGCCACCGGGACTTGCGGCAGCGCTGGGACATCCTGGGTTTCGGCCAGGCTGAATTCGGCCGGCGGCAGACCGATCAGCACGGCAATGGCGTTTTCGAACTGCGCACGCTGCCAGATCAGGTCGATCAGGTCGCCCTGGGTGGTCTTGAGCTGGTTCTGCGCCTGGGCCACGGCATCCTTGCCGGACACCCCGGCGCGGTACTGGTTTTCGGTCATTTTCAGGGAGCGCTGGTAGTTGTCGACGGTGGTCTGCAACAAGCGCTTCTGCTGGTCGATCACCCGCAACTGCAGGTAGTTCTGCACCAGCTCCGATTGCTGGCTCAGACGCATCGCCGCCAGGTCGGCAAAGCTGGCCTCGGCGCTGGCTTCATCGGCCTCCAAGGTGCGGCGCAACCTGCCCCACACGTCCGCTTCCCAGCTCACGCCGGCCTGGGCGCTGTAAGTGTCGCGGATGCCGCTGGAGGAACTGCTCAGGCTCGAACTGCTGCTGCCCGTGCCTTGGCTGGAGCGGGTCTTGCCGACCGAAAGGTCGACCGTCGGAAAGAACGCCCCGCGAGCACTGCGCGCCAAAGCCTGGGCCTGACGGTACTGGGCTTCGGCCTGGGCCACGGTCTGGTTGGAGGCGTTGAGCTGTTCCACCAGGTCGTTGAGCCGGGTGTCAGCGTACAGTTCCCACCAGGCGCCACGGGCCAGGGCGTCGCTGGGGTTGGCCTGGCGCCAGCCCTGGGCCTCCTTGTACTGCGACGGCGCGGCGGCTGACGGGCGCTGGTAATCGGGACCGATTGCGCAGGCACTCAGCAGTGCCACGCAGAGCGCCAGGCTCAAGACACGCGAACCACGGGCAGTCGCCAGCGCAGCGACAAGGTTGAACAACGAACGATCGGTCATAGCGGAGTTTCCAGGGCAGCATCAGTGCGCACCCCACGCCAGCGGTTGAAACGATGGCGCAGGTTATCAAGATAGAGGTAGACCACCGGGGTGGTGTAGAGCGTCAGGACCTGGCTGAATACCAACCCGCCGATAATGGTCAGGCCCAGCGGTTGGCGCATTTCCGAGCCTTCGGCGCCACCGAGCAACAGCGGCAGGGCTCCGAGGATCGCGGCCAGCGTGGTCATGAGGATCGGCCGCAGTCGCAACAGGCAAGCGCTGCGGATCGACTCCAACGGCGTTTGGCCGGCGCGCTCCAACTGCAATGCGAGGTCGATCATGAGGATGGCGTTTTTCTTCACGACGCCAATCAGCAGGAACAACCCCAGCAGCGAGATCAGGCTGAACTCGCTGCCCAGGACATAGATCGACAACAACGCGCCCACCCCGGCCGAGGGCAAGGTGGACAGGATGGTCAGCGGGTGGATATAGCTTTCGTACAGCACGCCGAGCACGAGGTACACCGCCAGCAACGCGCCGAGGATCATGAACGGCTGGCTTTTCTGGGTCGCCGCGAACGCGTCGGCGGTGCCGGCCATTTTCGCGATGACATCTTCGGGCATCCCGAGCTTGGCTATCGCCCGCTCGATCGCCGCGGTGCCCTGCTCCACCGTGACGCCTTCGGCCATGTCGAACGAAATGCCTTCTGAAGCGAACTGGCCTTCATGGCTGACCCGGTCGTCCTCCAGGCTGTTTTCATAATGGGCAATCGCCGACAGCGGGACCCGCGCGCCATCGGCGGTAATCACCTGGACCTGCTCGAGCGTATTCGGGTCCCGGGCATATTTGGGATTGACCTCCATGACCACCTGATACTGGTTCAGGCTGTCGTAGATGGTCGAGATCTGCCGCTGGCTGTAGGCGTTGTTCAGTACCGAGGTGACCATGTCCATGTCGATGCCCAGGCGCTTGGCCTGGTCGCGGTCCACGATCAGCGTCACCTGCTGCGCCCCGCCACCGTCGCGGGCGTCGATGGCGGTCAGTTCCGGCAAGGCGCGGAAGGCGGCGACGACCTTGGGATACCAGATGCGCAGCGACGCCAGGTCGGCGCTCTGGAGGATGTAGGAATACTGCGACGTGGTCTGCTCGCGACCGCCACCGAATTGCAGGTCCTGGTCGGCCATCAGCATCAATTGGGCACCGGGTACCTTGGGCATTTCCTTGCGCAAGCGCTCGATGACCTTTTGCGCGGAAATCCCGCGTTCCTTGATCGGCTTGAGGCGTACCAGCATGAAAGCATTGTTGGTGCCGTTGTTGCCGCCGATGAAACCCGCCACGCTCTGCACCGCTTCGTCCTTGAGCACCGCGCGACGGAAGATCTCCATTTTCGGCTGCATCACGTTGAACGACAGCCCATCGTCACCGCGCACGAAGCCGATCAATTGGCCGGTGTCCTGCTGGGGCATGAACGTCTTTGGCACCACCACGTACAGTGCGATATTCACGCCGATGGTCACCAGCAGGCTGAGCAAGGTCAGGCGCCGATGGCGCAGCACCCAATCCAGGCTGCGGGCGTACCCCCGGACCATGCGCTCGTTGAGGCCGTGGCTCCAACGCTGCAAGCGGTTTTCCTGCCCCGGCACGTGGGGCTTTAGCCACCGTGCGCAGAGCATCGGGGTAAGCGTCAGGGACACCACCAGCGAGACCACGATGGCGGCCGCCAGGGTGATGGAAAATTCGCGAAACAGACTCTCGACGATCCCGCCCATGAACAGGATCGACAGGAACACCGCCACCAGCGAGGCGTTCATCGACAGCAAGGTGAAGCCCACTTCCTCGGCGCCCAGGTAGGCCGCTTTCATCGGCGGCACGCCCTCGTCGATGTGCCGGGAAATGTTCTCCAACACCACGATGGCATCGTCCACCACCAGCCCGGTGGCGAGGATCAGCGCCATCAGCGACAGGTTGTTCAGGGAAAAACCGTAGAGGTACATCACCGCGAACGTGCCCACCAACGACACCGGCACCGCCAGGGTCGGGATCAGGGACGCACGGAAATTACCGAGGAACAGGAACACCACCAGCACCACCAGCGCCACGGCGATCAACAGGGTCATTTCCGCTTCGTGCAGGGTGGCCTTGATCACCGGCGAGCGGTCCATGGCCAGGTTGAGCTTGACGCTGGCCGGGAGCACCGCTTGCAGGGCCGGCAGCTGGTTCTTGATCTCGTTGACGGTTTCGATGATGTTGGCGCCGGCCTGGCGGTTGATGACCAGTAGCACGGCGGCATCGTCGTTGAAGAACCCACTGTTGTAGCGGTCCTCCACGCTGTCGCTGACCTTCGCCACGTCCTTGAGCCGCAACACCGAGCCGTCCTGGTAGCGGATGACCAGCGTTTCGTAGTCCTTGGCCTTTTCCAACTGGTCATTGGCCTGGACTTGCCACATGCGCTTGTCGTCTTCGACCGACCCTTTTGGCCGGCGGACATTGCTGTCGGCGATCGCCGTGCGGACGTCGTCGAGCGCCACGCCGTACTGGTTGAGTAATTGTGGCTCCAGCTCGATACGCACCGCCGGCAGCGAACTGCCGCCGATCTGCACTTCCCCTACCCCCGCCACTTGGGACAGGCTCTGGGACAGGATGGTGGAAGCCAGGTCATAGAGCTGGCCTTTCTCCAGCACGTCGGAGGTCAGCGAAAGCACCATGATCGGCGCCTGGGACGGGTTGACCTTCTTGTAGGTCGGCATGCTGCGCATGCCACTGGGCAGCAGATTGCGCGAGGCGTTGATTGCCGCCTGTACTTCCCGCGCCGCGCCATTGATGTCGCGGTCCAGGTCGAATTGCAGGATCACCCGGGTCGAGCCCTGGCTCGAACGGCTGCTCATGGTATTGACCCCGGCGATGGCGCCGAACGAGCGCTCCAGCGGCGTCGCCACGGTGGAAGCCATCACCTCCGGGCTCGCCCCCGGCAGGTTGGCCTGGACCACGATCACCGGGAAATCCATTTGCGGCAACGGCGAAACCGGCAGCAAGCCAAAGCACACGCCGCCGAGCAGCATGATCGCGAAGCTCAGAAGCATGGTCGCCACTGGACGGCGGATGAAGGGGCCGGAGAGGTTCATCGGCAACGGCTCCAGACGTCAGGCGACTGGCCGCAAGAAATGGCGGGCTCTTCGTGGCGAGGGGATTTATCCCCGTTTGAGTGCGCAGCGCTCACAAAAAGGGCCGCTGCGCAGCCCAGCGGGGATAAATCCCCTCGCCACAAAAGCTCCTTGCGGTTCAGGGAATGCGTCATACCCGCACCTCATCGGCCTCAGGCCTGACGAACCGCCGCCCCAGGCGATCGAAGTACAGGTAGATCACCGGCGTGGTGAACAGCGTGAGCACCTGGCTCACCAGCAAGCCGCCCACCATCACCAGGCCCAGGGGCTGGCGCAACTCGGCGCCGGAGCCGGTGGCGAGCATCAGCGGCACGGCGCCGAACAGCGCAGCGAGGGTGGTCATCAGGATCGGCCGGAAGCGCAGCAACGCAGCCTGGTAGATGGCGGTCTGCGGGTCCATGCCCTGGTTGCGCTCGGCGTCGAGGGCAAAGTCGATCATCATGATCGCGTTCTTCTTGACGATACCGATCAGCAAGATGATACCGATGATCGCGATCATGCCCAGGTCATTGCCGGTCAGCATCAATGCCAGCAACGCGCCGATGGCCGCCGAGGGCAAGGTGGAAAGAATCGTGATCGGGTGGATGTAGCTCTCGTAGAGCACGCCCAGCACGATGTACATGGTCACCACCGCCGCCAGGATCAACAACAAGGTGCTCGACAGCGACGCCTGGAACGCCTGGGCCGCGCCCTGGAATTCGGTCTGCACGCTGACCGGCATGCCGATGTCCTTCTGCACTTTCTCGATGACATCGACAGCATGCCCAAGGGCCACGCCCGGTGCCAGGTTGAACGACATCATCACCGCCGGGAACTGGCCAATGTGAGCAATCGCCAACTGCGCCTGACGTTCTTCGACCCGGGCCAGGCTCGACAGGCGGACTTGCCCGCCGTCGGTGGTCTTGACATGGATCTGTTCAAGGGCCTGCGGGCCGATCTTTTCCCCCGCCTGAGCCTGCAGCACCACGCGGTATTGGCTGGCCTGGGTATAGATGGTCGAAATCTGCCGCTGGCCGAAGGCGTCGTAAAGCGCATCGGTGATGTTCGACACCGACACGCCCAGTCTCGATGCGGCGTCGCGGTCGATCACCAGGTAGACCTGCAAGCCCTTGTCCTGCAAGTCACTGGCGACGTCGGTGAGTTCCGGCTGTTGCACCAGGGCTTCGACGAGCCGCCCGCTCCAGAGGCTGAGCAATTCGGCATCCGGCGACGACAGGCTGAACTGGTATTGGGTACGGCTGACCCGGTCTTCGATGGTCAGGTCCTGCACCGGTTGCATGAACAGCCGGATGCCCACCAGTCGGTCCAGTTGCGGTTGCAGGCGAGCGATGATCGCGCTGGCGCTGTCGTCCCGTTCGCTGTGGGGCTTGAGGTTGATCAGCAGGCGGCCGCTGTTGAGCGTGGCGTTGTCACCGTCCACGCCTATGTAGGAAGACAGGCTTTGCACGGCGGGATCGGCGAGGATGACCTTGGCCAATTGCTGCTGGCGCTCGCTCATGGCGGCGAAGGAGATCGATTGCGGCGCCTCGGAAATGCCCTGGATCACGCCCGTATCCTGCACCGGGAAAAAGCCCTTGGGCACGGCTAGGTACAACACCACCGTCAACACCAGGCTACCCACCGCCACCAACAGCGTCAGCGGTTGGTGCTTGAGTACCCATTGCAACTTGCGCCCGTAGGCGGCGATCAACCAATCGATCCAGGCGCCGCTGGCGCGGTAGAAGCGGCCCTGCTCCTCTTCCTTGGGTTCACGCTTGAGCAGCCGCGCGCACATCATCGGCGTCAGGGTCAGGGACACCACCAGCGAGATCAGGATCGCCACCGCCAGGGTGATGGCGAACTCGCGGAACAGGCGACCGACCACGTCCGCCATGAACAGCAGCGGAATCAGCACCGCGATCAGCGACAGTGTCAGGGAAATCAAGGTGAAGCCGATCTGCCTCGCCCCCTTGAGCGCCGCCTGCATCGGGCTGTCGCCCTCCTCGATGTAGCGGGCGATGTTCTCCAGCATGACGATGGCATCGTCCACCACAAAACCGGTGGCGATGGTGAGGGCCATCAGGGTCAGGTTGTTGATGGAGAAACCGGCCAGGTACATGACGCCGAACGTACCGATCAATGATAGCGGCACGGCCACCGACGGGATGATCGTGGCACTGACCCGGCGCAGGAACAGGAACGTCACCATGACCACCAGGGCAATGGCGATGAGCAATTCATGCTGAACGTCGGTGACCGAGGCGCGGATGGTCTGGGTGCGGTCCGTTAGCACGGCAACGTCCAGGCCGGCCGGCAGGTTGTCGGTGATGCTCGGCAACATCGCCTTGATCCGGTCCACCACCTCGATGACGTTGGCCCCTGGCTGGCGCTGGATATTGAGCAGCACGGCCTGGTTTTCGTTGGCCCAGGCGGCGAGGCGTTCGTTCTCGGCGCCATCGACGATCTCTGCGACGTCCTTGAGCCGCAGCGGCGCGCCGTTGGCGTAGGCCAGGATCAGTTCGGCGTAGTCCTCGGGCGAGGTCAACTGATCGTTGGCATCGAGCATCGAGACTCGGGTCGGACCGTCGAAGTTGCCCTTGGGCTGGTTGACGTTGGAAGCGCCGATCAAGGTGCGCACATCCGCCAGGTTCAAGCCCGCGGACGCCAGGGCTTGCGGATTGACTTTGATCCGCACGGCCTGGCGCTGGCCACCGGCGATGGTCACCATGCCAACGCCGCTGATCTGCGCAATCTTCTGCGCCATGCGCGTGTCCACCAGATCATTGAGCTTGGGCAGCAGCATGGTCTTGGAGGTAATCGCCAGGGTCAGCACCGGGGTGTCGGCCGGGTTGACCTTGTTGTACACCGGCGGCGCCGGCAGGTCGGTGGGCAAAAGGTTGGTAGCGGCGTTGATCGCGGCCTGCACCTGCTGCTCGGCGACATCCATGTTGATGTCCAGGTTGAAACGCAGGGTGATCACCGATGCGCCGCCGGAACTGGTGGACGCCATCTGCGTCAGGCCTGGCATCTGCCCGAACTGACGCTCCAGCGGCGCGGTCACGGCGCTGGTCATCACGTCAGGACTGGCGCCCGGGTACAGCGTCATCACGCGGATGGTCGGGTAATCGACCTGGGGCAGTGCCGACACCGGCAGCAGCCGATAGGCGATCAGGCCGGCCAGGACAATGGCCAGCATGCTCAGCGTGGTGGCGACCGGGCGAAGGATGAACAGCCGCGAGAGATTCATGCGCCGCCCTTTTTCGCCTTGTCGGCCATGGCCGGCTCAGTCGGGGCCGCGGCGGTCTTGCCCTGCAAATGCTCGGTCGGCGTGGTCGGCACCTCCTGGCTGTCGTTGACCACTTCCACTTCGCTGCCCTCTTTCAGGCGGTCGGTGCCTTCGAGCACCACCCTGTCGCCAGCGGCAAGCCCCTCGGTGACGACCGTCCTGTCGCCATCGCTGGCGCCGATCTTGAGTTTCTTGATGGTGACTTTCTTGTCGCCATCCAAGGCATAGACGAATGTGCCGTTGGTGCCGAACTGGATGGCGGCGGTCGGCGCAAGGACCACGCCTTTGAGCGTGTCGGCCAGCAGGCGCACGTTGACGAACTGGTTGGGAAACAGCGACTGGTCGCGGTTCTCGTAGCGAGCCTTGAATTTCAAGGTGCCGGTGGTGATGTCGATCTGGTTGTCCAGGCTTTGCAAGACGCCGCTGGCCTGCAGCTTCACATCACCACGATCCCAAGCCTCGACCGGCAGTTTCGCCCCGCCGCGATAGCGGGCGAGCACGGTTTCGAGGTTGTTCTCAGGCAGCGTGAAGACAACGCTGATGGGTTGGGTCTGGGTGATGACGGCCAGGGCCGTGGTGTCATTGGCCGCTACCAGGTTGCCGATGTCCAGTTGACGCAACCCTACGCGTCCGCTGATCGGCGCGCGGATCTTGGTGAATTCCAGGTTGAGCTTGGCGTCGTTGACCGCCGCCTGGTTGGTCTTGACCGTGCCCTGGTACTGGCCCACCAGCGCAGCGGCGGTGTCGAGGGTCTGCTTGGCGATGCTGTCCTCGGCATACAAGCCGCGATAACGCTCGAGGTCGACCTGGGCGTTCTTCAATTGGGCCTGGTTCTGCAGCAACGTGCCTTCGGCCTGGAGCAAGGCGTTCTGGTACGGACGCGGGTCGATCTCGGCCAGCAGGTCCCCGGCCTTGACCATCTGCCCTTCCTCGAAGGCGATCTTTACCAATTCGCCGCCCACGCGGCTGCGAACATTGATGGTATTGAGCGCGGTAACCGTGCCCAGCGCCTTGTAATACAGCGGAAAATCCCCGGTCACCGCCGGCGCCACCCGAACCGGGATCGGGCCCGTCGCACCGCCAAAGCCTGGCCGCATGCCGCCCGAACGCCCCATATGCCCGGCCGCGCCTTTCTGCCCTGCTTCGTTGTTCGAGCCGGTGCCGGCAGGCCAGAATTTCCAAGCCAGCAACGCAACGGCCAATAGGATGAGCAGGCCGAACAGCCAGCGACGGGATTTACGGGAAACAGAGGATTGCATTGAATGGTCAACCATTGGGCGCGTGGGCTTCTTCTACAGGAGGCTGAACGATAAGCACTGGCGGGTATTTAGCAAAGCGCCTTTACCGGCAATTTACCTTGGGCTTACCTTTCCCATGCTCGGCTAAGGCCTTGAAACACAAATGAAAACGGCCTGGTCAGGCCAGGCCGTTAACAATTGTAATAAATACTTTGTTTCGGAACAGTTATTTCAGGGCTGCGAGCGCCGCCTCGTAGTTCGGCTCTTCAGCGATTTCCTTGACCAGCTCGCTGTGCAGCACGGTGTCGTTTTCGTCCAGCACCACCACGGCGCGGGCAGTCAGGCCTTTGAGCGGGCCGTCCGCGATGGCGACGCCGTAGTTCTCGATGAACTCGGCACCGCGCAGCGTGGACAGGTTCTGTACGTTTTCCAGGCCTTCGGCGCCACAGAAGCGGGCCTGGGCGAACGGCAGGTCGGCGGAAATGCACAGCACCACGGTGTTATCCAGGTCGTTGGCCTGGGCGTTGAACTTGCGCACGGAAGTGGCGCAGGTCGGGGTGTCGACGCTTGGGAAAATGTTCAGCACTTTGCGCTTGCCCGCGAAGTCTTGCAGGGACACGTCCGACAGATTGCCGGCAACCAGGGAAAAGGCTGGCGCCTTGGAACCGGCTTGTGGCAATTGGCCGTTGACTTGGACTGGGTTGCCTTTGAGGGTGACTTGAGCCATGAACGGATTCCTTCTGACAGGTTTGAAAACAGTGAGGCCGGAGTTAACCATGAAATGGAGCTCCGACCTATGCCTGCACACAAAAAGTCACGAGTGGCGGGGCCCGCTATTTAGCCTTGAGCTGCAAATACGACTGGTGCAGATCTGAGGCCCAGCCGTCGATCACCCCTTTGACATCATCGGGCTTCATGACCTGGGACTCGTTTGACAACAGCTTACCCGTGCCCTTGCGCACCACCTGTGCGACCACCGCATTATTGCCACCGTCCAGAAACACCGCTTCGGTGCCCAGCGTGGTTTCCTGATCGCGAATGCCGCTGGCCGTACTGACCGCGGCGGCCACCAAGGCAATCGGAATCACTTCATAAGGTTTGAGCCCCTCGGTCTTGCTGCTGACCGCGGTGATGGCCGCCCGTACTACCAACACACCCGGCCCGGGACTGGTCGCCAGAGGCAACGACTTGCCCGCCTCCCGCTTGAGCGCCTGGTCGTAGTAGCTGGTAATGCCGGCCAACGTGCCGGCGGGAATCTTCACGGTCGGTTGCGGCTTGGGATAGAGCTGCGTCGGCTCGATATACACACTGGAGTATTTAGCCAGATCGATCTTCGGATCGACCCAACGCATCACTTCGGCCCCCGAAGGCGATTTTTCTTCCTTGAGGCGGCTGTAGTCTCCCAGGAAGCCGGAGTATTCGTCCGGCTGGGTGACTTTGCTCGAGCAGCCCATCAGCGCGAGCGAAGCGATGCAGACAGTGCCGATCATGGACGCGAGTTTCATGCTGTTACTCCTGTAGGCCACACCTGAGGGGGGCGGAACTACAGGTATAGCCAATGCGCAGGGTTTTGCCTGTTCAGTAGCCGTATAGAGGTTGGATGTGCCTGCCTCATCGCGAGCAAGCTCGCTCCCCCCAGGGTTAACTCGAACCTTTGGGGAAGCGAGCCTGCTCGCGAAGAGGCCTTAGCCTTCAATGGTCAAATTACTGATGCTGCACCTGAACCATCGAGCTTACCTGCACCCGCGCGTGCATCTGCTCCGCCCCGCCACCACGGCGCATGCCGCGAACCGGACAGGCGTCAAGGTAATCCAGGCCAATCGCCAACTTCAAATGGCGGTCGGGACGAAGCAAGCGATTGGTCACGTCAAAGCTGTACCAGCCGTCATCCAGCCAAGCCTCGGCCCAGGCGTGGCTTGCCAGATGGCTCTCGTCCTCGGTACACAGATAGCCGGACACATAACGCGCCGGCACGCCGAGGCTGCGGGCGCAGGCCACGAACGCATGGGCATGGTCCTGACAGACCCCGGCGCCACCGGCGAACGCCTCTGCCGCCGTACTGCTGACGGCAGTAGTGCCGGGGCTGTAGGGCATGCGATCGGCAAGGCCATTCATCAAGTCGGCCAACGCAGCACGGTCACGGCGTGCGCCGCATTGCGCCACGGCGAAAGCGCTGAGGGTGTCGTCGGCCAGGGTGAGGCGGCTGGTGCGCAGGAACGGCAGCGGTGATTGGGTATCGGGCTCCATTTCCACTGTCTGGTCGATCTGCACTTCACCATAAGCGGTCAGGATCAGGGCGCCGTGAGGCTCGTCCATGGTCATGACGTGCAGGATATTGCCGTACGGGTCGAGCTGGCTGCGCACCAGGCGCGGCAATTCAAGATGCCATTGCAGGATGGTCTGGCGTCGGGTGTCCTTGGGCGTCAGGCGCAGGAACTGGATGCTGGTGCAGACCTCGTCGGCATAGCTATAGGTCGTGTCGTGGCGGATGGACAGTTTCATACGACCTCCAGATAGGCGTCATGGATGGTCTGGCCCAAGTGGCGGATCTGGCCAATCAGCTCGGTCAACCATTGGTGCAGGCCCGACGCGAGGATCTCGTCGATCCCCGAATAACGCAGCCGCGCATTCAGCTCGGCGGCCAGCCGCTGCGCCGGCCGACCGTTATTGCCCGGCAGGCTGGCGAGAATATGGTCCAGTTCTTCAATGCAGGCGTGCAGCGAGCGTGGCACGTCGGCCCGCAGCAGCAACATCTCGGACACCTGCTCGGCATTCGGCGCGTTACGGTAGATCTCGTTGAACGCCTCGAACGAAGACAACGCCCGCAGCAACGCACTCCACTGGTAGTAACCGCGCGCCGAGTTGTCGCTGACCTCTTCCGATTCTTCGCCGAACATCTCGTAGCGCGCATCCAGCAGCCGCAAGGTGTTGTCGGCGCGCTCGATGAACGTCCCCAGGCGAATGAAACAGTAGGCATCGTTGCGCATGATCGTGCCCGACGTCGCGCCACGGAACAGGTGCGAACGCTCCTTCACCCATTCGCAGAAATGGCTGATGCCATAACGGCCCAGGCCGTTGCTGGCGATGCTGCGCATCTCCAGCCAGGTGGCGTTGATGTTCTCCCACATGTCCGCGGTGATGCGTCCGCGCACGGCATGGGCGTTGGTCCGCGCCGCCCGCAGGCAACTGTAGATGCTGCCGGGGTTGGTTTCGTCCAACGCAAAGAAATGCAGCATGCGCTCGGTGTTGAGGGTGTCATAACGGGCGTTGTAGTCATCCAGCGTACCGGCCGCCAGCAACGACATCGCCAGCTCGGCCTGACCATCGCCGCGTCCGGCCTGGGGCATCAGCGACAGCGAATAACTGACTTCGAGCATGCGTGCCAGGTTCTCGGCGCGCTCCAGGTAGCGGGACATCCAGTAGAGGTCCGATGCGGTTCTTGAAAGCATGTCTTAGTCCTCCACGACCCAAGTGTCTTTGGTACCGCCGCCCTGGGACGAGTTCACCACCAGCGAGCCCTCGCGCAGCGCCACGCGGGTCAAGCCGCCGGGCACCAGGCGGGTTTCCTTGCCGGAAAGCACGAAGGGACGCAAGTCGATGTGGCGTGGCGCGATGCCGCTTTCGACGAACGTCGGACAGGTGGAAAGGCTCAAGGTCGGCTGGGCGATATAGGCCTCGGGCCTGGCCTTGAGGCGGGCCCGAAAATCTTCGATCTCCGCTGCGGTGGCAGCTGGCCCGACCAACATGCCGTAGCCGCCGGAACCCTGGGTTTCCTTGACGACCAAGTCGGGCAGGTTCGCCAGTACGTGGGACAGGTCCTGGGGTTTGCGACACTGCCAGGTCGGCACGTTCTTCAGGATCGGTTCTTCGGTCAGGTAGAAACGGATCATGTCGTCGACATAGGGATAGATCGACTTGTCATCCGCCACGCCCGTGCCGACGGCGTTTGCCAGCACCACATTGCCTGCACGGTAGACCGCGATCAGCCCCGGCACGCCGAGCATGGAATCAGGGTTGAAGGACAGCGGATCGAGGTAGGCATCGTCCAGGCGACGGTAGATTACATCCACCTGCTGGGGCCCGGCCGTGGTGCGCATATAGACATGGTCGTCACGCACGAACAGGTCCGCACCTTCCACCAGCTCCACTCCCATTTCCCGGGCCAGGAACGCGTGCTCGAAATAGGCGCTGTTGAAACGCCCCGGCGTCAGGACCACGGTGGTCGGGTTGTCCAACGGGCTTGAGCTTTTGAGCGTGTCGAGCAACAGGTTCGGGTAATGATCGATGGGCGCCACGCGCTGGGCGGCGAAGAGTTCGGGGAACAGGCGCATCATCATCTTGCGGTCTTCGAGCATGTAGCTCACGCCACTTGGCGTGCGCAGGTTGTCCTCCAGCACGTAATAGCTGCCATCGCCATCGCGGACCAGGTCGACGCCTGCGATGTGGGCATAGATGCCTCGGTGCAGGTCCAGGCCCTGCATCGCAATTTGATAACCCTCGTTGGCGAGCACCTGCTCGGCGGGGATGATGCCTTCCTTGAGAATGCGCTGGCCATGGTAGATGTCGGCCAGGAACATGTTCAGGGCCTGGACCCGCTGGATGCAGCCGCGTTCGACGATTTGCCATTCGCTGGCCTTGATGCTGCGCGGAATGATATCGAACGGGATCAAGCGCTCGGTGCCCTGCTCGTCCCCATAAAGCGTGAAGGTGATGCCCGCCCGATGAAACAGCAGGTCGGCTTCACGGCGGCGTTGTTCCAGCAGTTCCAGCGGCGTGTCCGCCAGCCAGCGCGAGAATGCTTGGTAGTGCGGGCGGCAGTCACCCTTCGCGTCGTACATTTCATTGAAAAAAGCGTGGGGCATAGCCAACTCCCAGCCGTGTCGTACACGGCATTTCTTATTACGTCGTCATTCCACCAAGTACGGCCTTGCCTCGTTTATGAGCCCTGGTTCTTTGAATACCTCGTCAGGCATGGGTCTCTGATCAGGCCTTTGCGTCTGGATGACGTGCGCCCCTTTTTTATATTTGCGTATCGAAACTCCTTTCTGCTGGGTCTCGTGGAGCCGTAGCAAGGGCTGTGCCTAAGTGCGGCGGATTGAAGCAATGCTGGAAAAACCGGCGCAAAGCGGTGAAAAAGCGAAATTTATTTTTGATTTCGCGACGAAAAGAGATTCGAGCCCTGAAACGCTGACTCCAGTTTCAAGCGCCGGCACAGCAAACGGGTCGAATCGGTGCAGACAGACGGGAAGTCGAGGCCGAACGCCCCGAAAAGGGGAAATTATTACTCACCTCTAAAGCGCTGCGCTTGGCTCAACCATAGCTCACGAGCGAAGACTTCGCTGAAAGAGCGCTTCGTTGGAAGCGAGCTTGCGCGAAGACGGCCTGAAGCCAGAAATAAAAATGCCCGGACATGGTTGTCCGGGCATTTTTGTTGGCGTGCTGCGATCAGAACGTCACGCTGGCACTCAACCTGGCGGTACGCGGCTCGCCGACGGCGACCTGAAGTTCACTGCCGGTGGATGACGGGTAGTATTGCTTGTCGAACAGGTTATCGACGTTCAACTGCAACGACGTCTTGTGCCCGAACACCGGCGACTCCCAGCGCAGGAAAGCGTCGGCGACGGTGTAGCTGCTGAGCCAGAAATCGTTGGCGTTGTTGGCGGCGCGCTCGCCGACATAACGGGCGCCGGCACCGGCGTGCCAGGCACCGAATTCGGCCGGGACGTTCAGGTGGTGGCTCAGGTACAGGCTGGCGGTGTGCTTGGGGGCGTCGGCCAGACGATGGCCTTCATCGTCCGGATCATCAAGGATCTCCGTGTGGGTATAGGCGTAGGTGCCGATCAAGTCCCAACGTTCGGCGAGGCGACCAGTGATATCGAGTTCGAGGCCTTGAGAGCCGACTTTGCCAGCGGCTTCTGCCAACGTTACGCCGTTGATCGTAGAGGACGTCACGACGTTTTTCTTCACGATATCGAACAGGGCGAGGTTGATATTCAGGCCCGGCAGCGGATCGTATTTCGCGCCGACTTCGTAGCTGCGGCCCTCCTCCGGCTTGAAGGTATGACTACCCTCGTCCACCACGTCGTTAGGCTTGAACGAGCGACTGTAGTTGCCATATAGCGACAGTTCTTCCGTGGCTTTGTAGACCAGGCCGAGGAATGGGACGAAGGCGTCTCCATTATCGTCGCGAACTGGCTTGGCAGGGACGAGTCCCTGCGTCGTGTATTGATCGTAATGCTGATAACGACCGCCAAATACAAGGATCCAGCGGTCGTCCAGGTGCCAGTTGTCCTTCAGATACACCGAACTGGAGGTCAGCTTGTTGCTCAGGTTGCTCTGCGCAGCATTCACACGACTTGGCTCATCCAGGCCACCGTACACCGGAGTCGTAGGGTCGAAACCTGCTTGGTTAGCGCCACGGTAAGTCTTGCCCCGAAACTGGTCTGAAACCTGGTTGTCGACCCCGACCAACAGATCATGACGCTGGCCGAACAATTCTTGATTGCCAATGAAGTCCCAACTGGCGTAGCGGGTTTCATCGTCATAATGGGCACCGTTGGCGGCGCGCTGAAGGACACCATTCGACAGGCGCGGCTGCGCAATCGAAAGGCTGTAACGGTCATTGTTCCAGCCGTAGGTCACCCGTGTCTTCCACGCCTCGCTCAGTTCATACTCGAACCGCGCGGTGGCGGTTTCGCGGATGCCAACGCTTTTGGCCCAAGGTTCATCCAGGCGCTTGTCATAGTCGATGTCGGCCGGATGTCCATTGGTGAACATCGTCCCCCGGTCAAACGGGTTGGAATATTCGTTGTACTCATAACTCAAATTCAACGAAGCCCGCTCGCCGGTCCAGGCCAACGACGGCGCCACCAGCGTGCTCTCGTTAACCCCGTAGTTGCGCCAGTAATCCTCATGGCCGCGCTCGGCGATCAGGCGATAGGCCAATCCGGTATCGCCCAGCGGTCCGGTGGTGTCCAGGGCCATGGTGCCGCCGCCTTCGCTGTAGGCGGAACCGCTGAGCGTGGTGCTCTGGGTGTATTGCGGCTTCTTGCTGATGACGTTGATCAGTCCGCCAGGTTCCAGCGCGCCGTACAACATCGAGGCCGGCCCCTTGAGTACTTCGACCCGCTCGGTGGTGGCGCTGAAGTTATGGCCCAGGTTGGAACGCACGCCGTCGCGCAGGATCGAGCCGTCGTCGTTGGTGCCGAAGCCGCGCTTGACCAATGAGTCCCGCGAGCCGCCCAGGGTGTTGCCCTGGCTGACGCCGCTGACGAACTTCATCGCGTCCTCCAGCGAGCGCACCTGATAGTCCGCCAGCGTCTGCTGAGTGACTACGTTGATCGATTGCGCCTCTTCCTTGATCGGTACATCGCTCTTGCTCGCCGTGCTGGCTTGCGTCGCCGTGTAGCCCTCGTCCTGAATGATCCGACTGCCTTGCACATCCGTAGTGGGCAGTTCGAGGGTGTCCTGTGCCCTCAAGGGGCTGGCCATGAAACAACAGGACAGCGCAGGTAAAACACATTTGACGAGGGCGTTGCGGTAGGCGAAAGGGGTGAAACGATTCAAGACGCGCACTCACAGAGGGTTGGAAATGAGAGCGAATATACTTTGAGAATGATTCCCAGTAAATCTTTCCAACATTTCCACGCTTGACTCTGAATGCATTAAAGGGCGCCGGAGGATGACTCCGGCGCCCTTTATCGGTCCCCTCTCCTTTTTGGGGCTCGTTGAAGGTCAGTGATCGATGGCGGCGCCAGCACCCCTCGGTACGCGGATGTCCTCGACCAGATGCTGGATGTGCTCCGGTGGCGGCGCGGTGAAGCGTGACACCACCAGGGCCGCCAGGAAGTTGAATACCATGCCCAATGTGCCGATGCCTTCAGGGGACACACCAAGCCACCAATGTTCAGCCGTGTTCATCGTCGGGTTGATGAATTTGAAATAGACGATGTAGGTGAACGTGAAGGTCAGCCCGACGATCATCCCGGCAATCGCGCCTTCGCGGTTCATGCGCTTGGAGAAGATCCCCATGACGATGACCGGGAAGAACGAAGACGCCGCCAACCCGAAGGCGAACGCCACCACCTGGGCGACGAATGCGGGTGGGTAGATGCCGAACAATCCCGCGATCAACACCGCCACACCGGCCGCGATACGCGCCGCGAGCAACTCCTGCTTCTCGTTGATCCTGGGCATGATGTTGCTTTTGAGCAGGTCATGGGAGATCGAGGTGGAGATCACCAGCAACAGCCCCGCTGCCGTCGATAGCGCCGCCGCCAGCCCACCGGCAGCGATCAAGGCAATTACCCAACCGGGCAGCCCGGCGATTTCAGGGTTGGCCAACACCATGATGTCGTTGTCGACATACAGCTCGTTGGGCACCGGCGAAAGCTGGTTCTTGAGCAACCGCTGCTCATGCGCCCCACGTTCGCCGGTAAAGCTCGGCGCCCCGACCAGCGCCGCCCCAGGGCTGTACTGGATGATGCCGTCGTTGTTCTTGTCCGCCCAGGCAATCAGTCCGGAATTTTCCCAGGCCTTGAACCAGTCCGGCGCGGTGGCATAACTGACGTTGGGGATGGAGGTCAGCAGGTTGGTACGAGCGAACGCTGCCACCGCCGGTGCGGTGGTGTAGAGAATCGCGATGAACAGCAACGCGTAGCCGGCAGACTTGCGTGCGTCCCGGACGGTGGGGGTGGTGAAGAACCGCACGATCACATGGGGCAGGCCCGCGGTCCCCACCATCAGCGCCATGGTGATGAAAAACACGTCCATGGTCGACTTGGTGCCATTGGTATAGGCAGAGAAGCCCAACTCGGCGCCCAGGCCATTGAGCCGTTCGATCACACTCTGCCCCGAGCCGGCGGCTTCGCTGATGAAGCCCAGCTGCGGGATCGGATTGCCGGTGATCATCATCGAGATGAAGATGGCCGGCACCATGTAGGCGAAGATCATCACGCAGTACTGCGCCACCTGGGTGTAGGTGATGCCTTTCATGCCGCCCAGCACCGAATAGAAGAACACGATGGCCATGCCGATCATGACGCCGGTGTTGATGTCCACTTCCAGGTAGCGGGAAAACACGATGCCTACGCCGCGCATCTGCCCCGCCACGTAGGTAAAGGAAATGAAGATCACGCAGATTACCGCCACCACCCGCGCCGTCTGCGAGTAATAACGCGCCCCAACGAACTCGGGCACGGTGAACTTGCCGAATTTGCGCAGGTACGGCGCCAGGCACATCGCCAGGAGGACGTAGCCGCCGGTCCAGCCCATCAGGTAGACGGAACCGTCGTACCCCGCGAAGGCGATGATCCCCGCCATGGAAATGAACGACGCCGCCGACATCCAGTCCGCACCGGTCGCCATGCCGTTGAGCACGGGGTGCACGCCCTTGCTCGCGACGTAGTATTCACTGGTGGAGCCGGCCCGCGTCCAGATCGCGATCGCGATGTACAACGCAAAGGTGGCGCCTACGACCAGGTAGATCAGGGTTTTTGTGTCCATGTGCGCTGCCCTCAGTCTTCGTGAACGTCATATTTGCGATCAAGCTGATTCATCTTCCAGACATAGAAGAAGATCTCGAGCACAAAGACGTAGATGGACCCCTGCTGGGCAAACCAGAACCCCAGGGGCGTGCCGAAGAAACTGATGGTGTTGAGTGAGTCGACCAGCAAGATGCCGAAACCGAACGACACCACGAACCAGATGACCAGCAACACCAGCATCCAGCGTAGATTTTCCGTCCAGTAGGCACGCGCAGCCTGTTGTTTTTCAGTGGACATCGAAGCGCCCTCTTGTTTTGTTGTTATTGTTCTGCACTTCAAACCGTAGCAGTCGCCGGACAAGGCGCTAGTACGACTTTCGTCTAATTCGTAACAACAGTTATTGACATCCCTTTCGCACCGAAAAGACAGGGCCAGGCCGCGTCAGAATCCCAGGGTGATATCAAATCGCCCCAACCCCCTAAAGCTTTGCCGTTCTCGGTCGAATGTATGCCATCGAATCTATTTTTCCCTGGAGCTGTGATGCAGACGTTAAAGGCCTTGTATGAGTCTATCGAAATGCAATTTTTCGATACCCTCACCAAAAAGCTTTCAAGCCTTTTCCTCTTGGTCGCGGTCAGTGCCTTGCTTTATTGGGTGGCCCTCAGCGCCCGCGCCGATATCGTCCTGCAGTTGCGCACTGCCCAGCTTGACGCCGCGCTGCTGGGACAGATTCAAGACCGCCTCGACAGCCTCACCCATGCGCTGCTCTTCGGCGCGCTTTTGACGCTGGCCATGGTCAGTTTCATGGTCTGGTACTTCCGCCACCTCATCGTGCGCCCCGTTACCGCCATGACCAAAGCACTGGAAGAGATCGCCAACGGCGAGGGCGACTTGTCCAAGGACCTGCCGCTGGTGACCCACGACGAGATCCGCACGCTGGCCGCCACCTGCAACCGTTTCCTGGCCAAGCAGCGCGAGATCATTAGCAACGTCCAGGCATTGACCGTCCATATCGCCGTCGAATCGGCCCGCTCGCTGAAGAACATCAGTGATTCCAGCGACAGCGCGACGCACCAGGCGCGCTTCGCCAAGGAAGTGATGGAGCAGAGCAATACCGCTGTGGGCCGTATCGAAGAGGTGTCGCGCCAGACCCAGGGCATATCCGGGACCACCGCGCAGAACCTGAGCATGGCCCGGGACTCCTACGCCGAATTGCTGGAAGTGACCGGCAACATCAGCGAGATTTCCAGCAGCCTCGGCGAGTTCGCCGGGCTGGTGGACGCCCTCAACCAGCGCTCTTCGAGCATCAAGTCGATCGTCGGCCTGATCCAGCAGATTTCCGCCCAGACCAACCTGTTGGCCCTCAACGCCGCCATCGAAGCCGCGCGTGCCGGGGAAAGTGGCCGTGGCTTTGCGGTGGTCGCCGATGAAGTGCGCACCTTGGCGCAGAACGTCAGCCGCGCCACCGACGATATCTCCCGTAACATCGACGCCATGTTGCAGGAAGTCAGCTCGACCCACGAACAGACCACCCAGATCAGCCACAGCGCCCGGGAAACCCAGAAAGTCGTTGAACGCGCGTCCGGTCATTTCGAAAGCATGATCGTCGACTTCGAATCCACCAACGGCAAGTTGGCCGACATCGCTGACCATATCCAGCAATTCGCCGATACCAACACTGGCATCAACGAACGCGTCACCCAGATCCACGCCGACAGCCAGTCGATCGACCAACGCATGCAGCAATCGGCGACCGCCACCCGCGACCTGTCTGGCGTGGCGGAGAAAGTCCAGACGCTACTGGGCCGCTTCGTGCTTGGCCACGGCAAGCTGGACGCCGCCATCACCCGTGCCAGCGAATGCCGCGACACGCTGCAGGTTCATTTGCAGGCGTTGCAGGATGAAGGTGTCAACCTGTTCGACCAGAATTACCAATTGATTCCCGGCACCGATCCCAAGCAATACATGACCAGTTATACCGAACGCTTTGCCCGGGTCTGCCAGGAAGAATGCGACAAGCTCACCCGCAGCACGCCGGGCGGCAAGGTCTCGTTCATTGTCGATACGAAGGGGTATTGCCCGGTCAATAACAGCTGGGTCTCCAAGCAACCCACCGGCGACCGCGCGGTTGACCTGCCGGTGTGCCGCAACAAGCGGATCTTCAACGACCCGATCGGCCTGCGCGCTGCGGGCAACGTCCAGCGCTTCCTGCTCCAGACCTACCTGCGCGACACCGGGGAAATCATGACCGAGATCGACGTGCCGTTCTTCTTCGGCGGCCGTCACTGGGGCAACTTGCGGGTGGGGTTTGATGCGGCGGTGTTGTTGGCGGACTAAGCGTTTCGACCAGCCGTGTGGGAGCGGTGATGTACACAAATCTTGAGGCCAGCCCAAAACAACTGTGGGAGCGAGCCTGCTCGCGATGGCGGCGGGTCAGTCAATTCATCACCAACTGACACTCCGCTATCGCGAGCAGGCTCGCTCCCACAAGGGA